>CAZCWQ010000136.1:0-6416 GCA_964502365.1 uncultured Desulfobacterales bacterium | reverse complement strand
AATCATCCAAGATGATTTCATCACTGCAAAGGGACAAGCCCAAAAATGTCAAGACAAAGGCAGATACAACCCATAAGGTTATCCATTGTCTCATCTCTTTACTAGGCCAAAGAAGTCCGTCAGGCTTTCCGTGCCTTTCTTGATTGAGTCCAAAACGGCGAAAGGTCTCTTAGGCGTTCAATAATTGGAGGAAGTCTTTCGACAATATAATCCACCTCTTCTTCGGTGTTGTAGATACTAAGACTGAAACGGATCGAACCGTGCGCTGCGGTAAAAGGAACGCCCATAGCTCGCAGAACGTGCGATGGCTCCAAAGAGCCTGATGTGCACGCTGAACCAGAAGATGCACAGATACCCCACTCATTCATCATAAGAAGGATAGCCTCACCTTCCACATACTCGAAGCTTATGCTGGTTGTATTGGGAAGGCGATGTTCGGGATCTCCATTTACCATAGTATTCGGAACCCGTTTGAGGATTTCGTTTTCGAGCTTGTCCCTCAGGTATCTCACACGCTCATTTTCCTCTCTGACATGGTCTACGGCCAATTCACACGCTTTGCCGAGACCTATAATGGACGCGACATTTTCGGTCCCGCCTCTGCGCCCTCTTTCCTGGTGCCCTCCGATGAGGAAAGGAGCAAATTTAGTCCCTTTCCGGACATAAAGGGCACCAACCCCTTTGGGCGCATGGAGTTTGTGGCCAGAAACAGAGAGCATATCCAGAGGGACTTGTCTCACATCTACAGATATCTTGCCGACAGCTTGCACACCGTCCGTATGGAACACAATACCTCTTTCTCTCATCACCTGAGCGATTTCTTCTATTGGGAATATAACCCCGGTCTCATTATTTGCCCACATAATGCTGACAATGGCAGTGTCATCCGACACGCTCTTGTATAAATATTCCTGATCTAATCTCCCTTGCCGGTCCACCGGGAGGAATGTCACACGATATCCGTTCTGACTCAAATACTCACAGAGATTTTTGACAGCGGGGTGTTCAACCCGTGTGGTGATGATGTGTTTCTTGTCCGGATGTGAGGCAATGGCTGTGTGAATGGCCGTATTGTCGCTTTCCGTTCCGCAACTGGTAAATACTATCTCATCCGGGGTGGCTCCGATAAGACTGGCCACCTTCTCACGAGCCCTCTCCAACTGTCCTGCCACTTGGCCTCCAAAGCTGTGCATGCTGGAGGGGTTCCCGTAAAGGTCGTGATAGTATGGGAGCATCTCTTCCAGGACTTCGCGTGAGACCTGGGTTGTTGCATTGTTATCTGTGTAAATGACCTTCATGAGTGCACCTCCTGCACCACCAGCTCCGGCGTAACCAATTCGCGCAACTTGGATTCCACGTAGTGTTTGAGCGTGACCTGTGAGGCGACACAGGTGGCGCACGTTCCGCGCAGCTTCACTAGGACAGTGTTCCCCTCAACATCAACAAGTTCGATGTCTCCGCCATCATGCCTGAGGGAAGGTTTGATCTCGCGTTCCAGAGTTTCCTCGATGAGCTTGATCTTTTGAATATTAGTCAATCGGGCTGGCTTCTGGTGTAAGAGATGCGGCGTTCCGTGGACCCTATCAATTATCTCTTGTATCTTATCGTGACAGCCTTCACATCCTCCGCCAGCTTTGGTATAATTAGTGACATCCGCGATCGTAGTCAGGTTACTTTCACGAACTACCCGCTCTATCTCCGTATCCGTAATACCAAAACACTCACAGACTATCTCACCTTCAATCTTTTTTTCTGGTTCACCTCGATAATGGGCAATGGCCTTTTCTAACGCATCACGCCCCATTACGGAACAGTGCATCTTTTCTTTTGGCAGCCCTCCAAGATATTGTGCAATATCCTCATTAGAGACCTGTTCAGCTTCTTCTAAGGTCATTCCTTTAACTATCTCGGTCAGTGCTGATGAAGAGGCAATGGCACTTGCACAGCCAAATGTCTGGAACTTGACATCCTTGATCCGCTTCTGCTCGTCCAGTTTAAATGTGAGCTTCAAGGCGTCTCCACAAGCGAGCGACCCCACTTCGCCCACACCGTCAGGGTTATCCACCTCTCCCACATTTTTGGGGTTCAAAAAGTGATCTTTGACCTTATCTGTGTAATTCCACATAGTAAGTTTCTCCTATTAACCCTTTCTTATGACAACACGCAGCTTTGGCATAGCCCCCCAACCAAACCATAGCGAGAGCTTTGAACAACCTCGGTAAGCGACAATTATGAGGTTTTTGGGGTACCCATCTGGGCAAAGGGAGCGGCCCACTGTAGTGGCCAAATCGCAAGCTGTTTGATCCGCCGGAGGCGGAACGCCGCAGGCGGAGAGTTCTTGCGATTTAGTGAGCAAGCCCATGGATGGGTCAAAAACCTCATATCAAAGAGCGAGACGAGGTTGTGCAATAAAGGTCTCAGAGCAAGTGCCCGTTGCTGTTTGAAGATTCATTTATGTATGGGCACCAGCTAACTCTTTGGCAAAGCAGCACTCAACACCTCATCCATAGTCTCCACGAAATGGAACCGAATGGCCTTTCGGACTTTCTTAGGTACATCCTCCAAGTCCTTCTGGTTCCATTTTGGCAGAATGATCCGCTTTATTCCTGCCCTGTGAGCGGCAAGGACCTTCTCCTTGATTCCCCCAACCGGCAAGACCTGCCCCCTCAAAGTTATCTCGCCGGTCATGGCCAGATCACTGGCCGCTGTCTTCCCTTTGAGAAGGGAAACCAGTGCCGTGAGCATAGTCACACCGGCTGACGGACCGTCCTTGGGGATTGCTCCTGCAGGCACATGGATATGTAACTCGTTGTTTTCGTAGAAGTCTTCCTGTATATTCAAATCCCTTGCATGGGAACGGATGAAGCTCAGTGCCGCTGTGGCCGACTCCTTCATCACATCACCGAGTTGGCCAGTCAGTGTCAAGGCATGTTTCCCTTTCATTTTGGTTGCCTCCACGAACAGGATGTCTCCTCCTGTCTGTGTCCAAGCCAACCCTGCTGCCACACCAGGAGTAGATATCCGTTCGCTCATCTCAGAACGAAATCTTACAGGCCCCAAAAATTTGTGGAGGTCTCTCGCCGTGACATGTGTGGGTCCCTTCTGTCCTTCAGCTACCACACTAGCCACACTGCGGCAGACAGCCGCTATCTCGCGTTCCAAGTTTCGCAGACCCGCTTCTCGCGTATAGCCGGATATGACCCTCCTTGTAGCGCCTCCAGTCACAGTAAGCTGTTCCGGTGTGAGACCATGGGCCTCCAACTGACGGGGAATAAGATAGCGTTGAGCGATCTTGACCTTTTCTTCTTCGGTGTAACCTGGAAGGTCTAACACCTCCATCCGGTCTCTCAAGGCCGCTGGAATGGTGTCCAGAATATTTGCGGTCGTAATGAACATCACCTTGGAAAGGTCAAATGCAACATCCAAGTAATGATCGGAAAAGGCAAAGTTTTGCTCTGGATCAAGGACTTCCAGCAGGGCAGCGGAAGGGTCACCACGAAAATCAGCCCCCACCTTGTCGATCTCGTCCAGGATAAAAACAGGGTTGTTGCTCTCGGCCCGTCTGATGCCCTGGATGATGCGTCCGGGCAATGCCCCCACGTAGGTGCGACGATGACCGCGAATTTCTGCCTCATCTCGCACACCACCGAGAGATATGCGGGCGAACTTCCTGCCCAAGGCGCGGGCAATGGAATGGCCAAGGGAGGTTTTTCCTGTGCCCGGCGGTCCCACGAAACAGAGTATCGGCCCTCTGGAATCGGGCTTGAGCTTCCGGACTGCAAGATATTCGATGATGCGCTTTTTTGCTTTCTCCAGGTTATAATGATCCTCGTCCAAGACCTTCCGAGCGTTCCTGATATCCAGGGCATCTTGGGTGCTTTCGTTCCAGGGCAGTGCTGTGATCCAGTCCAGGTATGTGGAAGCTACAGTGTACTCAGCCGAAGATGGGTGCATACGCTCCAGGCGTCCGAGTTCCCGCTCTGCCTCTTTCTTGGCATCTTCTGGGAGGTGCTTTTCGGCTATCTTGACTCGATATTCCTCAAGTTCCACCTTGCCTTCGTCCTTCTCACCCAGTTCATCCTTTATTGCTTTGAGCTGTTGTCGCAAGTAAAACTCCCGCTGGGTTTTGTCCATATCCTGCTTGACCTGAGATTGGATCTTTTGTCCCAGCTCAAGGACCTGAAGCTCTCGGTTGATCAATCGGGTCACCTCTTTCAGGCGTTCCTTTATGTCTTGAGATTCAAGGATTTTTTGCTTCTCATCCTTATCGATATTCAGGCTTGAGGCGATGAGATCTGCCAGCATACCGGCCTCATCAAGGGACTTTGACAGGGGGCCTAACTCCTTTGGAAGGTAAGGGGAAAAGTCCAGCACCTTTTGGAACAGGCCTACTAGGTTGCTCATCATAGCATCCACTTCGATGTCTTCAACACTTTGTTCGGGGATGAGTTCAACCTTGGCATGGAGATACGGTTTATCGGAAAGGTACTCTCCGACGCGAAACCGGCCAATACCATGGACAAGGAGTTGGGTTCCCTTCTCCTCGGGTTTGGCCATCTTCAGGATCAAGGCTGCGGTGCCCACCTCATAAAGGCTTTCTGGCTTGCTCGAAGCCCCTAAGTCTTTGTCCTTGGAGACTACGATTCCGATGAGACGGTCTTTTGCCATGGCCTCATCCACCAGTTTCTGCGATTCTTCTCCGTGGACCACGAGTGGAAGGACCATCCTAGGGAAAAGTGCCAAGTCAACAACTGGCAAGATAGGCAAGGTTTCTGGAATCTTGCGTGTCTTGTCTTCCTGTGACGAGGGGTTGTTGTCTTTATCTGCCGTCATTCTAATATTTCCTAAATGTGAATCCTATTCGACTCCAATCGGAATCTGACGGACCTGATCGCGGGGTCGCTTTGCCATAGTAATCTTGAGCAGGCCGTTGCTATAGGAGGCCTTTACCTTCTCAGGGTTTATCGGCACTGGCAGGAGCAGAATCCTTTCGAATCTACCATAAGCGATTTCAGCCAGATGGTATCTCATACCCTGAACACGGGACATTTCCCGTCTCACACCCGTTATCTTCACAGCCTTTTGATCCACTTCCACTTCCAAGTCCTTCCTGTCCACCCCAGATAGCTCTCCAACAATCAAGATCTCTTCAGGAGTTTCATACATGTCCATTTGAGGTCGCCAAGTCTCTTCCGGCAGAGCCAGCATAGGGTTGACCTGCTGAAACATCTCACCTATGGTCTTGTGAAGCCTGCTGTGCATGTGGATGAGATTCTTTCCAAAGCGTATCTTAATGAACTCCATCGGTAACTCCTACGTGCAAAGTTATTTCCGTCGCCGTCCCCTTGTCGAATATAAGCCTTGGGCCTTGATTTGTAAAGTGATTGCTCCAGGTTGTTACCTGTATCTAATAAACTCAATCAGCTCTTGCACCATTGTCTGACCCGTATTTCCCGGCATGTTCTCTGATAGGTGCAAAAGATGTAACGAAGACTCCCAAAAAGGAGACTGCGCCTGCAAAGACAAAAGTCTTTGAGAGCCCTATCATATCTGAGAGCCCGCCTGAAAAAACGCTTCCCAGAATGAACCCACCATCGATAGCCATGGTGAGCATACTCATCATGCCTGCCTTTTGCTCCATGGAGCCTTGTTCTGCTCCCACAGCATTTAGGGCAGGGAAAAGATATCCCAATCCTGACCCATACAAAATGAAGGAAAGAATATAGAAGATAGTCGAATCAAGCTTGTAAACCAGCATGATACCTAGGCCGAACAAAACAAAGCAAATCCGAATGATCAATAGTTTACTGTATCTGTCAAGGACAGCGCCGCCAAAAAGCCTTATGGCCACGGCCAAACCTAACGCCATGCCCAGAAACAGGCCCCCGCTGACTCCAATGGTCTTTGCGTAAAGAGGAAAATAGTTTAATACAGTGGCTTGAGAATCAACAAAGAGAATCATCGCCACAAGGACGAAGAAAAATGAGCGATTGTTTAAGATCTTAACGTAACTGACTTTCGGTCCAACCCTTCCTGAGATCTTTTCCCATTTCCTCGTGAAGACAAGCAAGCTAAAGCCCAAAAAAGTCGTAGCTGCCCCACCATGAAAGATAGCAGGATGCCCGAATACATCCATGAGATGTTCACCAGCCAGAGGGACAAATCCCAAGGCTGCAAGCATGGTGGCACCGTTGTAACTGAAAGCACGCCCCCTTGTCTCACGGGGAGTGAATTTGGCAATGGTTGAAAAAGTCGCGGCAATGAAGCCGGAAAAGCCAATGCCGTGGACAATTCGAAGAATGAATATAGCACTTACCGTTCCATGGACTACATGATAGAGAAGGGAGCAAACAAAAATTAGGAAAAGGCCGGACACGAGTACTGGTTTTTCCCCCACGCGATCAATCGACTTGCCA
>CAZCWQ010000135.1:0-6478 GCA_964502365.1 uncultured Desulfobacterales bacterium | reverse complement strand
AATTTCATGGTATAGCCCCCTGCGCTATATTGGAGTCTGATATGACCGTTTGGCCCTGATGCCTATTAGCTTAATATAGATTAGTCTATGGCCTCACTGGTGTCAAGCATATATAATTTCCTATTGACTTAGTAGGATTTTTCTGCTTTTAAAAGATAGAAGAGAACAATGGAGCATGGTCATCGCCTTCAGACCGGATAGACAAACCTATGGTGATTCTTAGCATACGACTTTTCAGATGAGGTAAGGCCTTTTTTGTGTTTCCTGGACAGTTGGAGGATGCCCTTATGGCCGGGGACCTAACCCTTGAAGAGTTACAGCACAGGGTGAAGTTGCAGGAAGGTGCCGTAGGCCTTCTTGCCATCGCCTTGAAGCGTCTGGCCAAAGAGATAGCTGAAAAGCAGGAGCACCTGAACAAACAAGATCAGGAGTATGAAAACCTCTTTCAAATGGCCCCATGTTACATCACTGTTCAAGATAGAGATTTAAAGCTGATCAAGTATAACCGTGAATTCGAATCAGCATTTGATCCGAAGCGAGGCGATTACTGCTATCAGGCATACAAGGGCAGATCGGAACGATGTCAAATATGCCCGGTTGTGAAAACTTTCGAAGACGGACAGATTCATTACAGCGAGGAGGAAGGGATCAACAAAGACGGCACCCGATCTTTCTGGATCGTCAGGGCATTTCCCATCAAGAACTCAAAAGGGGAGATTATGGCAGCCATTGAGATGTGCCTTGATATAACGCGCACTAGGCACTTGGAACAGCTTGTTGCGGAGAAAACCACAGAACTCATAAAAGCTGAAAGGCTGGCCGCTGTGGGTCAAACGGTTGCAGGACTCGCCCATGGCATAAAAAACATCGTCGGGGGACTGAGAGGGGGAATGTTTGTCCTGGAGAAAGGCGTTGAGTTGAATAATGAAGAATATCTTTCTCGCGGTTGGGATATGATCAAGACAGACATAGGCAGAATAAGAAATATGGCTTTGGATTTACTCAATTATTCTAAAGAAAGAGAACCAGACTACCACCTAGGTGACCCAAACAGACCTTTTAGGGATGTCTTTGATTCAATGCTTCCGCATGCCCGGGAACATGGCGTTGCTTTGGAATTGGATCTGGACGAGAACCTTCCCCCTGTATGGTTTGATCCCGAAGAGATTCACCGATGCCTTTTGAACCTTGTCACAAATGCCATTGATGCGTGTACGGATATCGAATCTTCTCGACAAGGCAGAAAAGTTCTCTTGCGATCACGAAAAGCCGAAGGCTGTGCGGTAGAGTACGAAGTTGTGGATAATGGCTGCGGTATGGATGAGGACACCAGAGAAAAAATATTTCAGAGCTTTTTCAGTACAAAGGGGACTAGAGGTACTGGATTGGGTCTCATGATAACGAAGAAAGTCATTGATGAGCATCGAGGTTTCATTGAGTTCGAAACTGAGAGAGGAAAGGGCACAAGATTTGTCGTAAGACTCCCTGACAAAGATCGGCATTGCGCGATCCAGACGGACTAATCATATTGTGTCTATTGGTTGTCTTCAGGCAAGACTGCTCATAAACCCAAACAATAAGGAAGGGAGGTAAACATGGTAGAATACAAAAACATCCTTTTTTGCACCGACTTTTCGGAGGACGCCAACATCGCTTTTCTTCATGCCGTCGATCTGGCCAAAAAGCATGACGCCAAGCTGCATATTCTTCACATTCCCCACTCTCCTTATACGTACATGAGGCATGTAGTGGACGAGCACGTCCCAGAGGGATCGCCAGAGGGAGAGGCCTTTTATGATGAGGAAGTAGCAAAGAAAGCCGAAGAGGTGGTGAAGAAAAACTATGAGCAAAAACTGGGCGGTTTCAAGAACTGTGTTTTCGTAGTCAAAGTGGGATCTCCAGATGTGGAGATCATCCGTTATGCCAGGAAAAATGATGTTGACGTGATTGTGATGGGAGCTCTCGGCAAATCCGAAAGGGACAGAATTGAACATGGAAGCACTGTGGCCAACGTGTCTAAGTATGCGCACTGCCACGTGATTGCGGTCAGAAACCCAGCCAAAACCCTTACCTTGCCAAGCGGCATGTACTAATTTTGCAGACGAGGAGACCAAATCAAAGGAAGATTAACACTTTATTGATGGAGGAAAAAATGGCAAGAAAAGTTCTGGTCGTCGATGACGAATTGCATATTAGGACGTATGTCAGCACCTTGTTGGAAACGAATGGTTTTGAGCCTCTTTCTGCCGCAGATGGCATACAGGGGATAGAACTCGCCCGAAGACAGAAGCCTTCTCTGATAATTTTGGATGTAATGCTGCCTCAACAGAGCGGCATTGACATGTACCGAGACTTGAAAAATGATCCTGCGCTAAAAGATATACCTGTTATAATGCTTTCGGCGGTTTCTAAGAAAACCTTTTTTCACTCCCAGGAGGTTCTTGACCGATATAAGGGTGAAAGCATTCCGGAACCAGATGCCTATATCGAAAAACCCCCGGAACCAGACGAGCTTTTAGACGCGATTCAAAACAGCTTACAATAGACCAGACGCGCTGCTGGCTGGACAACTCATCGGGATCAAAAGCGATTATGCCTTGGTTTCAGTAAAGTCGCGCTAGTTGGTTTGGGAAAGTGGGTGTGTGACTGAACTTTTGACTGGGCCCATGGAGAAAGTTCAGTCAAGTTAAGCAATGAGCTCAAAAGAGGCAACGAGTGTGTCAGGTCCCCTAATCAATGGCTTTCGTGGGATGCAGCTTTTCCTCCTCCTCGCGGGTGACATTCCCCACACGTGATAGGGCCTTTTCCCTTGTCCTGGTGGCAGCCCTTGCACCGGTCATGATACGCCTTCATCAAAGGCCTTGTTGGGTACCCATCTTTAATGTTGTGGCAATCTGAACACCTCTGATCCTCGCTCGATTCATCTTCAACCAACTCACCATCCTTATGCACATGGTGGCAGACATTACATTCCTCGATCTCGGCTTTTTCGTTGTGTTCTTCATGGACAAAGGCTGCTGGCGGCCTCTGTCCCTCGCCAAACGCCTCATCCTTCAAAAATGTTATGTCTTCCTGCGAATAAGCGGGCATAAGAGCCAGCATGCATGCCAAAACCGCCAATCCTATTAACAGGGCTACAGTCTTTTTTTTCATCCCCACTTACCCCCTTTTGATCAAGAAGTTCCGTCCACTTTGTGCATGCAAGTTTGGTATCTTAGGCCTTACGCTGCCTTTGGTTTTTCCATGCACTCGTAGATGATGTCGCCGAGAAACTTCAGATGCATCCCGAGTTTGTAGTGATTAATAATGTCCTCAATGCCACCGTGACAGTTGTGACATGGAGAGATAATCGTCTTCACACCAGTGGCAGCCAACTGCTCTGCCTTGACCCTGTTTCCTAGCACACGTTTCTTCTTCCATGGAGGTCCGCAGTTGATGACACCGCCGCCAGCACAACAGCAGTAGTTGTGATCACTGTTCGGCTCCATCTCAACAACCTCCTTGCAGAAGGCCTTTGCGACATGTCGGAGATGCTTATGAAGGCCCATTCCTCTCACGATGTTGCATGGATCCTGGATTGTAACGGCTTCATCGAATTTCTTGGCTACCTTGATTTTGCCTTCCGTGAGCAATTCGGAAAAAAACTGGGCTGCGTGAATAACCGGTATTGGTGGCCACTTCCAGCCGAGCCATCGGTTACCAACATCGTAAATGGATCGATAGGCGTGACCGCATTCGCCCATAACGATCTTTTTCACCTTCAGTCTCTGGGCGGTCTCAAAGTGGTCTCTCTTAAGTCTTCCCATCATTTCAAATTCACCGGTAAACATTGGCATATCACTGTTGTCCCAGCCAGTAGTGGCGGGCATGGTCCAGTCCAGGCCGGCATTTTCGAATATGACTGCTGCTTGATAAATGAGCTGGGCCCTAAACTTGGGCTCAGGACCGATGATAGAATACATGATGTCCGCCCCTTCCTTTTCAAGGGGGATGCGCAGTGTCGGTATCTCATCCTGTGCCTCTTCTTCTTGCCAGAACAAGGTGTCTATCCATTCATCTTCTTTGACCCACATCTGGTTCATAGTAGCCGAATGACTGTGAGCCGTATCCTGGATGTATTGGGGCGTGACCCCCAAACGGTGGCACATACGGCGCACCAAGACCATCATGTAGGCAATGTCGATACCCATTGGGCAATAGTGCACGCACCGTCTGCACAAGTTGCACTCTGTAGAAGCAATCTCTGAAGCCCTCCTAATAAATTCAGGGGTAACCCTGCCTTTCTTCTTAAGGATTGGCCACATTGTCTGCTTTACCTTGCCGGCAGGCGAAAAGCTAGGATCTTTGTCGAATGACTTATACCAGTGGCAGGCCTCAGCACAAAGCCCACAGTGCACACAGGTTTCCACATAAGATTTAAGACGGGCACCGCCCGCCGCGGCCAAAACAGCATTTATGACCTTTTCTATCCTTTCAGGGGTCAGCCTGGCACTACCTTCGTCCAAGCCTATATCTACTATCTTTTCTGCAGGTTCAGCCATTATCGATCCTCCTCATTGCTTGGTTTAAGGCGTAAACTAAGGTTGATTAGTAATCCCGCACATGCCGTACGGCACCGAATTCAGAACCAATGTACGCCCTATTGAGTGCAAAGAACAATATGTGGCTCAGCCGAGTAAATGGTATGGCCGCGAGCCAGATTTCTCCTGAAAGGATATGCAAGATGAGCCAGAATTTGTAGCCCAACCATTGATGGTAAGCCAAAAAACCAGTGACAAAGGGCGCCGCAACAGCGGCCAGAATAAAATAATCTGAGGTAAAGGTGACAAACTTGGCTTCAGGTCGTGTCAGCCTTCGCCACAGGAAATATACACAGCAGGCTAACACAACCAGGGTCATGAAGTCCGCCACCCCGTCCGGCAGGGACCACCAACTGATGTTAAATGACTCATCCCATAAAATAATATGGGCTGAAAGGAAAATAGGAACGGCCAGGAGGCAGATATGAAAGGCAAAGGTAACGATTGTGAAGATCGGACGCTCACGGGAATTTATGTTGGCAAAGGGGCAGATCCAATGAATGATCGAACGAATAGTATAGTATAAGCTCGTGTACTCATACACCCAAATGTCCTTTTTCCTAGCAAGCCTAAGCATGGAGATCAACCGGTACAGGCTACCGCAGATAAAGATGATAAAGGCTACCCATGCAAGAGGACCGCGGACAAAATTATAAAGACCATGCATTTTTTTCTCCTCCCCTCCCTTAACCTGTGATCTCGGTTAGCGGCAGAACACGACGAAAGTACTTCCCGCCTTCAATCGATCGAACCAAAACCTTGCTTCCGTCCGGACTGAACACTGGATCCCATACTGCCTGGCATTCACGGTTCCAAGGTGTGCCGTCTATTACGATCGTATACTTTTTGTTCTTTTCCACCTTGGCTGCAACATTGCGGCTATCTGGGCTAAAAACAGGTTGCCAGACCATGTCGTAAGCGCTGTTCCATACCTTATCGTCCACTATGATAGTCCATTGTCCGTCCTCTTTGCCCAAAGCCGCCACGCGTGTTCCGTCTGGGCTGAACACAGCATCTGCAACCATATCGCCAAAGGTTGTATGCCAGGCCTCCCCATCAACAGCTATTGTCCACCTACCGTACTTGGGCGCCACAATGGCTGCCAGCTTCGAGGCGTCAAGGTTGAACATTTGGTGCCAGCAATTCACAAAACCGCGATCCCACATGGTCTTACCGTCTTGTGCCAAGGTCCAATTGCCGGCAGCCAGTACAGGCGCAACAACGGCCCCTGTCCTAGGGTTGAATATGGGTTCCCACACACAACCGAATGTCCCCGACCAAGGAACTCCATCCACTACAATAGTATAGTCATACAGGCTTGTTCTGGCTTCGGCTGCCAGCTTTGTCCCGTCAGGGCTAAAGGCCATGTTCCAGACGTTCACAAAATTGGTGTCCCAGGCCTTGCCGTCTGCGGCGGCTGTATAGCAACCCTCCTGAAACTTGAAAATATCACCCTCGCTAAAGGTTTTCGTTTGAACAGCTCCAGCCGTATGCGTGCCATCTGCGCTCATGGCGAAGTTTGTCATGTTGGCAAACAGATTTTCCCAGGGCTCTCCGTTGAGAGCTGCCCCATACTTCGTGTCCTGTTGAATGGCCGCGCCAATATTCTTGCCGTCTGGACTGAACCTCATGTTCCATACAAGGCCAAAGCTGTTCTCCCATGCCTGACCGTCCACGGCAACGGTCCACTCCATATCCTTTGAGACAATGCATGCAAGCCGCCCGTCAGGTCCAAACCTCAGGTACCAGATCTTGTCAAAGGGGTTCTCCCAGGTAGTACCGTTTACGCACACGTTAAATTCGCCTTCCCCTGTCTTGACGATAACGGCTACCTTCTGCCCGTCAGGGCTGGCCTGGAACTCTTCGACCCACTCAAACTTGTCCTTCCAGCCGCTGGT
>CAZCWQ010000134.1:0-6568 GCA_964502365.1 uncultured Desulfobacterales bacterium | reverse complement strand
GGGTACTGATACCTTTTCTTTCGTTCCGAGCCTCCCGGGCTGGTCTTTTCTGTGACTTATCTCCGGGGGATGCTTTGCCCCCTCCGCATTCCCCTCGACAAGCTCGGGGCTGCGGTCTCCCCCAGAGATAAGTCGCGAAAAGACGGTGCCCTACCGGCAGTCACTCAAAGAAGGTGTCAGTACCCTTCGTGGTGATTTAGAATATTTTCATAAGGCTAAACTGTTACAAATCGTCAAATTTTGATCGGAAAGGTCGAGTATTTCTGATGGAACCAAAGAAAGCGGTCATTACATCTATTGCAAGCGGAAAAGGAGGAGTGGGAAAGACGTTTATTGCCGCCAACCTGGCCACCTGCCTTGTGAAGCAAGGCAGGAAGGTCCTTGTGGTGGACTGTGACCTAGGCCTTGCCAATATGGACATCCTTCTTGGAATTACACCCGAGTACACCCTGCAAGACGTGGTTTTTGGGGGCCTGTCTGTTCAAGATGTCATCATCTCTACTAAGGTGGGTTTTGACCTGGTTCCTGCCAGCTCCGGCGTGAAGGAAATGGGTCAGTTGCTGTATGAAAAGATCCAGATGATAAAAAGTACTCTTGACTCAATAATTCCCAACTATGACGAAGTCCTCTTAGATACCGGCGCCGGGATCTCAGAGGTCGTACTCCAGTTCAACCTGTTTGCCCCAAGAAACATTATTGTGCTGAACAGAGAGCCAACCAGTCTGACAGATGCCTATGCAGTTATCAAGGTCATGTACCAGCGGTTCGGGAGGGACGCTTTTGGGATTATTGTCAACGCAGCGACCGACGAAAACCAGGCGGATCGGCTCTTCGGGCACATAGATGGTGTTTGCAAGGAATTTCTGGGCATTGCCCTGCATTATCTAGGTCACATTACAGCAGACAACGCAGTGCCTAGATCTATCCTGGAAAGGCAAGTCTTGGCACACGCCCATCCAGACTCCGAGGTGAGCATGAATTGCTGCAGTATTGCTAAGAGCCTTTTCAGCTGGAAGCAATAGACGATTGCCCATATCTCAAAGCGAGGCGAGGTTCTGCAAAGGCCTCAAAAAAGCACTGAAAGGATACGAGTCAATGCACGATGTCAATCAGGGCCGATCAGTTTCAGACCAGCAGTTGCCAGAAGACCTAAAGCGCTGTATTGCCTTTCACGGTCACCTGTGTCCTGGCCTGGTATATGGTTACGTGGTGGCAAAACGAGCCATGGAAGTGCTCGGTCTTCGTCGCTCTACGGACGAAGAAGTTGTGGTCATCAGCGAAAATGACACTTGTGCGGTAGACGCCCTGCAGGTTTTGGCTGGTACAACTACAGGAAAAGGCAACCTCATCTTAAAGGACTACGGAAAGAACGTCTTTACGGTCTTTAATCGGTCAGACAAAAGGGCATTCCGCTTTTCGCGCAAATCTGGATACAGATATGAAGGAGAGCATCAACAAGAGTTTGCCGAGCTTGAAAAGGCCTTTGCCGAAGGCCGGGCAACGATCAAACAGCGTATGCGCCAAAAATGGCTTAAAGCCATGGACCTACTTGCCAAGCCCTTTGATGCTATATTTCAGACAAAACAGGTCGAGTGTCCTGAGCCGCCTTATGCCCCCCTGGCTCCCTCTGAAGCGTGTGCCGAATGTGGAGAGATGACCATGGCAACCAAGATGGTTCAAACAGAGGACGAAAGACGCCTTTGCATCCCGTGCGCACGGGAAAAGACGGCAGTGGATCTTTACCCCAAATCCTGATTGCCGTGAACCCGTGATTTGAGAGGCTCAACCATGGAAAAGCATCATAAGTTTTCATTCTGGTACGTGTTGATCGCAGTCTGGATCGTCCTGGTTCTTCATAACCTGATCGCTCAAATCTTTACGGTGGAGCGCTTACCATACAGTGACTTCGTCAAGACTCTTCAAGCTGGCAGAGTAACAGAGGTGGCTATCACCCAGGACCGCATCCAAGGCAAAATGAAAGTTGCTGAAAACGGCCAGGAAGTGGAAAAGGTCTTTACCACAGTGCGCGTTGATCCTGAGCTGTCCGAACTTCTGGAAAAGTACAATGTGACGTTCAAGGGCGTTGTCGAAAGCAACTTTTTGAAAAACCTAGCCTCCTGGTTTTTTCCAGTGATCCTTTTTGTTGGCGTTTGGTATTTCATGATGCGGCGCTTTGCTGCTCAGCAAGGTAGTTTCCTGACACTCGGCAAGAAAAAAGCCAGGGTATACATGAAAGACGAGGTGGGAGTAACCTTTGATGATGCAGCCGGTGTAGATGAGTCCAAAGAGGAACTCGTCGAAGTTGTTGATTTCCTCAAGTCACCCGAGAAATTCACAAGGCTTGGCGGAAAGCTACCCAAAGGGATTTTGCTCGTAGGCCCTCCTGGGACCGGAAAAACATTACTGGCACAGGCCGTTGCAGGAGAAAGCGGAGTTCCCTTTTTCAGTATGAGTGGATCGGAGTTTGTTGAGCTCTTTGTGGGGATGGGGGCTGCCCGAGTGCGTGATCTATTTGCCCAAGCCAAAGAAAAAGCCCCTTGTATCATATTTGTAGACGAGTTGGACGCCCTAGGCAAGGCGCGAGGCATTGGCATGACAGGCGGCCATGACGAAAGGGAACAGACCTTGAACCAGCTGTTGGTTGAGATGGATGGCTTTGATCCCACCGTAGGCGTCATACTAATGGCAGCTACCAACCGACCCGAGATCCTAGACCCGGCACTCCTGCGACCCGGTCGATTCGACCGACACATTCTGGTGGATCGGCCAGACAGAAAGGGACGGGCAGAAATCATGAAAGTCCACTTGAAAGGGATAAAAGTAAGAAAGGACCTGGACATAGAAACCATTGCCGGCATGACCCCTGGGTTTGTGGGAGCCGATCTGGCCAACCTAGTGAATGAAGCAGCCCTTCTGGCCGTACGCCACAACAAGGATAAGGTGGGAATGGCCGAGCTTGAGGCCGCTGTTGAGCGAATTGTCGCGGGGCTGGAGAAGAAGAACCGTCTCATCAATGAGAAGGAACGAGAAATTGTAGCCTATCACGAGGTGGGTCATGCCCTGGTCGCTCTGTCTCTGCCAGACACTGATCCAGTTCGAAAAATTTCAATCATACCTCGGGGAGTCGCTGCCTTGGGCTATACCCTTCAGGTGCCTACCGAAGACCGCTTCTTGATGAGCAAGGGTGAACTCCTGAACAAGATTGCTGTTGCATTGGGGGGCCGAGCTGCCGAAGAGATCCAGTTTCAAGATGTCTCCACCGGTGCACACAATGATCTTTCCAGAGCTACTGATATTGCGCGCAGCATGGTCAAAGAGTACGGCATGAGCACTGAATTAGGCCACATATATTTCGAGAAAGAACGTCCAAAGCAGTTTTTTGACATGGGCATACCTTCGGCAAAGGATTATAGCGAAGAGACAGCGCAGGTCATTGATCGTGAGATCAAGGCCATCTTGGATTCTCAATATGAAGTGGCCAAGGGGATCCTTACCAAGCACAAAAAAGCCCTGGATGAGGGAGCGGCCCTGGTTCTAAAGGAAGAAAATATAGAAGGAGATCGATTGAAGAAGCTGCTTGAAGCCGCTTAGAAAAGATTCTTTCCAACAGAATCCGGATAAATACTCAACAGTACCGGAAGGAGATCTCGTGGCTAGTGAAAAAGTGGTCATACTCGGTGCGGGACAGGTGGGCTCAACATTCGCCTATGCCTTAGTGATAAGCGGCCTGGCAACAAATATCGTCCTGATTGATCAAGACGTCGAGCGAGCCAAAGGACACGTCATGGATTTAAGTCACGGCTTGTCCTTCGTTCAACCCTCAAAGATATCCGTAGGCGACTACGCGGATTGCAAGGACGCAAGCATCGTTGTCATTACCGCAGGGGCGGCACAAAAGCCGGGAGAAACCAGGCTGGATTTGGTGCGGAAGAACACTGATGTCTTCAAGAGTGTTATTCCCCAAATTGTCAGATATAATCCCAGAATCCTGCTAGTGGTTTCCAATCCTGTAGATGTGATGACCTATGTTACCCTAAAAGTATCTGACTACCCCATGAGCCGGGTCATTGGCTCGGGCACAACCCTCGACACAGCGAGGTTCAGATATCTGCTCAGCAGACATTGCGGGGTTGACCCCCGAAATGTGCATGGGCACGTCATAGGAGAGCATGGAGACAGTGAGCTGGCCGTATGGAGCCAGGTGAATATCGCAGGTGTGCCTTTTCGACAGTACTGTCCGGCATGTCCAAAACAATGCACTGATGGTCAAAGACAGGCCATATTTGACCAAGTAAGGAACGCCGCCTATGAAATTATCAAACGAAAAGGAGTCACCAATTTCGCCATCGGCCTGGCTCTGGTTCGAATCGTGGAAAGCATCCAACGTGACGAAAATAGTGTCCTCACCGTTTCCGCACTTGTGGAAGATTACTATGATGTCGATGATGTGTGCTTGAGCATTCCTGCGATCCTGAATAGGAATGGCATATCACAGATCTTGAAGATCGCTCTTGACGAATCTGAGATTGGAAAATTCCAACAATCTGCCAGCATTCTAAAAAGAGTCATTAAGGATCTTGATATCTAGTGTCGTGTCCCACAAACACCTTTAACAACGTCGGATTCGGTCTAAAGCCTTTTGCGAGTCACGTTGAGCTGTTTTGGAAAAAGAGCACTTGAGCGCTTCAGTGTCAAAATGGAAAAGGACGCAGAGAAATGACCGATAGGGTCTGCGTCACTATTTGCCGAACAACCCTTTCACCTTGTCGGTGACTCCCTCCACCTCTTTTTTAGCACCTTCGCCCACTGTTTCCAATTGCTCTTTAGCACTGTCACCCGCTGCCCCGATGTTCGAACCGATAGCCTTAAGCCCTTGGTTCAGCGTTTCAGTGACAGCCGGAGAGGTTATCTTTGCATATAGTGCCGCCAACACCTCTTCCAATACCTCGGCAGGGGACGCGCCATCTTTTCCGATGTCCTTGAGGTGGATGTCTGGCAGCGATGCACTTATTGTATTACCACCAAGCACCGACATTGCTAAATTCACCTTTCCGTCCCTCAGGATGAAGTCTCTGATCAGGATCTTCTTTCCTTCACCTTCTTTTTCCGGCTGCTTCTTGGAGGGCTCGCCCGTACCCACCGTCCTTTTCACGTTGCTTAAGATGGTTCTGAAGTTGTCTGTTCCACGCACCTTCTCATAGGTGACCTCAGGACGAACTACCTCGATCTTGTCAATAATGATAGTCTCTCCGGTGAGGGACCCCTCATTTACGTCCACATGGATTGATCCCACACTCATGGCCTTCGGCGAGCTAAATCCTTTGGGATTGCCGAGATAAAAGTCTTTCAGATTGGCCTCTCCGGAAAATATTGAGACACCTACATCCGCCACTTGCATCTGCGTCTTTGTTATTCTTGGGCCGTATGTGTTCACCGCACTCTTGATCATAGGGCCGAGGTTGGAAATCCCTATAACCAAGAGAATAATACCAACGATCACGACCGCCCCACATATAAAGATCCATTTTTTCATCATTCATACTCCTTCCTTCTTCTCAAACTGAATCCTCTCAATAACCTCGGTGTCACCCCTAAATGGAATTTCTGGTAGAACCGGGTCTGGTAGCTGATTGGTCGTAGAAAAGGGAGTATTCTTGAGTTTCAGATTGTACGCCATCACCATTAAGGTCTCCAGATTCACAACATCCTGAATGTTGTATGCGAGTAAGGTTTCCAATATTTTTTGATTTCCAGTGCTGACGTAATCGTTCCAGAGAAGAACCGCATCATATCCATCAAGACCCGCCAATTCACCTCTATCAATGCCAGCCCTTATTTCGCATCCCTTGAGTCCCCCAGTCAAACCAAGGCTTGACAGAATATACCGAAGATCAATATGCCCTTGGTCCATCGGTAATCCCATGTTCTTCTGAATGAACGGTATGTCAAAGCATTTGCCGTTGTATGTGACAATGACCTTGTATTTCTGAACATCTTCCCTGAAATCATCAAGGTTATGGTCTTTGACATAGTACAAAATTGACGTGCCGTCGTAAAGACCTATTACGGTTATGTCGTCATAGTACCCATCCATGCCGGTGGTTTCAATGTCCAGATATGCGGTTAAGTGTCTGAATTCCGGGAAAAGGCGCCAGTGTTGGTTTGACGGTAACAGGCCGGAAAAGTAGTGTGGGTTCTGGTTTTGAAGATGCCTTCTTGATTGGTCAAGATATGTCCGAAGGGTTTCCACTCGTTTTGGGGATAGTCTAATCAGGTATGGTTCAACAAAACCATCCCAACTGACAATTCCCGCACTCCATAACCGCTCTTCTGTCTTGATCCCAATACCAGGTATATGGAGAAATGTGTTTGCCAGCATACCTGCACCTTCAAATATTCTCAGGGGCCCGTCACAAGGAGTCAATAATCTGACACCTTGCCAGACCGGCAAACAAATTTCAACTCATTTTCGTACTAAGACACCCCGACAAGTCACTCCTAATTAATTAGAATTCGAGACCTTTGCAGAACCTCGCCTCGCTTTTTGATACGAGGTTTTTGACCCATC
>CAZCWQ010000133.1:0-6859 GCA_964502365.1 uncultured Desulfobacterales bacterium | reverse complement strand
CCGCTATAAACAGCCTGAAGGACAAAGAATTGAAGGGACGAACGCTTAACGTTAACGAGGCCCGACCTCGTTCCGGCGGTGGTCGTCAAGGTGGAAGAGGCCCAGGAGGTGGAAGGCGGAGCGGAAGAGGACAAGGTGGTGGACGCTCGGATCGAGGAAGGCGTTCTTGGTAGACGGGCCTTAGACATTAAAGCCAGAACACTCGTATTCGCTTCGAAAAACCTGTGACAGGTACGGTTTTGTCCATCTCAAAAAAAGGAGAAAACAATGGCGAAATATTGGATCGATGATGAGGGTAAAACTAAACTTTTGTCCAAGTATATGGTTAATGATAAAAATTACGGGATGTGGGCAGTACAGATCCAGGACAGTAAACACGAATTTCATGTGGTTACTCAGAAAGGCCAGGTGCTTGGGTCAAAAGTCTGTACCCCCAAAGGCCCGGCATATTCCTTGTTTGACGGGGATAATGTGGAACTTGTTCATGTCGCCCCCCACCTTGTTTTCAATGATCTTTATGATCTTGACGCCTGGAACAAGGGGAATCCTAAGTCTACTACAGGGAGAAGTGTTGAACTCAAAGAGTTTCGACTTTTCATATTGGACCATAGTAAGAACAAGGGGCACGTTTACTGTTGTAGTGCAAAAAAAGCCGAAATACGAAAGTGGTGATAAATTGTATGTGTTACTGAGGCGCTTTGAATCGGGGTGACTCCAACACAACTAATCCGGACAGGTCAGGCCGAGGAGGAAAAATAGGTTTTGGCAGCTTTAAAATTGTTGAAAGATCTGCGAGGGAAGGTCGAAATCCGAGAACAGGAGAAAAGCTCCACACATCGGCTTCCAAGGCTGTGAAATTTACTGCAGGAAAAGCCTTAAAACAACGGGTTCAGTAAATCGACAACCAGAGTTCTATCGCATGGAGGGAGTTTCGGATGCAAGGCAGAAAACTATTTGTGGGGAATCTCAGTCATTGTGTGAGTGTTACTGAAGAGACCGAGCAATTGAAGGAACTGTTTTCCCGTTACGGTGAGATCGAGGGGGTCAACATAGTCAAGGGGAAACGCTATGGCTTCGTAGCAATGTCTAGCCGATCTGAGGCAGAAAAAGCCAAGAAAGAATTGAATGAATATGAATTCAACGGGTGTTGCCTTAGAGTGAACGAAGTCCGGCCCTCAAGAGAAAGACAAGGGTATGGTCACAGAAGAAAATAGTAACTGGTTTAGACTTCAACCGAGTCTGACGTGGGTTGTTTTTGGCCTGCTATGCTTACTCCAAGACCTGTAAAAAAGAGTACTTTTGCGAAACAACAAGACACCAAAGGAAAGTAAATGAACATCCTGTTAATATATCCAGAATTTCCTGACACGTTCTGGAGTTTCAAACATGCACTCAAGTTCATTCGAAAAAAGGCTGCGTTGCCACCATTGGGATTGCTTACACTTGCGGCAATGCTGCCCAAAGGATGGTCCAAGCGCCTAGTTGATGTCAATGTGAAAAGGCTCAGTGAAAAGGATCTGGCGTGGGCTGATTATGCGTTTATCAGCGCCATGGTTGTGCAAAGAGAATCTGCACGTAAAACCATTGCACAGTGCAAGGCGGCGGGTCTCAAAGTAATTGCTGGCGGACCACTTTTTACAAGCGAAAACGAGAATTTTGAGGACGTTGACCATTTTGTTTTGAACGAGGCGGAAATTACCCTTCCGCTCTTTCTGGCGGACCTGGAAATGGGACGTGCCAGGCATATCTACGAAACAACCGAGTTTTGTGACATCAGGGAAACTCCGGCGCCTATGTGGGAATTAGCCGATCTGAAAAGGTATGCCTCAATGAGTGTTCAGTTCTCCCGAGGCTGCCCTTTCAATTGCGAGTTTTGCAACGTAACTGCGTTATTTGGGCGCCGTCCACGTATTAAGACTGCTGAGCAGATTATTGTTGAATTGGATGGTCTCTACGATCTTGGATGGCGCGGGCAGATCTTCTTCGTGGATGACAACTTCATCGGGAATAGAGAATATCTGAAAACTCAGCTCCTGCCAGCCCTCGTCGAATGGCAGAAAGACAAGAAAGGGGTTCCGTTTTATACAGAAGCTTCTGTCAATCTAGCCGACGATGAGGCACTGATGGAGATGATGGTCGAGGCAGGTTTTGACGCTGTCTTTATCGGTATTGAAACGCCGGATAAGGAATGCCTCGCCGAGTGCAACAAGAAACAGAACAGAAACCGTGACCTAATGGAGAGTGTAAAACGAATCCAGCGCTCTGGCTTACAAGTACAGGGTGGTTTTATCGTCGGCTTCGACAATGACACCCAATCGATCTTTGAGCGGCAAATTGATTTTATACAACACAGCGGCATCGTGACAGCGATGGTAGGTCTTCTTCAGGCTCCTGCCGGCACAAAGCTCTATGAGCGTTTGAAACGAGAGGGCCGCCTGCTCGGCCATATGTCTGGGGATAACGTGGACGGCACAACTAACATAATTCCTAGAATGGACCTTGAGGTATTGCACAGCGGGTACAGGAATATAATGTGCCATATCTATTCCCCTAAGCACTATTATTCACGCATCAGGACTTTTCTGCGTGAATACAAGGCCCCAAAGGTTGAAATCTCACTGGATTTTCAGCGATTCATGGCATTCTTTCGTTCGAACATACACTTGGGCATCCTTGGTAAAGGGCGATTCCAGTATTGGAGGCTCTTGTTGTGGACGCTTTTTCGTCGTCCCGCGTTGTTTCCGCTGGCCGTTACGTTGGCGATACACGGACATCATTTCCGAAAAATCTGTGAACTGCACATCTTCTGAAAATGGGCAGGATCGCTAATCTGGCCCCACCTCTTCCCCAAGAATGTGCACATCTGGCGGTTTATGTATCTTGCAAAGAGTGGGGAAATTCTCGGAAAAAAAATAGGCTTTGGCTTAAAGCCAACACAAATTGGGCCACTACATGTTGTACCTGCTTGTATCCATTCCTTGTTCTCGCGGGCTAAACGTTGCTGCTATTCCTTTTCACTATTTCAAGCATGGGATTTCTGTGATATCCAATCAAGCCTTGATGCGGTCTGCCTGATCCCTGGATGATAAGGGCTGGCGAGGAAAGTCTCATCTTGATATTGGGGAGTAAAAGCAGCATATACCGTTCACTATCCGAATGGGGAGGTGGACCTCGTAGGACGCTAGAGGGCCGAAAGAGTTGCAATATCAGGACCCGTATTCGGGGCTGGGCCACGAGAGAACATCTGGCAGTTGATGTGAGAGCTTTTCACAGGGACGTTCTTGGCATCTTTTCACAGGGCACTCATGCTTCTTGCCGACAGATATCTGGACAGGATTGATTTTTTGAAATATCTTCCTCGAACCGACTGCGCGGCCTGCGGGGCGAAGACCTGCGACGAATTTGTTGATGGTTTGAAGAGGGGGGTGAAAAAGCCCCATGATTGTCCCGATATTCCAAAGCGTTTACACTATCCTTTTGACGTTGCCCTTGACGCCGATAACATCCTACCGAAATATTCTTGTGTGACTGATCCCAGGCCCGGACCGACAGGAGTGGTGGAGATAAATGGTCCTGACCGCGGCAGCCCTATCCTGGTCTCGGGAAACCACGTGCACACGCAAGATATACTCACGTCTATTCTCAGCACTACGAGGAGCTCGTTCTTCCTGGTTTTCACGGATACGAAAGGAAATACTGTTGACATGGCTGTTATCTTCAAGACCATGACTGCCGGGCAGATCAGAAAGGAGCTTGAAACGTCAGGCGTCTTCGACAGGACTCCTCCTCAAAACATCATACTGCCCGGACTAGCCATGACGGTAAGTGACGAACTGGTACAGTCAACAGGTTGGGAGGTTATTGTCGGCCCAATCTGCGCAGCAGAACTGCCGCTCTTCCTGGCCGACATGTGGTTGCCGCCGGGCACATAAGATCTGGTGTTTAACCCTAATTGAGCGAAAGTCGAGGATGCCCGAGATCCAAGGCGTCAAGGGTGAAGCCGTAGTAAACTACTGCTAACCCTTGATAACAAAGGAGATGGGGTATCATAGGCTTTCCCGAAGGGTAAACAAAATGAAGTTCTAAAAGACAAATTACAGCTTACTGACAGAAGAGATGTAGTCTTCCAAAGGAAGCTGAAAACACTCTTCGTTGTTAATATATTACAGCATCACTTCATTCTGTTTACGCTCATTTAGGGTTCAATCTCATCTGGAGATTACGAGGTGTTTGGATAGTGGGAAAACGAAAAGATCCTAAACAGCTGGCAAAACTGATGACCTACGTGCTCGGGCGGCAGCCCGACGAATTCGGACTGGTCCTGGATAAAGATGGGTTTGTGCGCGTCAAAGATCTCATTAAGGCCATTTCCGAAGAACCAGGGTGGGGATATGTGCGCAAATCCCATATCCACGAGGTCCTCATAACATTTCGCGATAATCCATTTGTAGTTGAAAATGACCGCATTAAGTTTACTACCCCTGACCGGGGCGTTAGTATCGTGGCGGGAGTTACACCCCCGAAATTACTGTATCACTGTGTGCGGCGCAAGGCATATCCTGTCGTGTGTCAGAAAGGAATAATCCCTATGGGACATCACCATGTCTTTTTGGCAACTACCGGGGACCTGGCCCTGCGTATAGGGAAACGACGGGACCCAAAACCGGTGTTGCTGACGGTGCAGGCGGAGAAGGCCTTTAAGGCCGGCGTGAAATTTTTCAGACAAGGGGAACTGATCTATCTTGTCGGTCAGGTTCCGGTGGGCTATTTTTCAGGTCCGCCGCTACCCAAGGAAAAGAAGGAGCCTGCAAAGTCTAAGAAGGAAGCACCTTTTGCACCAGATACCATGCCAGGGAGCTTCACCCTCGACATGGAACGATCCCGACGACTTCAGATGCAAAAGTCAAAAACCTTGAAGAAAAAAGGCATCAAGAAAGAGATTGCCTGGAAGAAGGATACGCGCAGGTTCAGGCGTAAACACAAGTGAAGATAGCTGATCATTTTCATAATCTTAGCTCCATCGGCCAAGTCTATCTGGTGGGGGGCTCAGTGAGGGACAGTATGCTCGACCGCCCGTGCAGCGACCACGACTTTGTGGTGCCAGGCAACGCCAAGGCCTTTGCGCAAAGAGTAGCCACACAACGCGGTGTGCGGATGATAGAGATGGGCAAAGACAACAAGACCGTTTACAGAGTCATGTCAGGAAGTCAGATACTCGATTTTTCCCCCATGGAGGGCAACACTATTGAAGCGGATCTGAAAACACGCGACTTCACCATAAATTGCCTGGCATATGACTTGCGATCCAAAAGGCTTATCGATCCGGTTGGGGCTCTGGATGATATAGAGTCCAAAACCATTCGACTCGTCTCACAAGACGCGGTGCCTGCCGACCCTTTGAGGATGCTCAGGGCCTTTCGCCTTGGTGCTGTGTTGGGTTTTGATATTTCACGTGAGACGCTGGCGGTCATCGAGAAACAAGGGCTACTAATTGCAGAATCGGCTGGAGAACGCATAAATGCCGAGCTTTTTAGGATGATGGAGGTCCCAAGTTCCTTCTGTTATGTCAAGAAAATGTTTCAGTCAGGACTTCTGACCCATATCCTCCCTGAACTTGAACATTGTCGTACCTGTACGCAGAATGAGATTCATGTGGGCGATGTGCTTGAGCATGCCATGAGGGCCTATGATGAGATGGAAGTGATCCTGGGGGGCGGTGTTAAGCTGTGGCCGGAGTTTGCCGAAGAGATAGGCACATATCTTCAGACCAATGACCAAAAGATCCTATTAAAGTGGGCGTCCTTGCTTCATGATATTGGCAAACCCGAAACGCGCAGTGTCGATGCCAGCGGTAGGGTCAGGTTTTTGGGTCACGAGGAGGAAGGGGCACGACGTGTTCATGATATTTGTACAAGACTCAGAATGTCTCGTTCAAACAGATCATACATTACGTTTATTGTGCAAAAACACCTCAGTCCACTTCTTCTCTTTGATGCCCATCAGCGGGGAGTCCTTAGCCCGAGAGGGATAGCCCGCTTTGCGAGAAAATACCAAGACGACATCATTGGGCTTGTGATCCACAGCATTGCAGATCAGCGTGCAAAAGGAGGTGTGAGGCACGAATCGCTGAGCGGGTTGATGAGGTTCTTCGAAAGGATTATCTCTGCATATTTTTACGATATAAGGCCGAAAATCACAGCGCAGAGGCTCATAACCGGCCATGATCTGATCAGGCATTTCGATCTGAAACCCTCAAAGCTTATTGGAAGATTGCTGGATAAGGTGGAACAAGGGCGACTGAGCGGACAAATCAAGACCAAGAAAGAGGCTATGGATCTAGTAGCTGGGTTGATTAAGTGAGATGATGTCGTTCACAAAAGACTTTTTGCGAGTCCATCAGAGGTGTGCAATTGGGTTAGAATCTGATCGCCGTTGCACCTTGTTTCATAAGGCTAAAATAATACAAGATCTCAGGTTGGAGGGCGATGCCGGAATCGAACCGGCGACACCAAGCTCCGGAGGCTTGTGCTCTATCCGCTGAGCTAATCGCCCCTGCGAAAGAGTCTAAACACATTGTTTACCGTATTGTCAAGGAGGTTTGGCCACAGCTGCAAGTACATTTGCATAACCTCGTCTCGCTCTTTGATATGAGGTTTTTGACCCATCTACGTGCTCACTTACTAAATCGCAAGAACTCTCCGCCTTCGCCAAGGCTGCGGCGGATCAAACAGCTTGCGATTTGCCCACTGAGGTGGGCCGTTCGTTTCGCCCAGATGGGTTGCCCCAAAAATCTCATAATTGTCACTTCCCGAGGTTATGCAAAGCTCTCGCTGAGCTGGCATTTTTCTTGAATTATGGG
>CAZCWQ010000132.1:3490-6941 GCA_964502365.1 uncultured Desulfobacterales bacterium | reverse complement strand
TGCCCTCGGCCATGAGCTCGGGCCGAATGGAGTGAGCAATTGCTTTGAACTAATCCGACAAAAATACGTCATCGTATTTGCGAATCGAAGCACTTAGCCAAAATCGTCCTGATAACAGGCACGGAAGGATGAAAAAGAATTCTGTTCATCCGAGCATACTTATTGTTGATGACGAAGAGGGTGTACGGACTACGCTTTGCGAGATAGTCTTGCAGGAAGGCTATCGGTGCTCGGGCGCTGCGAGTGGGAAAGAGGCGTTGACGTTGTTGGACCGTGAGGATGTGGATGTCGTGATCACGGATATTAGGATGCCGGGACTGGACGGATTCAAGCTGACAGAGATCGTAAGGAAAGACTATGATGCCGATGTGATAATCATCACTGCTTACGGGGGAGAATTTTCATACGAAGAGGCATTGGATAAAGGTGCCAGTGACTTCGCGCAGAAGCCGGTGCGACCAAAAGAGTTGATTGCAAGACTAAAGCGGGTCCTCAAAGAACGCGCCCTCATTGCCGAGCGCAGGCAGATGGAAGAGCAGCTTCGGGAACTCACGGTAACAGACGACCTAACCAAACTGCACAACTCAAGACATTTTTTCAAAGAGGTTCAATCTGAGATCGATCGCGCAGTCAGGTACCAACACCCCCTGTCGCTGTTGCTACTTGATGTGGATCACTTCAAACAGTACAATGACACGCACGGTCATCTGGAAGGAGACGAGATCCTGGCTGAGCTTGGCAAGGTCATTCGAGGCTGCATGCGAAAGAACGACTCCGGCTACCGGTACGGTGGCGACGAGTTTACAGTGATCCTGCCGGAGACGCGCGGGACAGAGGCCGTGAAGGTGGCAGAAAGGATCAGGAGGGGGTTCCAGGCCTTGGATTTCCGTGCCGGGCCAGGCAACGACTTTGATGCTACCGTGAGCATAGGAATCGCTGAATGCCGGGCAGGAGAAGGGTGGAGAGAACTGGCAAAAAGGGCAGATGAGGCGATGTACCAGGCGAAAAGGCAGGGTGGTAACCAGACTGTTCTCGTTTAAGGACCACTTTATTTGCCGGCGATTTCCACTATGGTAACACCCGGGTTTTCTTGATGAGGTCCCCCGGGACTGGTGTCCAGGACCAAGGGATGCTGATTCAAGAACGGTATGAGACTGTTGCGGAGGGCACCGGTCCCCACTCCGTGAATTATTCGCACTTCCTTTAAACCAGCCAACAAGGCATCATTAAGAAATTTGTCTACTACATTTAAGGCTTCCTCCACACGCAGCCCACGAATGTCGGTTTCTGTCCTAACGTCTTCCTGAGCACTGACTTCCACCGCCGATACTCGAGCCGCATGCATTCTGTCAATGTCTTTGATCCTGCTTAGCTCTTCTCTGGGTACATGGGCTTTGAGCTTGCCAAATGCAGCGAGGATGCGGCCCTCCGGATCGTCAGAGGATAACACGGTCCCCGCGACCCGGCCCCGCTTCCACCAGACTCTGTGCCCTGCTCGAAGTTCACCCGCGATCTCGTCTTCTACCAGAATTTCCTCGTCAAGCACTGCGGCTTCAAGCTCTTCTTCTACAGCCTTTTTCTCCTGTTGAATAAGAGCCTTGGCCTGATGGATAGCGGTCTTGCTCGCACCATCTTCGCGGATCTTGCGTACGGCCCTTTCCACAGTGGCATTTGCCTGCTTTATAATAGCATCAGCCTCTTCGGCCGCCTTGCGGCGTATTTGCTTTACCTCCCTGGATAGACGTGTGTTTTCTGCCTCGTATCGCTCCCTCAGTCCGTCCACTGCGAGCCTTTGTGTTCTGAGATCCCTTTCCAATTGCTTATTGCGTTCAATCTGTTGGTCGAGTCTCAGAATCAACTCTTCCAATCTGTTGGCTTGACTTCCGATCAGAGATCTGGCACGCGTTACAACACGTTCAGGAAGCCCCATGCGCTTTGCGATCTCAAGGGCATAGCTGGAACCGGGAAGGTCGGCACGAAACCTGTACGTGGGCGCGAGGGTCTGAGAGTTAAAGGCCATGGAACCGTTGGCAATGCCCGGGGTTTCATGGGCAAAGGCCTTGAGCGAGCCATGATGGGTTGTCACCACGGTCACCACTTTCCGGGCGGTCAGGGTTTCCAGCACGGCCATGGCAAGGGCGGCCCCTTCCTGCGGGTCGGTACCGGTGCCTATTTCGTCAATGAGCGCCAGGTCTCCGGCAGATGCCTCCTCTACTATGGTCTTGATCTCATTAAGGCGGGCTGAAAAAGTTGAAAGGTCCATCTCGATGGACTGGGCGTCTCCCACATGGGCAAAGATCGTGTTGAAAATAGGCACCTCGGAATCGGCATCTGCCGGGATGTGAAGCCCGCATGAGACCATGAGCGCCAGGAGCCCCACGGTCTTCAAAGCCACTGTCTTCCCACCGGCATTGGGGCCGGTTATGACCAGTGTGTTGAATGCCTCGCCAATCTCAAGATTAAGGGGAACCACATCCGGCAAAGGCGCCTTTCTTAGGACAAGCAACGGGTGACGCCCATTCTTGATCTTGAGTGCCCCGTACGTGTTGAGTGCCGGGGCATGTTGGTTTAGGGTCTTGGAGGCCAGAGCTGCGGCATGAATGCAATCAACGGTTACCAGAATCTCAAGGTTTTGTTCCAGTTCGGGCAGGTGGTTGCGAACAAGATCGGTCAAGGTGCGGAGTATCTTTTCAATTTCATGGCGCTCTTCTGCCTCAAGGCGACGAATCTGGTTATTCATCTCCATGGTTTCCAAGGGCTCCACAAAAACGGTTGCGCCACTGGCTGATTTGTCATGCAGGGCCCCTTTCACCAGGTGCCTGTGAGTTTCCTTCACCGGAAGGACCCACCGTCCCGATCGCATGGTAATGAGGCGTTCCTGTAAGATCCCCTTGCGTGCCAACCTGTCCAGGAGGCGTTCCAAATGTTTCCTTACTTGTTCACGGGCCCGGACCATCTGCCGACGTATGCCGGCCAAAGCGGCGCTTGCCTGGTCCCGAATATCCAAAGTGTCCGGGTCAATGGCTTTGTCTATTTCTTTTGTCAGGTCAGGGTTGGGGGTGAGACCATCAGCGGCCTCATAAAGCAGGGGGAAGTTTTGTTGGTCTTCTTCCAGAAACCTGCGAATCCTTGCGCTTAGGAAAAGGATTTTGTGGATTCTGCGAAAAGCCTTTGGGTCAAGATAGCTCCCTTCTACGGCAGCCGACCTCAGATAGGCGCCAATATTGTCAAAGGTCTCCAAGGGAAATGAACCGCCTGAGTCCATCCAAGTGCGCAGTTCGGAGATTCTTGCCAGACTTTTTTGAACCGATTCCGGGTTGGAAAGGGGTTTCATTTGCCGCAGACGCTCGGCAGCCAGCGGGCAATAGGTTCGATGGCTCAGGTCGTCAAGGACCTTGTCAAAGTCCAAGGTTTTATAGAGATGGTTGCTCAAAGTTCAGACCGAATTATG
>CAZCWQ010000132.1:0-3390 GCA_964502365.1 uncultured Desulfobacterales bacterium | reverse complement strand
TGTCAAAGTCCAAGGTTTTATAGAGATGGTTGCTCAAAGTTCAGACCGAATTATGAGTTGACCACCCATAACGTCTCAGGTATTGGTTGTCAACGCCGCAAAAAACGCCACCCTCCCGGTAGTCACTCCGGGAAAGGGATCAGCACCTTTCGTACGGGTTGAAGATATCTTGATAAGTATAAAATGAGACCTTTGCAGAACCTCGCCTCGCTCTTCGATATGAGGTTTTTCATTGTCGCTTTCCGAGGTTATGCAAGCTCTAAAAATGTTGCGCCGGAAGTAAGAGGCTATGCATGAAAGATACGATAAAGAAGAAGATATTGGAAGCGATTAGGTCCATCCCCAAGGGACACCTCACAGATTCTGCGGTCAAGGAGACCATCCGATGCGTGCTGTATGGTTTTTTGAAGGAGCAAGGGCTTCAGCCGGTTCCTGCCTTTCGTAATCCTCGTTTTCCGGAAGGTCCGGTGGATATGATTGGAATGACTCATGACCATCAGGTTGAAGTCGCCTTTTGCAGCAACCCTACTATCGAATTGAAAGACATCAAGAGCCTGGAACGCGTGCTGTGTGAGAAGAAATTTGTGATAAGTTTTTCCCCCAACCAAAAGAAGGTTGAGATGACCACCTTTTTCCTGAAGCCTGGAATAGAGCATATATATATCTACGAAAAATGATCCAGGATTTCGCAAGGGTGTTACCGGGCTGTTGCCTGAATCCCTTTTCGCGTGTTCTGAAACGTTTTTTGACAAATCTAACGCTCGCTCCAGGCGATGTCAAAACTCGCCCTTCGGGCTCAAACAGTTGACATCGCATATCTTTCGCTTCGCCAAGATTTGTTCTCAAAAAACGTTTCAATGAACTGCTCAAAGGGTTCTTATTTGGGCAACAGCTCCTTAATACGTCATTGCGAGACGTGAGACCTTTATTGCATAACCTCGTCTCGGTCTTTGATATGAGGTTATGCAAAGCTGTCGAAGCGAAGCGACGAAGCAATTCCCTCACTAACAGATTGCTTTGCTGTATCGTGTTTTCGTGATTAGTTTTCGGCCTTTTTGTGCCCACTCGCGCACGTGAGATAGGAAACATGAAAAACGCACCGCCCGTCATAGACACCCATGCCCACCTGGATGAATTGCCTGATGTGGAAGCGGCTGTAAAGGAGGCACACGAAGGCGGGGTCCTTGCTATCGTGGCCGTGGGACAAGACATCGTCTCCAACCAGAAGACCTTGAAGATAGCGAACAAGCATCCGGGATTTGTCTTTCCTGCCGTGGGCTATCATCCCTGGCGTCTAAACCCCGAAAACGATGACGAGAACCTTACTTACATAGATGCAAACCTAAAACACTGCATGGCCCTGGGGGAAGTGGGCTTGGACTACAAGGCCAAGACAAAGAAGAAGATCCAGAAGGCCATCTTTCTTAAACTCCTTGGCATAGCCAAGAAACATGACAAACCGGTCATTGTTCATTGTAGGTATTCCCATGAGACTGCTTATCGAATGCTCCAAGAAGTTGGCCTAAAAAAGGCGGTCTTTCACTGGTACAGCGGTCCCCTTGAATTGATCCCTCTTATTGCTGCTGCTGGCTACTATATGTCCGCCTGTCCAGCGCTCTTGTACAACCCCTATCACGCAAAGGCCATCAATGCGGTTCCGATTTCCAATCTGCTGCTCGAAACAGACGCCCCAGTGCAATATAAGGAATTGGCTGCAAGGCCGGTACATGTCCAGGTCACCCTGAAAGAGGTAGCCAGAGTCAAAGAAAGGGGTCTAGAGGAGATAGCTGAGCAGACCACGAAGAATGCCAGGCTGTGTTTTGGTTTGAAAAAACAGGCCTAAGGACCTTTGTGTTCCGAACGATAAGCCCACAGAATCATTTTGAGGTATCTATGGGGTCCACCTTGAAAATGTAAGTATGTATACGGCAGGATCTCTGTCATGAACAGCCCTCGTTCCGGGTCGCAGATACCAGTCCCCTGTTTTATATAAACTTGTCTTTCCACAGGTCGGAGAGAAATCTTTGCCAGGGCAGGGTCAGGATGTCATCAGTGCGGATACTTACCGGGTCCTGGCTGACCAGGATGAAATTTTGAAATACACCTTCCTCTTTCAAATATCTTAGTCCTTTGAAGTCATTTCTGCTGATCCTCTCGGATGCTTTTACCTCTATGGCTGTTTTGTTCCCTAACAAGAAGTCCACCTCATGACCGTTTTTTGATCGCCAGTAAGTCAGAGGGAGTTTTTTCCGTCTATAGCTCAGGTATGACCGCAGCTCCATACAGATGAATTGCTCAAAACTTTTTCCGTACAGATTGGAGTTGCGGTCCAGTGTTTCAGTCCCGGCCAGCATGTGAGTGACGCCAGGGTCAAAGAAATAAAATTTTCCGGTCTTGATCGCTTTGCGCTTCTTGGATTCGGTCCAAGCGGGCAGCACAAAGCCGATCAGTGTGTCCTCCAAGAGTCCGACATGAGCAGTAACCGTTGAGGGCGGGACCTGGCAGTCATTTGCAAGCTTGGTGAAGTTGATCATTTCGCCATTGGTCAATGCAATGGTCTTCAGAAAACGTGAAAACGGCGGAAGACGCCTTATCAGACCCTCTGCCAGTATTTCTTCTTTAAGGTAAGTGTTTACGTATGCGTCAAGCTCTTCCTCGGGATACTTACTCAAATAGACCGCGGGCAGACCACCATATCTAAGGTAGCGATGTAAGTTGAAATCAGGCAGCTCCCGGTAAATAAGAGGGAACATCCTGGCGTCCCAGACACGACCAGCCAGGAGGTTTGCCTTGCCCCTGCGTAGTTTTCGTGCACTTGAACCTGTGAGTAAAAAGGTGGTGTTTTGGGTCTCAATGAGTCGGTGGATTTCATTGAGAAGTTCCGGAATGCGCTGGATTTCGTCAATCACGATGATGTCGGCAGGGGCTGCTGCAATGATGGATTCCAGTTCATAGGGAGCGCTGGACAGCCTCAGGAAGTAACGCACGTCAAGAAGATCTATGATGGTGGCTTTTTCCGCCAGTTGCTGATGGATGATGGTGGTTTTGCCTGTGGCACGCGGCCCAAAGAGAAAGAATGATTTCATTGCCAGCAAAGGGGCAAGTTGCAATTGTCGCTTGATCTCCATGCAACAACTCCACTGGGGATTATCTGGATAAATCACATTATAAGTGTTTATTGCGCAGATTGCAAGAGAAAAAATAAACGAGTGTCCAACGCCTCCCTTCTATTTGGATACTTGTTTGACGACGGGAGAGCTTTGCATAACCTCGAAAAGCGACAATTATGAGGTTTTTGGGGCACCCATCCGGGCGAAGCGAACGGCCCACCTTAATGGGCAAATCGCAAGCTGTTTGATCCGCCGCAGCCTTGGCGAAGGCGGAGAGTTC
>CAZCWQ010000131.1:0-7003 GCA_964502365.1 uncultured Desulfobacterales bacterium | reverse complement strand
TCATTCTGTGTGTAAAATGTAAACATCTGAGTGCTTCTTTGAAGAAGCTCCTAAGCCTTCGAGGGTTCCATGGAAGACAAAGATAATGACGCTGAAAGCTTAGAGCTTGATAAGCTTGAGGTGCATGCCAAAGCCAAACAAACCGAGCAAACGCCTACCTCGTCAGAAACCCAAGGCAAAAAGGCAGTGTCTCACACTAAAAAAGCGGCCCTTTGGAACAGCCTTATCGCCTTGGTCAGGGATAAGGTGTTCGTTTTGGCCAAGGACAAGGTGTTTATTCTCTCCTTGCTAGCGGGCATACTTGCAGGTTTGCTTGTCCTGTTCTACCCTGCACTCCAAAAATTTTTCTCTAAAGGAGGCGGCCATGACCGCGACTCAGCATCAAGGATAACTTATAGGGTTTCTTGTCTCATTGGGGACGACCATCATGTGAGATTTAAGCTGTATGTCCCGTTTAGGGACGATGAAGAAAAGCGTCATTTGATGCACAACTTGCCCGAGATAAAGGACGAACTGAGAATCTGCGGAACTTCACCCAAGGTGGCCGAATACATCCAGAAGAAAGACCTCGACAACCTGAAAACAGAAATCCTCAAGATTGTAAATAACCTCACCCGCGTTCCGGTGGAAGAATTGGATTTGAAGGACCTGTCTTTGAAGTGACGTGCATGGGTCATGTTATCGGCTTTAAATTGCGAAACCGTCAAATTTGTAAGAGTTTACCCTTTTGAAAAAAGCTCGATTTTGCTCAATGTCGTTCACAAAACGGCCTTCTTCAGAGCGCTAAAGTGTTACTCACATTTGAGTTTCTCTACTATCGTGCCGATAACATCATAAGGCCGAAGAGAGCCTTCTCCTTCCAAAAATCACCACTAAGATGCGGGGAACAGCTTAGTAATGGATTCATCAAATCCAACCTCAAGGAGGCTCCTTCGGCCTCGTTTTTTTACGAAACGTCGCAAGTGAGGGGGCGGCGAATGTTCACCCAACTGCCAGAGGTTCTGCCCGGCGTATCTCCCTTCAGTGAGTTTTTCTTCTCTAAGTTGGCATTTCTTTACCCAATTTATAACCTCTAATACTCACTTTCTTGCACAAGATTTCAACGTTATTTCAGCTAAGTATTTAGCACCATTAGGATATTGCCCAGCTACCTGGGCTTGGCATACTGCTTGATACAGACTAATCAATGTCTGTCCTGGGCAGCGAGTCATAATGCCAATATTTTTAATGGGTGAAAAGTGATGAACTCGTAAAGGTCTTTTGTGAACGACACTGAGCACATTCGATTTTTTACGAAACCGTCAAAAGCGTGATGAGTGCTATTGCCAGCCTTCTTGTTTGCCAGATTGGACATCCACTATTATGGCAGCAAGATTGTTGGCAGTGTACATATTTCTTTGGTTGATATTGTCCGGTATTAACCTGGGATGGTAACGCGGCGCTCCGCAGATGAAAATCGCTTTGTATTTGACATCTTCGGTTGACTCCAATATCCTCACTTACCAGACTCAAAGTGTGTGAACAGCGCACAAGACAGGGGGATATTGATGATATGGTTACTATTCGCCATAGGGGTCATGTGGGTCATGTTCGGCACGTTAATGGTGTTTTCAACACAGGTCATAAGAGAAAAATGTTACACCAAGTTAAGGCCGAGAGATCCGAGGATGTTAAGCCCATTGGCAATCATTGTAGGCGTAATTCTGTTGTTGTCGGCCTCTTCAAGCTCCCAGTCACCATTTATTGTGATTCTGGGCCTCCTTTCCTTGACAAAGGGAGTAGTCTTCCTATTCGCACCCCGGGAAAAGGTGAGAAGAGTCATGGACTGGTGGTTTGAGGGCACTGACAGAAAACATAAGATATGGGGACTTTTCTCGCTGGCCCTGGGTGTCGCCGTTCTCGCAACCCTGGTTACTACCACTTAATAGCGCCTAACCCGAACAAGCTCGATGGAAAAACCCAACCTTGCTGTGAGTCTGGGCGGCATCTTAATAAAAAATCCCGTAATGGCCGCCTCTGGGACCTTTGGGTATGGACAGGAGTTTGCCTCTCTGTTTGACCTGAACCGCCTGGGTGGCATTGTCGTCAAGGGCTTATCTCTCAAACCCGCTCCGGGCAATCCTCCTCCCCGCACCGTGGAAACGTGTGGAGGCATGCTCAACGCCATCGGACTTGAGAATGTTGGGCTGGAAGCCTTTGTACGGGATAAGCTCCCCTTTCTTCAATCTCTGGACACAGCCGTTATTGTGAATATTTACGGTCACAATACCCAAGAATATGCTGAGCTTGCTCAACGCGTCCAAGAGCTGGATGGAATCGCCGGTGTCGAGGTAAATATCTCCTGCCCTAATGTAAAGGCTGGAGGGATGGCATTTGGCACTGATCCAAAGACAGCCGCTCAGGTCACAAAAGTGGTGAGACAAAACACAAGACTCCCATTGATCGTAAAGCTGTCGCCAAATGTCACAGACGTTGCCACTATCGCCCGGGCAGCGGAACAAGCAGGAGCTGATGCTGTGTCGCTAATCAATACGATCACCGGCATGTCAGTGGATGTGGAAGCGCGCAGGCCCAAGCTTGCCAACATAGTGGGAGGGCTTTCCGGACCTGCCATCAAACCGATTGCACTGCGAATGGTCTGGGAAACGATTCAGTCCGTGGACATACCCGTCATTGGTATCGGGGGAATTATGGACACTACGGATGCGCTGGAATTCTTGATGGTGGGCGCCCATGCCGTACAGGTCGGTACTGCCAACTTTGTAAACCCACGGGCAACTATGGACATTGTGGAAGGCCTTGAAACCTATCTCAAGGAGAACAGCATCTCCGATATTGGCCAAGTCATAGGAAGCCTAAAGACATAGTTCAGCAGGCGTGGTGTTTCTTGGAACGGCTTGGCGGAAAGCCTCAGTTTTTCCCTGACTTAGCAAAGGGGGAGACCGCAGCCCCGAGCTTGTCGAGGGGAATGCGGAGGGGGCAAGGAATGCCCCCATTGCTAAGTCATTGGAAAAACAAGGGTTGGAGACATAGAAGTGAAAAGAAGCATCGCGTCAGCTGAACAGTTATGTTCCTATCAGTTTCTTGACCCATCTTTGGGTCATGTGGACAGCGCTTTCGCTAGTGCATCGAGGAAGTAGCGGGCATGGCTGATTTCCGCTGCCATATTGGCCCTGTGATTGGCCAAAATACCGTCCAAGGGCGCATCTGTCACGACCCAGGGATCCAGCTTGCCAGCGACATGACAGGAATGAATTGTGCGGTGAAGAAGATCCACTCCATGACGGCCTTCGAGGACGCTGGAAAAATCCTCCCTAACAGCTTGTAGGATCTCTTCCATGGCCCTTGCAACCCCTTTAGCATAATAGAAGTAGTCATCGGTCTTGAACCAGCTCACCGGGGAGCCATCCTCTTCCTTCAACTTTACAAGGTTGTCGTCACAACTACCGGCCAAGTCCGCAAAGCTGAGCAGCAGTGGGATCAGGTTGTCTGTGCGAGTGTAAAAATGTACGTCACCAGTTTCAAGCTTTCGGGCATAGACGCGCAACTCCTTCAAGCTATCGTTATATTTTTCCTCTGCCGAGGGCAACCAGTACCGTTCGGGCTTGATCATCAGCCAATTCATGGCGTTTTCCAAGTTCTTATCGATGGCGGTTGAAACTCCGAGACGAGACATCTTCTCCACGAGGTTTACACTGGTGCGGCGTACCACCTCAAGAACCCCAAGTTGCATATTTTCCACATTGTCTGTAATCCGAATCAAATCATTTCTCCGCCACCCCCAGAACCGCTGGTTTAGTTCATAGTCGAGGACCGATGCAGTGGCCTCCACAAAACGGACTCCCACGGCTCTTTCCTCCTCTGAGGGAACGTGTCCGGGTGATACAACATGCTCAGGCGACACACCGGGCTTAACTGAAGTATCATGCTCAAGCGGAATGTCACCCTTACTGGGCAAATGATGCTCAAGTGAAGAAGAAGCATCACCTACATGTGGCGCACCGGAATCGGCCTCCCTAACACTGGAGTCTACTGCACCCTCTTCTACCTTTGCGACAGAGGGCTCGCGCGGCGGTTGTCCAAAACGGCTCAGCACTATCCAAGAACCCCAAAGGACGATCACACCAAAGGCAATTCCTGCAACGACCCGAAAAGTGAAAAACTGTTTAAAACCAGACGAATTGCTGGTTGATCCTTGCTCCCCGCCAAACATATTGGCATAGTCTTTGTCCTGTTTCATGCTAGCCCTCTCGCAATTTTCGGACATCCCCCACCCGAATAGTGACCTTTGTGTCGTCAAAATACTCAATTAGGGGAATCATATACTTACGCGACACCCCCGCCATTTCCTTGAGCTGAGGCGTCGAAATTTCGCCGTTGGCCAGGAGAAAGGATACCAGCCTGTCCTTGAGTTCCTTTATGAGAACTCTATGGAAGTAAAGGCCCTCCTTAACCCTAATAAGGAGCCCATCGTCAACCATATGCCCCAAAACATCTTGCATATGCCCTGCATTCTGTCCCATAGATGCGACAAGTTCTTTGAAAGATGGAGGTTGAAGACCAGCGTTAAGGTAAGCCCGCTCAATTTCGCGTCTCATGTCCTTCTGATCCGCCTGTAAAGCGATCGTGTGTCCGGACAGGCGGATCATCTCCTTTTCCTGAACCACCGTATCGGCCTTGGTCAGTTCCTGTACCAAGAGGTTAAAGACACGCGGGCTCAATCCTCGGGGAAGCTTGGACTTGAGTACCTCCTTGGCGATGCCTGATTTGAGAGGATGTTCCTTATGATAGGCCTCCAGAATCCGCACAATCTCTTGTCGAAGCCCTTCAAAAACAGAGCCGTGGACGAAAACGCGATTATCCCGATCCACCTGAATGATCGCCTTTTTGGAAAGTAGGTCTTGAACCTCCTGTTCAAGTTCTTTTTTGGGGAGATTTGTCATGACAATCAGATCAGAAAAGGCAATCCCCTGCAAACTGGACTCCTTTACGTGATGATCAATGACCTCTCTAGGGGTGCTTTCAGCCAGACGTTTCAGGTCCGCCACTATGGATGCTCTGAATCGCTTGTGTTTTCCGGGGACCGGGTTGATTATCCTGCCGCCACCTATAGTCCTGATCGGCGAGTAGGTCCGGATCACAAACCTGTCATCTCTCACGGCAGCTAAAGGGCTTTCCAGCCGAAACTGAGCAACAACGCTCTCTCCTGGCGTCAACTCGTCTCTATCCAATAGGATGGCATGGCCTAGTATCTCGCTGGTGCCCATGTAGAATCGCAGTCTCGTACGATTCTTAAGAGGCTTCTTGTCAAATCCAATATAGTCCAGTACAACATCCACCATGTAACTAGGTTTCAGCGTATTTACCCCTGCCAGCACATCTCCCCGGTTTATAGCTGCCCGCTCCAAGCCCTGGAAGTTTATGGCTGTCCTCATACTGGCCGCAGCCCGGTCCACTGACTCGTTGTGCACCTGGATACCGCGAACTTTGGACTGTATGCCCGACGGGTAAATCATAATTGTTTCCCCCACCTGAACGCTGCCTGATACAAGGCTTCCGGTGATAACCGTGCCAAACCCCTTCATGGTAAAAACTCGATCCACAGGCAGCCGGAACAATCCCTTGGAGGAGCGCTCGGGCACAGCCTCACACAGGGTGTCAAGGACTTCGAGAAACTCGGGGAGTCCTTCGCCGGTTAGAGACGAAACCTGTACAACAGGAGCCCCTTCCAGGAAACTTCCCTTCAGAAACGACCGCACGTCATCGGTTACCAGTTGCAGCCACTCATCATCCACCATATCAACCTTAGTCAAAACAGCCAGTCCATGTTTGACATCAAGGAGGCTGCATATATCCAGGTGCTCTTTTGTCTGCGGCATAACACCTTCATCAGCCGCTATGATCAGGGCCACAACGTCGATCCCCGTAGCGCCTGCAACCATATTCTTAACGAATTTTTCATGGCCCGGCACGTCCACAATACCCACACGCTGGCCGCTTGGAAGGTCAAGCCATGCAAAACCCAATTCGATGGTGATGCCCCTCATCTTCTCCTCTTTGAGCCTGTCCGTATCAATGCCTGTTAAGGCCTTGATCAGGCTCGTCTTGCCGTGGTCAATGTGGCCCGCGGTTCCAAGAATGATCTGTTTCAACGATCAGTCCTTCCTGATTGTCCGTTTTTCCTCGTTCGAAAATATTCCGTAATATAGGCCAAGCCCAACAGGACAACTGCACCGCCAATCACCATCAAAATGCTAGCCCTGGGAAAAAAGAAACGACTCAGCACGACCGCAAAGACAGCGGCCAAGATGATGCGTAAAATGAATACATAGAACCTGATCAAGAAAATCCCTCCACCGGGATAAATCGGAAATCCAAAGCACGTTTCGAAGCCATCCTAACTTGTCAATCTATAAAAAATTGATTTGTGCGTCAATCATAAGTTTGGATCTAAGGCTCTTGAAAACTTATACGTAGTGTGTTATCAGATAAAATAGACTGTATGGTGGGTGTAGCTCAGTTGGTAGAGCACCGGGTTGTGGCCCCGGTTGTCGAGGGTTCAAGTCCCTTCACTCACCCCACTTGCTCATTGCGCCCGTAGCTCAGCTGGATAGAGCGCCGGACTTCGAATCCGTAGGTCGCCCGTTCGAGTCGGGCCGGGCGTGCCAATAATATTAACAAGTTACGAATTCCAAGTCTGCCGTTTTATCCTCTTGGTCAATGTTTTGGTCAATATTTGCGAATTGGTCATCAATCCACTGTGTATACCTGGCCATTGCCCTATGTAACTCATCCTCAGATGGTGCCATGTAGTGAGTATCCATCCCCTTCAAACTATGTCCAAGAATCTTGTTTCTATAAACCTCATCCACCCCGGCGTTCAACATATTGGTCTTTACTGTGCGGCGAATGTCGTGGAAGGTGATTCCGTTAGGGGTCTTCCTCCCACAAGGTATTTCAGCTTTCTTGCAAGCGGTCCTAAATGACCTCTTTAAGCCGTCTC
>CAZCWQ010000130.1:0-7050 GCA_964502365.1 uncultured Desulfobacterales bacterium | reverse complement strand
CCAAGGATTGCCTGACCCGTGGCGTGTGGGAAGAAGCAACAAAAGCGATGCACGACAGACTCAATTCCATAACTCTGTCGGAAATGATTGAATCTGATAGAAGCGTCTAGGTCACACCCCAAGGTGCGTGGCACCGGTGGCATTTTCGGTCTTGCTGAGCCATACTAATAATCTTGCGAACATTTCTTTGCCTGGAAGCCTATCTCCCCATGTACGGTATTGCGTAGCCTGCTTCGCGCAGCTTCTCCAGTTCGTCATCAGTGGCTTCAACAATTTCGTAGCCAAAACCATATGCTTCAACCGGCCCGACTGGTCCGCCCTCTGGGCCATCAATAACAAGCACGGGTGAACCGTCTGGCGACACGGAAGAATCAGTAGTGATATGCCCAGTGCCTTCCCATTGTCTTAAGATCGGCGCTTTGGACCTGAGTTTCATTGTTCTCCTATCAATGCCATCGGCGACGGCAAAAGACCCTTTCTGCCCGACCCCAAAAAGGTCTGTCAAAGGGTTCTGAATCGAACATAAAGGTTATTTCGTCCTTAAGGCGCCTGCTTCTGTGCGCTATGACAATGGCCAAGATGCCGACCACAACCAATAAGGCAGAGACAAAGGCAACAAGAAGAATAGGAAATGCCGCTATTATCAGGCCCAAAAACAGGATAATTAACCCGGGCAAGTATCTTGTCATATCCCTCAGTTTGTACTTCATAGTTTCTACCCCCTTCAAGGATTCTGATCGCACTGCTTTAATAGCAGACACGACCTGTTGAATTCAGCCTAACACCAATCTAATCATTACCTGGCTCAGGTCAAGCGGCCCCATTTACTAAACATGCGATCCGCCTTTTTTCTTGCTCATCTCTGCTTCTTGGCTTATTCTGCCTTATCTGGTGGGACCCACAAACCGGTGAAGAAAAACCGTATCTTTTCACTTAGTGCTTCGATTCGAAAATACGGTCACGTATTTTGACAAATTAGATTGAAAGAAATACTCACTCCATTCGGCCCGAGCTCATGGCCGAGGGCAGCACTAAGTCCTGAGTGAATAAATTCGTCATCGAATTTATGAATCGAAGGACTTAGGATAAAGGTACAACACTCGGCGATCTCTGGTCTACTGCTCAAAGCATCTAGTACTTTATATTCCAGGCAATCTGGTGAGGGTGGGGCGGCCCTATGGGAAAACCACTTGATATAATTTCTAACATTCCTCTTTTTAGTGGACTCCCCGGGGACCATTTGGAGGACGTGACCCGGATAGCACTTACAAAGGAATTCAGTAAGGGCCAAACCATATTCTCGGAAGGGGATGAGGGGAACGGCTTCTATGTGGTTCTTGATGGTTCGGTAAAGGTTTTCAAGCTTTCACTGGAAGGAAAGGAGCAGATATTACATATCTTTGGGCCTGGGGAACCCTTTGGCGAGGTACCGGTCTTTGCAGGCCAGGATTTTCCGGCTCACGCCGAGGCTATTGCCGACAGTCGGCTTTTGTTCTTCCCAAGGAACGCCTTCACGGGCTTGATCACCCAAAACCCCTCATTGGCCTTAAACATGCTGGCGGTACTTTCCATGAGGCTCCGTCAATTCACTGTCCAGATAGAACATCTTTCTCTAAAAGAGGTCCCAGGGCGACTGGCTGCCTATCTGCTCTATCTTTCAAACCAGGCCGGCGGGGAAAATATTGTTGACCTAAATATATCAAAGGGCCAACTCGCCAGTATCTTGGGCACCATTCCCGAAACCCTTTCACGCATTTTTGCCAAGATGACAGGGCAAGGATTGATCCAAGTGGATGGTGGCCGCATCAAGATAGAAGACCGACCGGGTCTTGAAGAACTTGCCATGGCCGGAAAGCCCCTTTAGGCACTTTGGCCGACTCTTCGATACCTTAAATGCATAACCTCGTCTCACTCTTTGGTATGAGGCCATGCAAAAATCTCTCTTTGCCTACTTGATGGTCTCAACAACTCTCAAGACATCAACATAGAAACTTGCATCCTGGGGCGTGATTATTGTTCTGTTCTTCTTTGCATTCCATGGAATCCAATTTCCAGACTGAAGAATTAGACCCACATACCTTCCGCCCTTGTCGTAAAAGCTGAAGTTGCCTTGCTCGGTTCTTTTCAATGTGCCGACAAAATCGCCATTCGTGTTATACATCCCCCATGCGTCTGTACCCGTGGGCCGGGGTGTTATCTGCTCTGAAAAAACAGATGATAAACTGAAAAAGAAAACGAGAACAATTGTTGCTAACAGAATCGCCTTTTTCATGGCAAATTTCCTCCTCTAGTCTGCCAATCCTGAGGAGTCTTCATCTACAGCGGCTTTCCCCTCATAATCAGACAGGCTCTTGTGAATTTCAATATACGGCGCATAGCGCCTGACCACTTCCAACGTATTTCCCACATTGAGCTGGTCAAAGAGAAAACCAAATTTTTCTTCCAGGCTGGCGCGAATGGGGCTCCGCACGTCTTCCGGCAGCCCCCAAAGTTCAGCCTTGAAAGGACCGAAGCCCTTCTTGCGCGTCTTGTAAATGAACTGTTCTTCTGTCTGACCCTCTTTGCGTTCTTTGGCGTGTGCCGTCTTGATATGATCGTAGATCCGTTGGCGAAGCTCACCCGGAAAAGTCTCATGGTCGTACACGATATTCTGGAACCCCGTAGCCAGATGTACCTCTGTTGCCTCGTTTTGCACGAACTGGTTGAATGCCTCGTCAGGCAGCGTAGACGCCCCGTGCTGAACTGCGCCCCCCATGCCGTAGGCGTTGCGGGCCACCCGTGACAACTCCTTGATTACATTGAAATCAATCTTCACCTGGGCAAGGGACCCATCAGGCAGGGGCACACCGCCATGGGAGGTGCCGGTCTGGATGCTGATCTTGGAAAGTCCGGTCATCCCATGAGGCAGGCTTTGGTTGTACCCGTCCATGTAGGCTCGCAATTCCGTCTCGTCGCTATTTTTCTCGCCTATCTCACCGATTTCCCCTCCTACGGAAATCGTCACCCCTTTAGGCTCACGCTCGCGGATGAGGGTTGTTAACCTTGCACAGACTTCAAAGTTGTTCCGCTGTTGTTCTCCTACGGTAGGCTGACTTAGGTCCACCAGAGTGGATGTATCTATATCAATGTTAAAAAAACCTGCCTCAATGGCCTCGACCACAAGGTCCGCCACGGAGTTGTACTCGCCATCCGGGTCTGTCTTGAAGGTTTTCGCCTTTAACTGGAAGTGGTCTCCTTGCACAAAGAGTGGTCCGCGATATCCTTCCTTAATGGCAGCTGCCATCACCACACTCAGGTACTCAGCTGGTCGTTGGTTGGTATAACCGATTTCAGAGCGAGCAATCTCAAAGATAAGAGTGCCCACTTTTCGAGCAAGGGCGGCCCTGAAGACAGCACGCGCACTGTCATAAGCCATAGCACGCAGGTTGATGGCCGGCACCGTGAAATTGGGGGGAACCTCACTCCGCCCTCGGGCCATATAGAGCTCATTAATCGAAGCGGGGGAAATACCCAACACCTGCCCTAACTCCCATAGGAGCCACTTGGCAGCAACCTGTTGGCTTAGTTCTCCAAAGACTGCCGTGTTTACCAGTGTGTCTATGGGAAGGGCCCGGAGTTTGTTTTCATCTCGAACCGACACTCTTCCATCAGCATTTAGTGTTACCGAGTCGTCCAGTTCAGCCAGCAATGTTTCCAACGCTTGAGTGCTCATTGATTTCCTCCTTCTGTGTTTTTGACTTGTTGCCAATCCTTATTATTGTATGAAAAGCTCTCGTTATCCATAACATAACTCACGAGTCACTTGTTGCCAAAAATAATGAAATCGTAAAAAGTGTTTTGTTAACGACTTGGGGCTTTTTGGGAGAAAAGCGCTGGGGACGAAGGCCTAGTCCCTGATCTGCACTTTTAGATACAGATCACCTCTGACGCCTTCTAGAGACTGCCGCCCCATTCCTCTCAAGCGAAGCCTGCTTCCTTCTGAAACGCCTGCAGGTATGGTCAACAAGAAGGTCCTTTTCTTAAAACCGTGGGCAATATTGACCAGTTTCCGTGCCCCAAAGAGGGCCTCGCGCTCACTTATAGAAATAACCCCGTAAGCATTTGGGCCATCTCCGACGCCAGCAGGACGGATCACCTGGAGACGCGGAGTTGAGCGTTTCTTTGTCACGCCCCGCCACCTGCCGCCAGGACCCATTTCAGGCACCATCTCAAAAAGCTTTAAGAAGACTATGCCAAACATAAAGCCGCCGATATGGGCCCACCAGGCAATGCCTCCCACCTGCGCTGATCCGCCTGTCGCACTCAGAAACTGAAATAGAAACCAGATCCCCAGAAACAGGAATGCCGGCAGTTCAACAAAATGGAGGAAAAAGAAAATTGGCACAAGCGTAAGGACCTTGGCTCTGGGATACAGTATGAAGTAAGCGCCCATCACGCCGGCAATAGCACCACTGGCTCCAATAGTCGGTATATCAGAGTGCCAGTTGAGAGCCAGATGAGAGACCCCAGAAGTCAATCCGCACAGGAGGTAAAAGGCAAGATAGCGTATGTGTCCGAGCCGATCCTCCACGTTGTCACCAAAGATATAAAGGAACCACATGTTACCCAGCAAGTGAAGGAACCCGCCGTGCAGAAACATAAAGGTGAGAAAAGAAATCACCTGTTGGCCCACGGTGAAGTAGGCCGATATCTCAGGGAGGCCATAACGTGCAGGAACAAGCCCATAAACATAGATGAACTTATTGAGCCCTTGCCCCTGAGACAATTCCACAAGAAATACTGCAACATTGACCGCAATGATGAGACTGTTAACAATCGCATAGGTCTCTGACCTGACGGTATCTCGAATAGGAATCATGGCGTCAGTTGGAGATCTTCACCTTCGTAGTCAGCCACCACAGACCACCGCTCCAATATGTCTTCTGAAATAGATTCTATGAACCGCGAGGGCCAAGACAGTACCATCCCTGTACTTCTATCATATACGTCGACCGGATACGAAAAGTATAAATTCTCTTTTGCTCGAGTGGCAGCCACGTACATGAGCCGGAGCTCTTCTTCCATCTCTTCATCACTTCGCACAGCGTAGACTGCCGGGAAGCGGCCCTCAAGGGCCCAAATGATAAAGACCGTGTGCCATTCCAGCCCCTTAGCAGAGTGAATTGTGGACAAAACCAACTTCTCATCATCATAATTGGTGGCAAGCATATCGTCAATGCTGGCGTTGGGAGGCTCCAGGGCCATGTCAGCAAGGAAATTCTTGAGACCGTCGTAACGCTCCATGATCAGCAATAGGTGTTCAAGGTCTTTGGCTCGCTTGGGATAATCGTCGAATCTCTTTTCCATCACGGGCTGGTAGTACTGGACAAGCTTTGCCCCAATATCGGCAACCGTGGGGCGACCTGTGTCTAGCTCTTCCAACACTTGCCTAAACCTTTCAATGGCTTGAGCGTATCGAGGCTTCGGCTTCATACCGGTCAGACCCGCAATGCCCTTCCCGGATGTCACTACACCGTGGAATATATCGTCTGCCGCCCTGGCCCCGATACCTTCCAGCAAAAGCAACACCCGGTGCCAGCTAACAGAATCTTGGGGATTCACAAGAATCCTCATATGGGCCAAAACGTCTTTGATGTGGGCCGCTTCCATGAACTTGAACCCGCCCACCTTTACAAAAGGAACTTTTCTCCTGTTCAGCTCAATCTCAAGATCAAAAGAATAATAACTGGATCTGAACAACACTGCAATCTCACCAAGGGAAACACCTTCTTCTCGGAGTTCGAGTATCCTCTGGGCCACAAACTGGGACTGCGTGTTTTCGTCCTCTGCTGCGACCAATGCCGGCAGAGCGCCGCCTTTCCTGCGAGTAAAGAGAACCTTAGTGTACTTTTCTTGCGCCCTGTCGATAATTGCATTGGCAACATTGAGTATGGACTGGGTGCTGCGATAATTTTCCTCCAGTTTGACGATCTTTGTGTTCGGAAATGTTTTGGGAAAATCTATGATATTGCTGAAATTAGCCCCCCTGAAGGCGTAGATCGACTGGGAGTCGTCTCCTACCACCATGATGTTATTGTGCGTAGCAGCAAGAAATCTGATAATATCGGCCTGAATCTTGTTGGTATCCTGATACTCATCCACCATGATGTACCGGTACGATCGGGAAAGTGTCTCGCGAATATCTGGGTTGGTTTCGAGCAAGGCCCTGAGGTGGACTAACAGATCGTCGTAATCTACCAGGAAGTGCTTCCTCTTGTAAGCCTCGTACGCCTTATGAAGGCGCAAGAGGTCAGGTGTGTCCTTAACAAAATGGGGGTAGTCATCCAGGATAATCTCTTCAATAGAAAGGACCTTGTTTATTGCCTTGCTGTATATGTTGGCAATAGCCCTCTTTCGCGGAAAGCGCCTTTGTTTGAGGTTTAGCTTCAGCATCGTGCGGAGCAGATTAATCGTATCTTCTGCGTCGGCCCTGTCCAGAATAGTAAATCCCGAATCAAAGCCTAGCCTTTGAGCGTATCTTCTCAAAATCAAGTTGGCAAAGGAATGAAATGTGCCACCACCCACCTTTTCACACCTATGGTCCAGCAGGGCTGCGGCTCTGCGAAGCATTTCCCCAGATGCCTTGCGCGTAAAGGTTAGCAACAAGATAGAATGTGGCGGAACACCTTCTTCAACCAGTCGGGCCACCCGATAAGTAAGGGTCCGGGTTTTGCCGCTCCCTGCTCCGGCAATTACAAGCAGGGGCCCCTGACCCGTTGTGACAGCTTCATATTGGGCAGAGTTAAGTACATCCTGATAGGGGATGGAAAAGACGCGTCGTTTTGGCCGCCGGCGCTGTTCTTTGATAAGGTATTGTCTCATAAATGTAAGGAAAAATTTATCTGCACATCTTCTTTGAAACTCTAATCGGCTGCCCGCAAAACACATACCCATCCAGCATCAAAGAAGCCTAGTTAGCGAGGGTCTGCACGATTTGGCTAGGAGAGCTTTGCACAACCTCGTCTCGCTCTTTGATATGAGGTTTTTGACCCATCTACGGGCTTACTCACT
>CAZCWQ010000129.1:0-7292 GCA_964502365.1 uncultured Desulfobacterales bacterium | reverse complement strand
TGGATTTGATGTGGAAATTTATGATGCAAATGCTTTACGACCTTCAAAAGATGAAATCACACGTACATTGAAAGAAAAGACGTGGGACATCGTCGGGCTTTCCGGCCTGATTACAACGTACGAATTCCAGAAATGGTTGATCGCCAGTTTAAAGAATATTCATCCTGATTCGCCGGTAATATCTGGTGGCGGTCTTGCCACATGCAACAGCAACTTGCTCTTTAAAAATACAGAGGTCGATGTGACGGTTGTGGGGGAAGGAGAACAAACCGTAATTGAACTCTGCCAGTGCATTGAAAATGGTGCAGACATGGACAAGATCCCTGGCGTATGGTTTAGAAAAAATGGTCAAATCATCAAGAATGAGGCAAGAAAGAACATTGATAATCCGGATACGATCGCTTTGCCTGCCTGGGATTTGCTTCCTATTGAGATCTATTTGAAGAACCCAATTTGGGGGAATGTGGCAAACAATTCCTCGGGTTTTAGAAAAGATGTTAAAGTGACTCGGAGCATGAACGTTATTGCTAGCAGAGGCTGTCCGTTTTCATGTAGATATTGCTTTCACCTGTTTGGTCGTTCGAATTACCGTTTTCGATCAGCACAAAACGTAGTGGATGAGATTGAAATCCTACTAGAAAGATATGGGGTCGATTTCGTCGGGTTTGTGGATGACAACATGATGGTTTCAGAGAAACGCCTTCTCGAGTTCTGTGATCTGATGCAGAGAAGAAATTTCCCCCTCACCTGGGGATGTCATGGCCGGGTTACCAGCGCCAAGCAAGAAGTATTGCAGCGGATGGCCAAGGCAGGGTGCGTCTGGATCGGTTACGGGATTGAGTCTGGTAGCCAGATAATACTGAATGCTATGAATAAGAAGGCTACAGTAAAGCAGGCAAAGGAGGCCATCATCAATACCAGAAAAGTAGGCATTTATCCGAACACGACTTTTATTTTTGGATACCCTGGAGAGACTCTTAAGACCATTCAGGAGACCATCGATTTTAAGCGGGATCTACAGATTCGTTGTGGGTCTTTCTTTGCGACCCCGTATCCGGGAACGTACCTTTACGAACAAGTTCGACCCAAAATCGAGAACGAAGAAGCCTTTATCAAGTCGCTCGGCAATGCCAAGGATTTTTCAATTAATCTAACGGCATTTTCATATGAAGAGCTTTTTCGTTTAAAGAAAGCTATGGATGAGAATGAAGATGTGATTTAGAGTCAGAGCCAAAGTTGCCATGCAAGCGATTAGTACGGACGTGTTGGTCATAGATTCTGGGGCGGTCGGTATTCGGGCCGCCCCTTGCTGTTCCGCGGCGTTCTTCCCTTATAGATGCCAATGTGTCAAATCACTCCCATGATAATCCCTGAATCATTTGGTCCCCGGAAAGGAATGCGCCGGATCTTCTTAACACCAGCTTTGGATAGCATCTCCATGATTTGGCTTTCAGAATAGGACTGACCGACAGGTGTACCCAGAAGCATGTTAAGGGAAAAAAGCGCAGGAAAAACAGGACCGTCCGTCATATTATTCAAAATGAAATCGTGGACAATAATCATACCGCCTGGTTCCAGAACCGAGACGGTTTTCTGAATTATGCGTTGACAATCTTCAGGTCCCACTGCGTGGAGAATGTGAGAAAGCCAAGCCACATCATAGTTCCCCTGAATACCTTGTTTCAAATAGTCGCCAGCCATAAAATCAATGCGCTTGCTGAGTCCGTATCTTTCAATGGTTTTTTTGGCAAATGGTCTTGTGCTGGGAAGGTCATAGACCGTAGCTTTGAGTTGGGGATTGTTCAGGCAGAAATGGATTGCATAGGTTCCAGGCCCACCGCCCAGGTCAAGCAGATGACTACGGCCCGAAAAGTCTATTTCGCCTACGACTCGGGGAGCCAGGTTCGTGGCCAGGTTGAACATGCCCATGAGGAAACTCTCTCGCCATTCCTCGCTGTTGTGAGACGCTCTTGTTCGGACAGGTGTGCCGGTCATAATGGCCTGGTCCAACTTGGACCATGAATCCACTAGATGGTGATGGTGCATGATGATATGGCCAATATACTCAGGAGAGTCTTTTGAGAGGAAAGATTTTCCAGTTGGGATGTTAGAAAATTTATCATCTGCTTTTGTCAGGAGATTCATTGCTGTCAAGGCATTGAGGAGCATTGACACTCCCCTTTCATTCCCATTCAACTTCTGCGCAATATTGCCACTTGTGAGCTGTTCGTTTCCTATTGCAGTAAAAAGACCCAGCTTGACTGCAGCATGAAGCGTACAGGTTGCCCAATACTGGCCGGATAATTTAAGCAGTTGGCCCGGATCCCATTCATGCACACAACCGCTCATTCTCGCAAAAAAGCCTCCACGCTGGTCTCGCGCTGGATATAGGCTTGAGGTCTTGGACTCGAGTCATCGATGTCCTTGACTTTGACACCTAAGCCTCAGCGTTACGCCGCCACATAAATCCCCCTGCCAGTCCTTTTGATTTTGCCCCCCTTAGAAGCCTTGTAGAGAATATTTCTGACGCTCCGTTCTCCAAAGCCTGTTTTCTTTATCAGTGTTGGGGCGTCAAGACCTTTCTTTGACCTTTTGAGAATCTTAATGACTTGGTCAGTAGCAGTCAGCTTTGGAGCTTGTTTTCGTGCAACCTGTTTCTTTGCAGAAGCTTTTTTCTTTACGCGGCCCTTCCTTGTGGCTTTGGCCTTAGCTCTGCCTTCAGCTTTTTGTTTCTTAGCAGCAGCCTGAGTCTTCTCAAGGTTGTCGACTTTCTTAGTCAGCCGTTCTGCTTTCTTCGTGAGTGCCCTCAGCCCAGTGGTTACCGCTTTGAGATCTTGCTTCAATTTTTTCATTTTGGCTTTCCTCCTTTGCCGATTTTTATTTCCTTACTGTGTGGTGCTTCACACACATCACTACCTTTACGCTCATAAATGATTGTTTAGGGAATGTCAACGAATATCGGCCACTCACCAGAATCATGGACGACAGATAATCACATAGGCTATGAATTGATAGACAGAAGTATATCAACAACAGGTTTATAATGGACTACGAGTTTTGGCGGTTAGACAAAAAGTCAATTTTGGTTGAAATATAAAGCACAAGTAGGTATAAGAATACTTATCAATTTACCTTACGTCAGAATCTCAGATACCCAGAATTGGGAGGGAGGTGACACAATGGAAGTTAAAATCGGATCGTCTGTACTGGAGGTGACACAGGGCGATATTACACACCAGGATACTGAGGCTATCGTCAACGCAGCCAATCGGACACTCTTAGGGGGTGGAGGCGTGGATGGAGCAATCCACAGGGCAGCAGGGCCTGAATTGTTGGCTGAGTGCCGAACCATTGGAGGCTGTGAGACAGGAGATGCAGTTATCACTGGAGGCTATAAGCTTGAGGCGCGGTACGTGATCCATACAGTGGGGCCCGTCTATCGAAGTTCAAATCCGCGTACAGAAGAGTTGCTCGAAAGCGCCTATCGAAGGAGCTTGGAGGTTGCTCTGGCCAAAGGAGTCCGTTCAGTGGCCTTTCCTTCCATCAGTACAGGTGCCTATGGATACCCCTTGGAGGAGGCGGCTCCGGTGGCTCTTCGCACAGTGGCTGGGTTCTTGAGGGCACACCCTGAAATTGAGCGAGTCCGGTTTGTGTTGCGTGGTGACAGTGCCCTCCAAGCCTTCGAGGAGGCCCTGAAAGGATTTAACCCAACAGCATGGTGATGGAGACAGGCAGCTAGGGGTGTTAATTTACTCACTCTTGAACGCTGCCGTGAACTTCTTCAGGATCCGAAGCGCAACCTCGTCTGTTTCCATGAACTGAACTCCGGTGCGAAACCTTCCACCTTCAGCTGCTCCAGTATGAACAACTTTGCCTTTGACATCGATCAGGTCATCTTCCATTGCAATAATCAGCGATACAGTATGCTGTGGATCAATAGGCACATGTGTTTCCATGAGGATCCCATCTTCGGTGACATTCAATGTCCTTCCGGCTCCCTGGCATACTACCTCTTGGTTTTCATTAATACAAAGATACGACAGAAGGTTTAGTGAACTGGTCCTTGAGTGCTCTCTTCTTTCCTTACCAGGCATGTTGCTCACTTTCAGCTTTGCGCGAGTCTAGCAAAAAGTCTCTTGCTCACAGAAAGGCAGATCACGCCCTTTGCGACTGCATAGGCTTCGGTTTGTTTACAGTCTAATCCCCTTCTTTGGTTAGGGCAGTCAAAGAAGCTTTGATGATTTGACAAGCATAGAATGTCAACAATATGGTCTTATAGATTATTCATTGATAATTGTCAATGAATATTAATTACTTACCCTGAAGATACGTCTGGACGGACTAATCGACTTTTTGTTTCGCGCGGGAAAAACCGGTCTTCAGGCTATGGATCCTGTATTCCCTAAGGTTGTGAAACAAAGCACTTGTAAAGAGACTTATCTTAGTGTATGAACGTGCTCGTTAACGCCTTACGGCCACACAGGAAGACCAGGAGGGCTCTGTGGCGCTGGTACTCGACGAGCTAAGGTACTCTGAAGAGCATATTTGGGTCAGATATGAAGGAAATCAGACGGTTACCCTCGGCATTACCGATTTTGCCCAGTTTCAACTTGGAGAATTCAATTACATAGAACTTTCGAACGAAGGTGATGTGATCGTCGCCTGCGAACTCTTTGGCAGTCTAGAGTCCGGCAGGGTTTTCAACGACATTTATTCCCCGGTCTCAGGCCGGATTATTGCAGTCAACTGGGCGGTTATTGACAAGCCCACATTAATGAATGAGTCGCCTTACCACAAAGGCTGGATCGCCCGGGCCAAGCTCCTGTCCCTAGATGACCTGAATCTGCTCATGTCTGCCGATGACTACGAAGAGTACATATTAACCAATTGGTTGCCGAGATAACCACGCCGAATCACAGTGTCTGATCGGGGCACTTTATCGGCTCGCCACAGCCGGGTTCAGAGGTGGTCTCAGACGTACCTCGAAAGAGGGCAATATCAAGCTCTCTTCCAGAGATAAGATCGTGTACAATGTCGCCGCATCGAGGACACAGAAACATGGAGGTGTCCATTTCCACCCTAAAGTCCATGTTACACTTCTCACATCGTCCCTTGGCAGGGACGATTGCTATATTCAGTTCAGCCCCTTCTGCCACCGTGCCCTCTGAAGCAGCTTCAAAGGCGATGGTTAGGGCATCGGGGGCAACGGCACAAAGGCTTCCCATCCTAACGTGGACGCGGTTGACACGAGAAACCCCATGCCTCTTGCTTTCTTGTTGTAAGTCTTTAAGCAGATCGTAGGCGATGGAAAGTTCATTCATTAGTATGCCTCCCTTGATACAGATATCTACTGCATGCACCACCCAACTGATGCCTTTAACCTCAATAAGGTTAAACTTAAGAAACTAGATAAAGGTCTGTGGTTAGGCCGGCCGCTTGTCAAACCGGGATTAAGATATACATCAGACCGTCTTTTAAAATCTTTAACACACATGACTCACACTGTCAACTATATATTGTGGATTTGTGAAAAGAAAATACAATATATACGGTGCCTAGATTCGCGGCTGCACAGGCAATCATAAAACCGAAGGATCGGGACAGATGGTCTGAAAGCACCAAAGAAAAGGGGCGGAACGTGTGAAAGGGTCATGTCCGCCCCGAAGCAGGAAAGGAGGAGAGTAACAACACCGACGCTCTCACCAGCGTATGTGCAGAACGCCCAATGATGAGCGACCGGTAATGTGCGCTATATTACACACGGCAGCACCGGAGCCAGGGTCGGTGCCTCACTCTAATACATTAGAGTACTTGCGGTGAGTGCACGTGTTACCACCAGCCCCAGACCTCTGCCGCTAAGAAAACGATAAGCATTTATAGTGGGGTGTCAAGAAAAGAGGTGGCTTCTCAATAACTCGGGGTGGTTCAATGAAGACAGAACGGGTCAACAGGACCAATTATCTCCTCTAACTCCTTGAAGCAGTCAACCTTCTTGCTCTGTGGAATGCCCAGGACTACAGTATTTGTCTTTCTGTCTATTTTTAGGCTGCCACCGTGTTTTTCCACAACACCACGAACAATGCACAGGAGCAAGAAGTAAGAGCTGCCCTGTTCGGTCAATATTTCTGAAGAGCGGCGATGGCATTTCTGATTCATGGCGGAAACCTCTCTTGTCTGATAGGTGTTCGTTTTTCTTTACATCGGAAAAAAAGCAGAAAACTGAAACACAAAAAAACAAACATGCAATGAGGAGTAGAAAAAAGAAACGATGTGGGACCTGTGTGTTTCGAACCATTATACCTGCATTTTGGAGATTTTCCCGCAGGTTGGCTTTGACATTATCGACTTGTTTGATAATGTCTCGAAGAACATTTTGTCCTATTGAGAGTGAATATCAAGTTGATTGGGTGGGTATGAGCGCCACCGAAGATTTTTGTGTATCGCCATCGGGGTTTTGAAGCCGGCCCCAAAAGGTTTTGAGGCAAACACCTTGCTTTGGTTCACCCTTGCCCTTGCCACAGCACTTTCCGTTGCCACTGGAGATGCACTAACAAAGAAATTCTTTGGCCGTTTTTCGCCCTTTGAGATGGCGGTTGTCGCTTCGCTCTTTAACCTTCCTCTCTTACTGGTCACTTTTCCTTTCATACCTGTTCCTGGATTGGACAGCGTCTTCTGGTGGACAGTTTGTGTCATAGTGCCTTTAGATACGTTTGCTTTTTACCTTTATATGAAGGCGATTAAACTCTCTCCTCTTTCCCTTTGTATTCCGTTTCTGTCCTTCACCCCGGTGTTCATGATATTGACGGGATTTGTCGTTCTGCAAGAGGTCCCGAATGGTTGGGGGTTTTTGGGAATAGGATTTGTGGTGGTGGGTAGCTATATATTACATGCTGCTGAGGTAAGACATGGTTACCTTGCTCCATTTCGGGCTGTTTTCAAAGAGCCCGGATCGGTGTTGATGCTAATTGTTTCCGTGCTGTTTTCTTTCCTGGCTGTTCTGGGAAAAATGGCGATCCAGCATTCATCCCCGGTCTTTTTCGGATTCTTCTTTCTTGCTCTCCTTGATCTTGTGACGTTGATTTTCTTTCCATTTTTGGGCAAGATTCATTGGCGGACCCTGTTAAGAATGTCAACCAAAGGGATATCGGTTGGGCTGATACTCTATTTGCATGTTCTATTCCACGCCCTCGCCATAAGTATGGTTAAGGCAGTTTATATGATTTCAGTGAAGCGGATGAGCATCCTGTTTAGCGTTGCATACGGATGGCTCTTATTTAAGGAATCTCAAATCG
>CAZCWQ010000128.1:0-7297 GCA_964502365.1 uncultured Desulfobacterales bacterium | reverse complement strand
GTCTACTGACAATGCTCATGCAAACAACCATGTCTGTTCACTATTCGTTGGTCAGCAGCATACCACAGAGGAAACGCCAAGAAACCACCAAAAAAATACTTGACCAAAGAGCTAGTAGTAGTCATAATACGAAAGTGAAAAGAGGTTCCCAGTCACAAAGCTAATCCCCCGTTTGCTGTGAGTTTTCAGATGAGGGGGTTTTTTATTGCAAAAGGAGCGACCTGAAATCATTGGGTCATTTGGCAAAGAGAGAACCTCTTATCTATAGTGAAGCCTCCCCGCCCTTCCGGGCGGGGCTTGCGGGAAGCACGCCGGTCATACTCAAAGGGAACCACCGGATGAAGAAGGACATTGAAAAGGTTAGAAACATCGGCATAAGTGCCCACATTGATGCTGGCAAAACCACGCTTACCGAACGCATCCTATACTATACCAGGCGAATACATACCATTCATGATGTTAAAGGAAAAGACGGTGTCGGCGCAACCATGGACTTTATGGAACTCGAAAAGGAGCGTGGCATCACCATCACCTCTGCCGCCACCTACTGTGAATGGCTGGATCACGAGATCAACATCATAGACACCCCAGGCCATGTTGACTTCACCATAGAGGTTGAACGATCTCTGAGGGTACTCGACGGAGGCGTGTTGGTTTTGTGTGCCGTGGGTGGCATTCAGTCTCAGTCCATTACTGTTGATCAGCAGATGGCTAGGTACAATGTACCGCGTGTAGCTTTTATCAACAAATGCGACAGGAATGGGGCAAACCCCTTTAGGGTAATTGATCAACTTAAGGAAAAGCTTGGACACAACGCAGTGGCTATACAGATTCCAGTTGGCATCGAAGCAGATTTCAATGGCGTGGTAGATCTTGTCACCATGAAAGCAATCTTTTTTGATGGTAACAATGGCGAACATGTACGTATTGAGAAGATACCCGAGGACCTTTTTTCAGAGGCTGTGCGCAGGCGCGAAGAACTCATAGATTCAGCTTCAATATTTTCAGATGAACTGACAGAGGCCGCCCTGGAAGGTGAGGTGAGTCAAGACCTGCTAATTCAGGCCATACGCAAGGCAACTGTTTGCCGTGAGATAACGCCGGTCTTTATGGGGTCTGCGTACAAGAACAAGGGCGTCCAGCCTCTCATAGACGGTGTGACAAGATTGCTCCCCTGCCCGTTCGACGTGAAAAATCAGGCACTCGACACAAGTAACAATGAGACGCCGGTTACCCTTTCTTGTGATCCGCAAGCTCCGGTTGTCTCCCTTGCCTTCAAACTGGAAGAAGGACCGTACGGCCAGCTCACGTACATACGCGTATATCAAGGCACCCTTGCGAAAGGTGACACTTTAATAAACGTGCGTACCGGCAAAAAGGTTAAGGTTGGCAGGGTAGTCCGAATGCACGCAGACCAGATGGAAGACATACAAGCTATGCCCGCAGGATATATTGGGGCCCTGTTCGGTATCGACTGTGCTTCAGGCGATACTTTTGTGACCCCGGGGACAAGCCTTACCATGACATCCATGCATGTGCCTGACCCTGTTATCTCCTTGGCCATCGTCCCGAAGGACAACAAAGCGGAGGTGAATATGTCCAAGGCCCTTGGACGATTCACCAAGGAAGATCCTACCTTCAAGGCATACGTGAGCAACGAAACCGGCGATACTATTATCTCGGGCATGGGAGAGCTGCACCTGGAGGTCTATATTGAACGAATGCGCAGGGAGTACGGTGTTGAGGTAACCACGGGCATGCCCCGCGTGGCCTACCGAGAAACTATCACTTGCAGGGCAGAATTCAACTACATCCATAAGAAGCAGACGGGGGGTGCCGGTCAGTTCGGCAGAGTGGCGGGCTACTTGGAGCCTGCTGACGAAGAAGATTTTGTATTTGAAAACAGGGTCGTTGGAGGTGTCATTCCAACCCAATTCATATCATCATGTGAGAAGGGCTTTAAGAAATGCCTTTCAAAAGGGCCTTTCATGGAATTTCCGGTTACCGGCATCAAAGTGGTCATAAATGATGGGTCATCACATCCTGTTGACTCTTCTGATAAGGCTTTTCAGGCAGCTGCCCGTGGAGCCTTTCTCCAAGGCTATGCCATGGCTGGGCCGGTTATCCAGGAGCCTATCATGAAAGTAGTGGTGGAAACGCCCACGGAATTTCAGGGTGCGGTTATGGGTTCTTTAAATCAGCGCCGGGGAATGATTGTCGGCACACAAGACGAGGGTCCCGTGTGCAGCATTGAGGCCCAGGTTCCCCTTGCAGAAATGTTCGGCTATTCAACGGTCCTTAGGTCTACTACACAAGGCAAGGCCCAATTTACCATGGAATTTCTCACTTACAGACAGGTCCCGAAGGGAGTGGCAGATGAACTAGCCAAGAAAACAGCAGAAGAAAAAAAGAATGTGGCATAGCCTGAACTAGAAAGCTTCTTTGTCTCGGGCAAGAGTCGTTTACCCTTTCAACAGGAATTTCGACATGATTGAAAACGATCTTATCCTCCGCAATCCGTTAAGGCTCTTAGGACATGAGACCGACGACATACTCCCTGACGGGGGATTTGGTGCTGTCCTGGCCCGAGCTGGTGTGGGCAAAACAGCACTGCTGGTACAAATCGCCTTAAATAGTCTTGTGAGGAGTAATAATGTCATCCATATTAGCCTGCATGACCCTGTAAAAAAGGTTTGTCTTTGGTATGAAGAGGTTTTTCGCAATATGGCAAATCAGCACAGACTGAGTCGGGCAGATCAGCTCTGGGAAGCCATATTACCACACAGGTTCATCATGACCTTCAGGGTCGAGACGTTTAGCGTGCTCAAGCTGGAAGAAAGGCTGACCGACCTCACGGAACAGGGCATATTCTCCCCGGATATGATGCTGATTGACGGGCTTCCATTTGACAGAACAGGAAGAAAGTCCCTTTCACACCTGAAAAACCTTGCAAAGAACCATTCTATGCGTGTCTGGTTTGCCGTGCGCACCCATCGCGACGAAAAACCCGGTCCAGAAGGCATGCCCGCTTTCCTGGGACAAGTGGCTGATCTGTTTGAGGTTGTTATAGAACTCCAGCCTGTGGGAAAAGAGATCCATGTGAGGGCCTTAAAAGGTGGAACTCCACCTTCCGATTATCCGGCACTATTGCTGGACCCGTCAACGATGTTGTTTGAAGATAAAGCTTGACAGAATTATAAAGGCTTGAATAAAATTTGGATAAAATAATTAAATATGTGAAGGCTGAAGGACAGCAAGAATGATTGGACTTCAAAGGATAGAAAGCCTTGTTTGGCGCTGGTGGTGGAATGCTGCTTTGGGGGAGTTGGCCACCGCCATCTGATCATTTGAACTGATGGTATCCATAGGCCGTGGCCCTCTCCTAGGTCACGGCCTTTTTTGTTTAGCAAAAGGGGGCTGTGGGAAACTTCCGCATACCCCTTTTTCATTTATGAAATCGCTATGCGATTTTATGGGAGGAGGACAAAAGACTATGCTAGTGGTAATGCATCAACAAGCAACACCTGAACAGATCGACGCTGTGGTGGCAGCCATCGAAGCAAAGGGCTACACGGCCCGTCCCATTCCAGGTGGAGAAAGGGTGGCTATCGGTATCTTACATAACAAGGGGGCTATGGATAGTTCTTATTTTCTTGGGTTTCCGGGCGTCAAGGACGCCATTCCTGTGACGCGTCCCTACAAACTAGTAAGCCGTGAATTCCAGCCCGAAGGTACCGTCATACAGGTGGGGGAAGTGTCCATCGGCAACGGCCACCTGGCCCTTATTGCAGGCCCCTGTGCAGTGGAAAGTGAGGAGCAGGCCCTTACTATTGCAAGGGCGGTTAGCAAGGCTGGCGCTCGCCTTTTCAGGGGCGGCGCTTTCAAACCGAGGACATCTCCTTATTCTTTTCAAGGTCTCGGAGAAGAAGGTCTTCGAATCCTCGCCCTGGTTCGAAACGAAACAGGGCTTCCCGTGGTCACGGAAGCTCTGGATCACAAGATCTTTGATCTCGTGGAAGAATACGCAGATGTGATTCAGATCGGGACACGCAACATGCAGAATTACAGCCTCCTTCGGCGTGCCGGGCAATCACAAAAGCCTATTCTTCTTAAGCGAGGGATGGCCGCCACCATTGAAGAATGGCTCATGGCAGCAGAATACATCCTGGAAGGCGGAAACACAAAGGTGATCTTATGCGAACGAGGTGTTCGCACCTTTGCCCATCACAGCCGCAACACGCTGGACCTTTCGGCTGTTTCAGTCGTATGCAAGGAAAGCCATCTGCCTGTAATTGTGGATCCTAGCCATGCTGCTGGACGTCGCGATCAGGTCATACCTTTGAGCCGCGCCGCTGTAGCTGTTGGTGCTCACGGACTGATGGTGGAGGTGCATCACGCACCGGAAGAGGCGCTCAGCGATGGGGCTCAGTCTCTTTACCCTGAGCAGTTTGAGGCGCTTTGCGAACAGATTCAATCCATTTTTGATGTGTTTCAGCCGCGCTCGTAGAGTAAGCTGAGGTTTGGTCTTTGAAAAGAGCCTCTCTTCGTTCACTCCTGTGTACCACCCTTGACAGCTGAACTGCTGGCACATATGTAAGGGTTTAGCCTTTTTCAAAAGCGGTAGAGTCTTGCCAACGTATGAAAATGGATATCTTTCAACATGGACAAAGGTGAAGCAATATGGAACCTAACGTAATAGTGCGCTTTCCCCCTAGCCCGAGCGGATATCTTCATATTGGCGGTGCACGGACGGCCATATTCAACTGGCTCTTTGCTCAAAAGACTGGAGGTAAGTTTATCTTGAGGATTGAGGATACGGATGCCGAAAGGTCTTCCGAAGAATCGATCAAGGGGATCATTGAAAGCCTAAGATGGCTTGGCATTACCTGGGACGAAGGCCCGTATTTTCAGTCAGCGTTCATCAAAGAGCATGTTGCGGCCGCAGAGAAACTCCTTTCATCGGGTCATGCATACAAGTGTTTTTGTACAAGAGAGGACCTTGATCAAAAGCGAAAAGAGGCACGGAAAAAAAAGACTGCATTGCAGTATGACGGCACCTGTCGAAACTTGACACCTGAACAGGTAGCAAAAAGGGAAACAGCCGGCATGCCTTATACTGTCCGCTTGAAGGTGCCGCGGGGTCAAGGTTTTGTTAGTTTTTCCGACATCGTCTATGGAATTATTGAAAAGAAATATGAAGACATAGAGGATTTTGTCATCGTCCGTTCCAATAGGCAGCCTCTCTATGTCCTTTCCAATTCCGTTGATGACATCCGTGACCGGATCACCCATGTCATTCGTGGCCAAGATGGGCTGGCAAATACACCCAAGCAAATTTTGATCTATAAGGCCCTCGGCGCACCGATTCCGAAGTTTGCCCATATGTCCCTCACCTTGGATCCCAAAAAGGCCAAAATCTCCAAACGCACACACGGCGAATTGGTGGCAGTCCATTTTTACAAAGAGCGCGGCTTCTTGCCATGGGCATTCGTAAACTATCTAACTCTGCTTGGATGGTCCACGCCTGATTCAAGGGAGATCTTTTCCAAGGATGAACTGATCGAGGCGTTTTCTCTGGAAGGCATCAATCGTGCCAACTCCATCTTCGACGTAAGAAAGAATGACCCAAAGTTTTTTACTGACCCAAAGGCGATTAGCATAAATACCCACTACCTGAGAAATCTTCCTGTCGAAGAGATCGAGCCGTTCGTGCAGGAACAGTTGGAAAAAGCGGGCATATGGGATCAGGACTTTGGAGGCGTCAAGCGTAAGTGGTTTCTCAATACAGTAGACCTGATTCGAAGCCGGTATCATGTAACCGCCGATTTCGCGACCCTCGGTCGTGCCTATTTCTCCGACGACTATCCAATCGACCCCAAGCCTTTGAACAAGAATATTCTTAGGCATGAGGAGCTGAAAGAGTGGTTTCCAATTCTGGCGGACCGCCTGCAAGCCATAAGAACTTTTTCGGCTGAGCAGGTTGAGCAGGTGATCCGCAAGATGGCCGAAGAATTTGGAATAAAGGCAGGCATATTGATCAACGGCATTCGCACTGCAGTCACCGGTCAGACCAAGGGTCCGGGGCTGTTTGATGTCCTTATCGCTGTTGGACAGCGGCGTGTTGTGGAACGACTGCGAAAGGCTGTGATGTTTTTCGAGTAAGGCAATCTATCTCCCGTCACACGATTTTTTCAAAAATATGTTTTTCCAAATACTTCATACATGCCTCCATGTGCTCTTGAGATTGCTTGCGCCACCGACTCTTATGCTCAGGGTCTCTAAGCTTGCCTCCCTGAGGGCTCCCCACCGCCAGATGCCCCTCCATCTTCTTCGGAAGCTCATCTGAAAGATGCGCCCCATTCATTATCGCCCATGCCAGGGTCCAGGCTCGGGCCACGTTGGAGGCATTGTATCCCCCCCCGCCCAAGGCCACCCAGGCAGGTGCGTGCTCTTTGAGGTAGGCTATGACATTGCAGAGTCCATGGGTAGTCAGTTCAAGGGCCGCCAAAGGATCATCCCGGAAGGTGTCAACGCCGAGTTGTGAGACTATCACATCCGGTTTGAACACTTCCATCAACCTCGGAACCACCGATCGGAAACCTTGCCAGAACACATAATCATCCGTACCAGGAAGCATGGGCACATTTACGCTGTAGCCCACACCATTGCCACGGCCAGTCTCGTTGAGTCCTCCGGTACCCGGAAACAGGGTGCGGCCGTCCTGATGAAAGGAGACGGTAAGTACGCTGGGATCGTCGTAGAACGCCCACTGGACACCATCGCCATGATGGGCGTCTATGTCCAGATACATGACCCGTTTCCCCTTATCCACAAAGTGATAAATGGCGAGAACAGGGTCATTTACATAGCAGAATCCTGAGGCCTGGCTGGCACCAGCATGGTGGAGCCCCCCGGCAATATTAAAGGCAATGCGGATTTCTCCCTCCGAGACCAACTGTGCACATTGAAGGGATGCGCCTGTATGAAGCTGAGACCACTCCCACAGGCCGGGGAAAACCGGATTGTCTCCTGGCCCGAGGCCGTATGCAAATTCGTGGTCTATTTCGCCATGGCTGGCCCTTTTGAGAGCCTCCACATAGTCGGGCGAATGAAAGCGGAGGATGTCGGATTCAGATGCAGCAATGGTTTCAATCACCTCTGTACCCTCAATCTGAAAGAGATCATAGGCCTTGCAAAGGTCGTAGGTCAGTTGAAGCCGCTCAATTCTGAGGGGGTGACTTGCTCCATAATCATATGCAAAGTATTTTTCAGTGTAGAGAAATGCTGTTTTCACAGG
>CAZCWQ010000127.1:0-7312 GCA_964502365.1 uncultured Desulfobacterales bacterium | reverse complement strand
AAGAATGAGCACCATGACCATGACGACAAACCCGGAGGACATCACCACGGCAACCACCCTTGCCACGGACGACCTTGGTATGGTCCGATTCATGATCATTGTGTCAGTTTTCCCTCTAAGCCGGGACCGAACAAGTGCAAACAACACAGCCGCGGTTGTGGTCTTGATACCACCTCCGCACGAGCCGGGCGAAGCCCCGACAAACATGAGAACAATAAAAATAAAGAGCGTCGAGTTTGCCAGCAGACTGAAATTCACGGTGTTGAAGCCGGCTGTCCTGGCAGTGACCGATTGAAAAAGGGACATGAAAATCCTGTCAGAAAGACTCATGTCGCTCAGGACATTGCTATATTCCAGGCAAAAGAAAAACACCGCCCCAGTCAGGATCAAGATCAACGTAGTCAAGAGAGTCAGCTTGGCATGCAGGGAAAGGGTCTTTCTCGGCGGCCAGTCTGCTGGCCAATTCGGCCCATAACGTTCATAGAGTTCAAGGAGGACCAGAAACCCTATGCCACCGATAATAATAAGAAAAACTGTGTTGAGGTTCATCAGCGCATTTCCCTGATATCGGATGAAACCATCGGCAAAGAGACAAAATCCTGCATTGCAGAAAGCTGAAACAGCATGGAACAGGGAAATGTACAGGGCCTCGTTGACAGGAAATTCATGGATCCAATGAAGGAAGTAGCATGTCGTGCCCATGAGTTCCACCACAATTGTGAACAATACTACTGAAAGAATCAAGGTGTGTAGACGCCTCATGGGAGTAAGGGCAAAACTGCCCTCAAGCACGGCATCCTGACGCCACGATAGGCGCCTGCCCATCATGAGAAGAAAAAGGGTTGAAAAGGTCATTATCCCGAGTCCCCCCAGCTGGATCAACACCAGGAGAACCCATTGGCCGAGCCTGGTAAAATCGCTTCCTGTGTCTTTGACCACAAGTCCAGTGACGCAAACGGCAGAGGTGGAAGTAAACAGGGCGTCCACGCAGGAAATACTGCCATGGGTGGTCATGCCCGGCAGCATCAGGACGGCGGAGCCCACAAGGATCACAAGGGCAAAACTTGCGATCAGCTGCTGTTGAGGTGTTGATTTTCTGATCATGGGCTTAAAGACATGAGCGGTGTGTGTTTCTATAACGTTTGTGCCTCCCAGTCAAGATTGAACGCAACCGGTATGTTGCGCAAACAACGTCTGGAAGTTGCACATTCTCAACAAGTTGAGATGTTGTACCCCCCTCCCCGCCCCCTGCACCCCGGCACAAGGAGGCACGGGGAAAGAGGGCCGATATGGCAACACACCTATTGAGAACTTCTCGAAAGCTGCTACAACCCGCTGATATTCAATAAATATCGGAGGCGGAAGAGCAAGATGGCACAGGGCCGCAGAATATTGTCTCTTGACAACTGGAAGACTATATAGTATCGAGCCAAAGAATTTTTGAAACTGTGCCTATTCACATCGTCGCGGATTCGGACGTTCATAAAGTGAACCAGCCGAAGAAAGGAAGATACTGATGCCAAGGAGATTCGGTAGTGCTTTAGCCGGGATGTTATGGATGCTGTTTTTCCTGTTGTCCAGCAGCCCCGTGATTGCTGCTGCAGAAGGAGCCGCAACCTCGGGTTCCGAGGGGCTTGCATGGTGGGTCTGGGCACTCATACTTTTGGTCCTATGTTTTGTTTTGGGCATTTTTGCAGTTCTTGCCGGTGTGGGAGGAGGGGTGCTCTTTGTACCTATTGTCAGCGGGTTTTTCCCCTTTCACCTCGATTTTGTCAGAGGTGCGGGGTTGTTTGTGGCACTCACCGGAGCCCTGGCAGCAGGCCCCGGTCTGCTAAAGAAGGGGTTGGCAGACCTGCGACTGGCCTTACCCGTTGCCCTGATTGCATCAACGTGTGCCATCATAGGTGCGTTGCTCGGTCTGGCATTACCAACATACATTATCCAGATAGCGTTGGGGGCGACAATCTTGATGATCGTCGGGATCATGCTCAAGGCAAAGAAATCGGCATTCCCTGATGTTAAGGCCCCTGATGCTCTGTCTCAGTCCCTGGGCATCATGGGAGTCTACTATGAGGAGTCTCTTGGAAGAGAGGTGGACTGGAAGATACACCGAACGCCTTTAGGGCTTTGTCTGTTTGTCATCATAGGCGTCATGGCAGGAATGTTCGGGCTGGGGGCTGGATGGGCGAACGTGCCGGTCTTGAATCTGGTCATGGGTGCCCCTATCAAGATCTCTGTAGCCACAAGTAAATTTCTCTTGTCGATCACCGATACTTCAGCGGCCTGGATCTATCTCAATCAGGGTGCCGTACTTGCCATGATGGTTGTGCCGTCTGTTATCGGAATCATGTTCGGCTCATTTGTGGGAGTTAAGGTGCTTGCTAAGACCAAGCCGGCAATGGTTCGATGGATAGTCATCATTATCCTCGGGATTGCGGGTATCCGAGCACTTTTGAAGGGATTTGGAATCTAACAGCTTGCTATCGATAAGGAGGAAATAATGGCTGAGACAGGAGGCGTAAAGGCCGGGCCCACAGAAGAGCAGTTAACCTACGCCAACATCCTCAACAAGGGGATGCTTATTGGCCTGCTAGGTCTATTGGTCACATTTGTTGTATATGTCTTTGGTATATTAAGCCCCGTGGTTCCCAAGAGTGATATGCCCAAGTATTGGATACACTCGGTACACGATTACCTTCACCACACTGGCATCCAAACAGGGTGGAACTGGATCACACAGCTGGGTAAAGGCGACATGCTTAACTTCGCGCCCATTGCATTCTTGGGGGCCGTGACCATATTTTGCTTTGTCGCAGTAATCCCCATGTTTTTCCGCAAGAAAGATACCGTGTATGGTGTCCTTGCAGTCATTGAGGTTCTTGTCCTGATCGTAGCAGCCTCCGGGATTTTGGGTGTGGGCGGTCACTAGCCGACAGCCGGCTTTGTCACGAAGGGTTCAGAAGTCCTTCCCAGACAAGGGCCGATGTTGCCACACACGCAGTTCCTGATGTCCTCAACTTTAGCTCATCTTAGCCGCCTCACATTTTAGGCGCTCCTGACGTTTTCCGCCGGAGAATCCAGGCGTATCTCCTAACACAGAATACAAGACAGTAGTTGCGAGGTAGCGTACTAAGCCTGCCCAAGAAAATTGTGTCAGTCTTGGGTCGACCATGATCACAACCGCCCAACCGGTCCGGTAAGCAAGCAGAGCCGCTTTTTTGGAGTGGTCCCAAAATAGATTTCCGTTACGCGCATTCTGGAAACGGGCCGCCTGGTTACAGGAATTTTTTCTTGACGTACTGGTCATTTGGGTGTGTAAATTAAAATTTGTGGTCATCTGGGTAGCCTGAAAACAGAAGAAGACATGCGACTTACTGTAAAGGAAGCGTCAAGACTCCTCAATTTGCCCGTCAGTACGGTACAACGCTGGATCCGCCAGGGCAAGATACCGGCTTACAGACAGTCAGGCAAATACGTATTCGTTGAAAAAGACTTGAAGAAATGGGCAGAATCTCGCGGCATCATCTTTGCGACGGAAGTACAACCGCCCCATGTTGACAATGCAACGCAAGAGTACCGCCTTTTCCCGGCTATGAAAAGAGGAGGTGTTTTACATGGAATCAGAGGTGATAATCCGTCTGCCGTGCTTGAGGCTATCGTTGAAGCGGCCCCAGTTGATCCGTTCATGCGTCGCGATGAACTGTTTGCCAGGCTGATTGAAAGAGAAGAACTCGCCCCGACCGGGCTAGGCCATGGGGTGGCTATTCCCCATCCGCGTTCTCCATTACAAAGTGGGCCAGGCGAGCCCATCATCACAACGTGTTTCCTTGAGACACCCGTCGAATACGGTGCTATCGATCACGTTCCGGTATTTGTCCTGTTCCTGATGTTAAGCCCTTCCCCTAAGATTCATCTCAGGCTCCTTGCCAAGTTAAGTCATTTGCTTCGAGACAGCTCATTTGTGGAGTTCTTAAGACGCATGCCTTCTCCAGACGACCTCCTTTCAAAGGTATATAGGCTCGAAGCCGAGATAAACTCCCCCTCTCGTCCTTCCAAAGATAGGAACCCTTTTTGAAATGAAACCCTCATCTTTTTTGCGCCTTTTGGTGCTGCGCATTATCTGGCGTATGGACGAGCGCCTCCGTTTAATGGTTATCGCCGCTATTGTTGGAGTCGGTGGCGGGCTTGCCGCGACGGCATTGAACCGATTGCTCTCGGGGGTACACGATATGTTGCAGCCGATGCAATTTCGCTGGTATGCCTTTGTCCTACCAGCATGTGGAGCTGCCCTGTCGTCGCTATTTCTCGGATATATCATGAAGGAAGGTGCAGGACACGGTGTGCCTGAGGTGATATATAGCGTGTGCAAAAGGGGTGGGCTACTTCGTTTGCGCTCCAGTTTTTCTCGCCTCATCTCAAGTGCATTGACCATCGCCAGTGGAGGTTCTGCAGGACCCGAGGCCCCTATTGTGATCAGCGGCGCCTCTGTTGGATCGAACATTGCCAAAGTCTTTTCGCTTAACGATCGTCAGAGGGTCACCATGGTGGGCTGCGGTGCTGCCAGCGCCATTTCGGCTATCTTCAATGCACCCATAGCCGGTATTATATTTTCCGTGGAGGTGATCTTGGGGGAATGGACGCCGATCAATCTTATCCCAATCGGTATCGCTTCGGTCCTTGGTACTGAAACAATCCGTATCCTGGAGGGTAACCGTATCCCTTTTGGCCATCATCAATTCCAGGCGTCTCTATTTGATATACTGGTCAGTGTGGGTCTGGCCGTGATGGCAGGTCTGAGCTCTGTTCTCTTCACCCGTCTTTTGAACGGCACCATAGGGAGGTCTCAGAGGCTTGTGGGCCATCACGCACTCCGGGCCGGGCTCGGAGGGGTCTGTGTCGGACTGATGGGCCTGTGTTTTCCTTCTGTCCTTGGCGAGGGTTATGATGTTATCAGGACAATTATGGCAAACCATTACCAGCCGGGTCTTGTGCTGGTAGCCTTTGCAACGCTTGCCAAGATCGTAGGGACGTCGCTGACGATAGGAACGGGCGGCTCGGGCGGAATATTTGCCCCATGCCTGGTCATCGGCAGCCTTGGCGGTTTGGCCTATCAGCGTGGCCTTGTTTTCCTTTGGCCTGATATTCCTTGGGCAGAGGGCGGCTTTTATGCCATGCTGGGCATGGCAGCGGTCATGAGCGGCACGTTACAGGCCCCGCTTACCGGTATTTTCCTGATCGGGGAGGTCACTGGGAGCTACCGAATGTTTCTTCCCCTCATTCTGGTGTCCGTGTTGTCAGCAACACTATGCCACTACATGGAACCGGTTTCATTCTATTACAGAGAACTGGTCAGCCACGGGCATTTGATTCGGCCCAGAACGGATGCCCGCCTGTTGGCTGATCTGAATATAGTAGAATTGATAGACACGGACTGCATTGTTGTCCATGAAGATATGCTGCTCAGGGACATGATCCCAATGATAAAGGAGGCGTCTCGAGACTGTTTTCCCGTAGAAGACGCAAAGACCGGGGATTTCGTGGGCTTGGTGCACCTCAACGATATTCGTCACTTTCTGTTCGACTCGAACCTTTGGGATGCGATGATCATGGGGGATGTCATGGATATCCATGTGACCACTGTGTCGCCTTTTGACGACATGAAAGAGGTGTTGGCAGTTATGGATCAAACCCACTTGCGGAGTCTGCCTGTGGTCCACAGGAACAAATTCCTTGGAATGGTTTCCAAGGTGACCATTCTGGACCGATATCGTAAAGAGCTTATCGTTCAAACGGAGGTGTAACATGAAACCACAGTTGCTTCACATTTTTCGAAACACGCCCTTCGGCCGAGAAACGCTGCTTGAATCCGCCTATTCGTGTAAGACATTAGACGTAGAGCTGGTAGTATACATCCCGAAAACGTCGAAGTTCCTCATGTACTTTCAAAACGAGGTCATTCAGGTTGATTTGGATCGCTCTTACCTCACCTCTTCTGAAACGGCACAAGAACATGCCACGTCAATTGCTCGTTCAGTGGGCGTGGAGCCCCTGTTTTTTACGCCAAAAGACTATACCGCATCGACGCTGCCGGACATTCCCACACATTTTGAGTACATGTGCTGCCCGAGGACCATTGTTGACCTGTCTTCCAAGATTGGTCTAGGATATATTGGCCCCCGTGTCAGGAGGATCGTACAAAACGCGCTCTTTCCTGTCTACGTCCCGAGTCCTATATTCAAGGAGTGGAAAAGGCTGGCAGTATTCTTCGGGGGCTCAGCCAATGCCGCAAAGGCCGTGCGTCTGGGCATGAGATTGAGAGATCTTTCCGGTTATCCACTTCAGGTCTTCACCCAGTTAGAGGGACACGACAGATCCGAATATGATCAGATCATCAAGGACAAAGGCCTTGAGGCCGCCATGGAAAACTGGACCATTTTTGATAGAGGAGATCTCAAGGTAAACCTGTATGAGGTTCCACACGACGCACTTGTCATTGTGGGGGCGTATGGCCATGGATTGATAAAACAGCTCACCTTCGGCAGCAAGATGGAGCTGATCCAGACCGAACTGTCCAATAGTATGATGATCGTAGGTCCTTATTGCGAGGTTTGATCGAAAGACAACCCGTCCCTGTTGGCCTGTTCAATTCCTTACAAACAATGGGCACTTTTCAAAAAGCCTCTACCTGCCTGACATTTTTTGTCACCAAGATGACAAAGTTTGTCCTCCGGACCGAACCAAAATCGCAATTACAATGACAAACCTCCTCTTGATTTGCCCTAAATGCCCGAATCGCTCACCGGTCTGACACAATTTTGTAACTAGCCTCCTTTGGCACACCTGATGCTTATTCCACGCTATGGATACTCAGGGGAGTGAACTAAAAGGGGGGATAAGGATGAAAAGGAAAACTCTAATGACACGACCTGAGGACTCAGGATTTACCGTCTTCACGATCAACAATGAGTTGAACCTCAAGGACGTGTTCGAGAAGCTAAAAGATATGCTCTCGACCCGCAAGGACAATATCTGGTGGGACTTGAAGGGAATCACAAAGACGGACATGACAACAGGATCGTTCCATGTCCTGAACGACTTCATAGCAGAGAACTGGAACCTCTATCCTAAAGGTAAGGTGGTGATCGTTGCTGACACCGACCTCAGCTACCTAGTGGTAAAGAACATTTTTGGCTTACTCCGGCTGGATGGGTTCCAAGGACACGCCCAGTTGTTCCGTTCACGAGAATCAGCATTGAGGTGGATTGAACTGGCTGACGATCTGAGCAGAACTTAATCGCCTTCCATTCTCCTT
>CAZCWQ010000126.1:0-7409 GCA_964502365.1 uncultured Desulfobacterales bacterium | reverse complement strand
TTAGTGAGCAAGTCCGTTGATGGGTCAAAAACCTCATATCAAAGAGCTAGGCGGGGTTCTGCAAAGGTGTCGCTCGGCCAACTTATCTGGGGGACACAACCCTAAGATCGGTTACAAGTTTCAAGCAGGCGGGCTGGAATAGACTATTAGTTGTTTGGATAATGCACCACGCGGGGGAATCTTATGAGAATCTTTGAGGTAAAAGCCAAGGTGAGTGACTTCGGGGAATACATATTAGGTGCCGAACAGACGGGAAGCCATGCGTGTTATCTAATATATGGCACAATGAGACCGAAGGAGAAGGGAAGAGAATTGAAGGCTGGACAGGGCCACGAAGAATTGTTTTTTGCGGCAAGAGGTCATTTTGAGGTTACCGGCCACTTCACAGGAACCATCAATGAGGGGCAGGCTTTTCACCTAAAGGGAAACCAAACCTGCTGGCTCCAAAATGCCACGGATGAGGAGGCAACATATGTCATCTCGGGAGGCCACTCGGACAGTGGGCACCACTAGTGCCGAGGGGCTATATCCATTGAGACCTCTTGCCTCTACGTCTCAGACATTCGAGTCAAACGACCTGCGTCAGACCGGCTTTGCAGTACCACCAAAAATATGAAACAAAAACATGAAGATCAACGCCTGAACGATCCATCCAATAAAGCAAACCCCCACAGCCCGCAGCGTGCTGGTATAATCCAGGGCTTGTCTGACAGCGATCACCATCGCTACTAGCATCCAGACAGTAGCTACCAGAAAAACCAGCCGTGACAGCCCAGGTACAATCGCTAAAACTCGAATCAAACCAGGGGAGCTGGAAAAGCCAATGGTGCGCAGCAGCTCACCCACATCTGCTTTGGTCTGGGGCTCTGGAAGAAGTTTCGTGCCAATTAAGTAAGTAAGGTAGGCCCAGATATACCACCCAACAAGGGCTGTAACCGTTCCTACCAGGATCCCGCCCAGCCCTGCCCTTCCAATGCCTCCTATGCCGGCAGCTATGCTGGAAAGAACCACAACCCCCATGGCCTGCCCCAGTGCCCCTTTGTCAGTTTCAACCTCTTCATACAGGTTAATATCTAACTTGGCAGCACGAAAAATACGATCGCCAAAACCAGTCATTGTACCCCCACAGATCTTTTCAACCCTTCAAGAATATATTCTTCTCTTTGATGCGTCCCTGAAAACCAACCACACCTGCCAATCGTAACATTTGTTGTAGGTTTGTATTTGAAATCACAACAGTTGTCAAACTCTTGCCCAAGATCCCCACGAAGAGACCGTTGCATAACCTCGGTGAGCCACGATTATGAGGTTTCTGGGGCACCCATCCGGGCGAAGCGCATGGCCCTGTTCCTATGGCTTCAGTCTTTGGTCGCCTGACGGCCTCTCCCTCACACGCCGTAAGCCTCATGCTTTTCACATTCACGGGGCTCAACAGGTAAATCCATATCATAACGGTAAGCTGAAAACCGAGCACTAAATTTCTCAACCATGTGGTGAGGGTAGTAACTCTCCTTTGCCTGGCGAAGACCAGGCATGCCAACATCTTGTTCACGGTTTTCAAATTCAAAGTCCATTAGAGCATACCTGGCGAACCACTGGTTGATGAGCTGACTAAGGCCACGGAACCCAGGCATCGCTTTTTCAAAGTGGCAAACAGCCGTTCCCGGACTCAGTTCTTCACCCACCGCATAGGCCTGAATGATCCCGTCAACACGGATCGCGCCGCCAATGAGTTGAAGATCTGCAAAGTGATCAAACATGTTTCGAATCGCAATGTACTCGTTGCACAATCCAGGTTCGTTTCCACACTGGCGAACCTCACACCAGCGGTCCTGCATGCCAGAACACTCTAGAATAAGTTCAGGCGTGATGGGCTCATATTGACAAGTGTATGCTGCAAGACACTGTTTGATGAGGTTTCGTTTCTTGTGAAAACGGCGCCCTGCCAACTCGGCCAGGTCCCTTACGCGGTACACATAGTCTGAATTATCCCTGTCAGGGGTAATCAACAGATTTGCCTCCCGCAGCACGTTGGCCGTATTCTCGGGAATACGGATAAAACCTGCCACATTCCCGTCGAGGGCCTTTGAAACGCTCAGTGGTGAGGCATCACCGAGAGGAGGCCCTAAGATAAACATCTTCCCATCGCCCTGCGGTCCAGTGCTGGTCAGGAAAACCATGGAAGCTTCAATTTCTGCAAGGAATACAGGCCTCGAAGCACGCCAGAGAAATAGGTTGGTAAATGTCAGTTCAGAAACCTCAGGCGGATAGCGCCGCAGGTAAGCCTCAACAGTGGAACGGTCACTCAGCTTAAGTGGACGAATTGAATACATCAGTTTACTCACCAAGATTCTGGAAAGCCGGCACCAAACGGAGCGACAACTGTTCAGGTCTGTCGTTCCTCAATCAGCTTTTCGAATCCGGCCTTATCAGCCAGGGTCGTAAGGTCTCCCAGATCGTCAATATCACCAGCGGCCACCTTTCTCAGGATCCTCCTCATAATCTTACCGCTTCTGGTCTTGGGCAAGACATCGGCAAACTGTATCTTGTCTGGTGTTGCAACAGGGCCTATTTCTTTTCGCACGTGGCTGATCAAGGCCTTTCTCAAATCTTCTGATTCCTTGACCCGCGCGTTTAAAACGACAAAGGCATATATGCCTTCACCCTTGATCTCATGCGGATATCCCACCACAGCGGCCTCCGCTACGGTATTGTGAGACACCAAGGCACTTTCTATCTCTGCTGTTCCAAGCCGATGGCCTGAAACGTTGATTACGTCGTCCACGCGCCCCATGAGCCAGTAATAGCCGTCCTTGTCCTTTTTGGCACCGTCGCCCGTGAAATACATGCCGGGAAACTGGCTGAAATAAGTATGCTTAAGGCGTGCAGGCTCCCCGTAGACACCTCGTATGATACCCGGCCACGGCTTAGTGATCACCAGATATCCACCTTCGTTCAGCTTGCGTGTACGACCCCTGTCATCCACGACCTTGGGCACGACCCCCGGAAAGGGCACCGTTGCCGAGCCAGGCTTTGTGGGGATGGCACCAGGAAGCGGAGAAATGAGAATTCCTCCTGTCTCAGTTTGCCACCATGTATCCACAATCGGGCATCGGCCTTGCCCGATGTTTTGATAGTACCATTTCCAGGCTTCGGGATTAAGGATCTCTCCCACACTTCCGAGGAGCCTTAAGCTACCTAAGTCATAACGTTCGGGCCACTCCTTTCCCTGTTTAGCAAGGGCTCTAATGACGGTGGGAGCCGTATAAAAGATATTGACTCTATAATCCTGAACGATCTCCCAAAACCGACCAGGATCAGGATAGGTGGGGACCCCTTCAAACATCAAACTGGTGGCTCCGGAACAAAGGGGGCCATATACAATGTAACTGTGTCCAGTGATCCATCCAATATCTGCCGTACACCAGTAAGTGTCTTCGTCCCTGATATCGAAGATCCATTGAAAGGTCTGACTGGCATACAGGAGGTAGCCGGCAGTGGTATGCAAAACACCTTTTGGCTTGCCAGTGGATCCACTCGTGTAAAGAATAAAAAGAGGGTCTTCGGCGTCCATCACGGCGGGATCTTGCTCGTCTTTCAAATCCATATCGTCCACCTGTTCGTCCCACCACCAATCTCTTCCCCTTTTCATCTTTACCCTCTGGCCGGTTCGTCGTACAACTACACAACTCTTCACTTCCGTGCAGGCTTTCAAAGCCTCATCTGCATTTATTTTCAGAGGTATCACTCTTCCTCCCCTGAAGCCCCCATCAGCCGTGATCAATATCTTTGCACCGCAATCCTTAATACGGCTAGCGAGTGATTCAGCACTGAAACCCCCAAAGACAACGCTGTGGATTGCCCCAATCCGGGCACATGCCAGCATGGCAATGGGAAGCTCCGGGATCATAGGTAGGTATATGGCGACCCTGTCGCCTTTTCTAACCCCAAACTTTTCCAACACCTGAGCAAACCTGCAAACTTCACGGTGCAGCAATTGGTACGTATAGATCTTGTGTTCGCCTCCCTTTTCGCCCACCCAGACCAAGGCTGCCTTATTCTTTCTCCATGTGCCCAGATGACGGTCCAGGCAGTTAAACGAAGCATTGATCTTACCCCCTTCAAACCAGCGTATTTTAGCCCCCTGGAAATCATAACCAAGCACCCTCCTCCATTTCTTGTACCACGAGAGTTGCTTGGCTCTTTCTGACCAGAAGCTCTCAGGGTCTTCAACTGACTCCTTGTAGAGCCTCCGATAGGCTTTAAGGCTTTTGATATGGGCTTTCTTTCTGAAATCCTTTGATGGAAAATATCTGTCCGCTTCCGCGACAACAGATTCAATTGTTTTATTGTGTGCCATCCGTCCCTCCTTTAGGACTTAATCCCCAAAATGGGAAATACGTTCTCCTTAACCGTCTCCACGACGCCGCGCACATCACTTTTGACCTTCTTTCTAACATCATCGGATACAAAGCGTGGACGGTCATTCAGTGAGGAGAGGCTGTCTCCCCAAAACATGCCCCCAAATAAGGCAGCGTCTTCCTCTTTGGGCTCTAGGCCGTTCATAACAGCCCATGCCAGCGTCCAGGTGCGAGCAACATTCTCCAACACATAACCGCCGCAGCCAAGGGCCAGGAGCTTCGGCGAAACCTGCACGATAATTTTAACGGCTCGATTCAACGATATGTTCGTCAACTGCAAATGGGAAAAAGGATCGGAAAATAGGCCGTCAGCACCAAGGGCCGCCACAACAATGTCAGGTTTGAATTTCTGGGCCACCGGCGAAAAAACCTCCTCAAAAGCCGTTGAGAATTCCTGATCCGAAGTATTTTCCGGCAATGGGACATTAATCGTATAGCCTCTTCCGTGGCCTTTGCCAATTTCGTTCTCAAGGCCCGTCTTAAAAGGAAAAAGTGTCTTGCCATTTTCATGAAACGAAACGCACAAGACTTTGCTGCTCAGATAAAAGGCCTGCTGCACCTGATCGCCATGATGGGCATCTATGTCAATGAAAAGTACGCGCTTTCTTTGACTCAGCCATTTTCTCATAGCAAGGACAACATCATTGATGTAGCAGAAACCTGCGGCAAAATCTTTGCCCGCGTGGTGAAACCCTCCTGTGGGACTGAATACAATGTCTGCTTTGTCTCGGCTAATGAGTTCTGCACCTAGAAGTGTGCTCCCCGCGGCCAAGGCATGATAATCATAAACGCCTTCGTAAACAGGGCACTCTGTAGTTCCTAGCCCGTATCTTAGCCAGTCTTCTTTAAAGACCCCCTTGTTTGCCTCCTTGAGCATTGTAACGTATTCTCTCGTATGAAAACTCAAAATCTCTGCTGTAGAGGCAGGCTTCGGAGTGTAAATGCTTATCCAATCATGGTCGAACAGTTTCAGTTTTTTGCATAATTGATAAGTCGCCTCGCCCCTTTTAAACAGCCACGGATATCCCTGGTATGCCTTAAATCTAGAAAACTGTTCACTGTGGACAAAAGCAGAGCGCATCAAAGTCCCTTCTCCCATTTTCAGCGAAGTCTCCGACGACAGGTCCTGGCCGGTTTAAGCTTCAATTCCATGTCACGGCAGGCTTCGATACCGCTGCAGAAGCAAAATCCCACTCTCTCGAAAACCTTGATAGCACGCCTGTTGGCAGTACGCACTGTGACTACTACCTTTTCACATCCCGCTTCTTCGGCCACCTTTTTCATGATCGTTGAAAGGGCTGTGCCGACACCAAGGTTACGAAATCCTTTTCGGATGAAAATCAGATACTCTGGACACGAATGTGCATCGGAGAGGTCCAGGGCCATGTGACCTACAACGCGGCCCCTGTACAGGGCCAACACATTGAACAGCTCTGCAACCACATGATTGATCCACCTCATTCGAACTTCGCCATCAATGGGCGGCAGCCCACATTCCAGACCCTTGGGCTCAAAGGTTTCGTACATTCCACGTAGGGATTCGAAGTCTGCGGCCTCATAACTCCGGACACGTATGAGACGTCCGCTCTTGTCTCTGATCTGAACCGGCAAACACTTAAACGCCACTCTATATTGGTCTGCAGCGTTCACTTTACCATGCGCTCCCGCACGATACATTGAAGGGAGACCTTTGCAGAACCTCGGAAAGCGACAAAAACCTCATATCAAAGAGCGAGGCGAGGTTCTGCGAAGCTCTCGAAGGATGAAGGCTATGTAGGCTTAAGCTTCTACCCTAATTGAGCGAAATTTGTTTAGGCTCGTTTAGGGTTCTAAACGACATATACGTATAGAGCGACGTCGTTCCAGCGGAAACGTCAAAAAAAACGTTGTGCCTTGGCCCTGTTTTGAGCTTGCTTCGACACTGCCCCCATGGCTATCCATGATCCGCTTTACCACGGCCAAGTCTATCCCCACTCTGTCAGGCTTGGTCCTGAAAAATGGATCAAAGATATATGGAAGGTCTTCGGGCGAAATACCATAACCGGTATCGGTTACGCATATCCTGCAGTCATTATCTTTTGTCTCGTTGTAAATCCGTATTTGCCCTCCCTCAGTTAAGGCGTCCAAGGCGTTTTCAATCAGGATGCAAAATGCTCTGACAACAAGGCTTTTGTCCACAAACAGATTCACGTCCTCTATGTCGTTAATGAATTCGATTTGCCGCTCTTCCACTTTTTGAAGATAAGGCCGTACGGCTTCTTCCATCATAGCCTTAACAGACTCTTCTTTCATACATGGCTTGGGAAGGCGGGCGAAGAATTCAACTTTTTCCACCAACCCCTCAAGTCTTTTCACACTGTTGGAGATTTCTGCATAGTATTGTGCATCATCATCGTCTCTGCGCGATCTATAAAGCCTCTTTGCGAACCCGCCGATTGCCACCAAGGGGTTCCTGAGTTCGTGGGCTATGCCGTCTGCTACCTTTACTAAGTCTTCGTAATGGGTGTCTCTGAATCCTTTTTCGCATTGTTTCTGTTTGTCAATGTCCCGAATCGATATAACGACTAGGGGCTTGCCCTGTGTTGAATCTAAGCATGGCCGAAACACCATGAAGGCAAAAAAGCGGGTTTTGTCTTTGCGCATAAGCGTGACCTCGCCTTCAAAAGGCTTGTCTTTTTGGGCCATGTGAAGCAAATTGGGATACAGGTACGTCAAGTCCCGTGGTCTGAACAGGATGGATAGGTTTTTGCCCTTGAGCTCATAAGGTGTGAAGCCAAACACTTGCTCGACAGCGGGGTTGGCAAGCAGGACGTTACCGTCATGATCAATCACAATGACGATATGCTGAATCGATGACAGAATCGCATCCAGCACCTTCGGAGAATTACAACATGTTTCAAAAAAGTCCATGTCCTTTTCTTGTTTTAAACCCACAATTCCTAAGTGCTTCGATTCGAAAATACGGTCACGTATTTTGACAAATTAGAT
>CAZCWQ010000125.1:0-7410 GCA_964502365.1 uncultured Desulfobacterales bacterium | reverse complement strand
GGGCAACGCGGCAACGTTACCCCATCTCATCTGGGGTTTCAGCAGAAAGTGTGTACAGTTGTCTAATCAAAGGAGTACAGGGGAACGAAGCCTTCCCCTTGCACAATCTTTTGCCCAGCCGGGCCTACCACAAAATTTATAAAGGACATGACATCACCTTTGGGCCATCCATTGGTAAACATGAACAAGGCCCTTGAAACCGGATATGTGCCATTTAGGGCTGTGGTAGCCGAAGCTTCCACATGGGCCACCTTGAGCGCCTTAATGTCCCTGTTCAGATAACCGATTCCGACATATCCCATCGCATACTTATTTTTGGCCACGGCCTGTGCAACCGCACCGTTGGATGCCTGAAGCAACGCCTTTGGAGTCACTCTTTCTTTCTTGAGTACCTTATGCTCCCACACCTCGTAGGTGCCGGAACTCGTATCCCTTGAGATGACCACTATCGGCTTGTCCATACCGCCCAGTTCTTTCCAGTTCGTGATTTTCCCCGTGTAAATATCCTTCAACTGGTCCATGGAGATATGGGCCACAGGATTTGCAGGATGGACCACCGGGACCACACAGTCCATAGCCACCCTGTGCGGGACCGGAAGAACGCCTTTTTCCATGGCCAACTTAACCTCTTTGTCCTTGATGAATCGGGACGAATCCCCAATATCGGCCGTTCCATCTATAATGGCCTTGATCCCGTTTCCCGATCCTCCACCAGAGACTGAAATGTTGACACTGGGATTCATCTTCATGAAGTCCTCAGCCGCTTTTTGAGCGATCGGTAGCACAGTGGTTGAGCCTTTGATGACGACATTGCCTGCAAGGGCAAGATTTGTCGTGCCAAAGGATAATATGACCAACAGTACAAGCAACCTAAACCAAGAAATTCTATTCATGTTGTTGCCTCCTTAGTTTCTAAACATATTGCCATTTGACTACAGACTCTGCCTCGGGGTTAAGGTCCCGGCGAGGTGAGAAGTGATCCGATGCCAACAAGAGCTGTTTGATGCAACTATTAAGCTTCTCAATATTACTCACAATAACAATCAATTGTCACGATTCTGTCACAATCTTCTAACGTTCTTGCAGCGGTAATGGACCCCCTACAATATAACATTACGACACGAACTTAGGGATACACGGGAGTTCGCCAAAATCTGAAAGGCACGCAATACGATACGCCCGGCGCTGCAATTATAGTTATGGAAACGTGCCTTGGAATAATGAGATTCCAAGGCACTGACCATTATGTGGCATTAGAACTCAATCTGTAAGACAGCCTGGATTTTGTGGTCATCTCCGAGGTTGTTGCCTGCAACAGGGATTTGCCCTTTCTGGCCGGCATCATCACCATAATCTGTTGTTTCATAGGCTATTAAGAGCAAGTTGTGCTTGTAAATGTCATAGGCGATACCACCGATGAACATGTCATAGTCAGCATCACCGCCAATCTTCCCATCTTTGTCTTGATCAAAATGATCATAACGCCCAAACAAGGAAAGCTTTCTGTCAAGCACAGGCAGCTTCAGATTTCCGAAAAATGAATGACCGTCAGTCTCAAGGGCATCGCCTGATGCATCCACCCAAGTTCCTTTTGCATTTCCTTCAGTAGTAAAGTACTGACCAGTGAGAATCAGCCACGGATTTTCATAGCTCAACATTCCCATGTTCACCACATAGTCCGGCCAGTCCCCGGCAGGATTGTCCTTGTCATTTCCCTCACCATAGATACCAAAATAGCTTAACTGGAGGCCGGGTATGACGTCAGGCAGCGGACGCCACGTAAGCCGTCCCTCAAGCGCCTTATTATTGTTTTCTTCACTTGCGTGGTAACCTGACCCGTTATAGAGACCCACATGCCAGCTCCCGTAGCGCCCAGGGTAGTAGTTGCTTCCTGTCTTTGCTTCTGGATCCTCCACCTCACCAGCGAAGTGACCACGCAGACTAACGCCGGCATCAGCAGAATTAAACACCCCTGCTCGCTCGATGGCCATGGTGCCCTGACACCTGTACGGGTTAATGTGCTCCTCAAAGTCCAGCCAAGGGATATGCCCCAAACCGATTTCAGACTTCATGTCAGTGAACGGTCCGGCGTCAGGGGGCCTCAATTCAGCATAAATGTATTTGAGGCGATTCTTATAGTCCCCTGTATCGTCCTGGTGAACGTCAACGGTGATGCGGGTTTGCAACCACGGCTGAAGCTCCTTCTTCACCGTTAAATAACCCCGGGTAACTCTGAATTTGTTATAACTGGACGACTCGTCACCAGACTCGGGCCCCTCGCCACTGGAGTAGTCCAAGTACCAAAGTGCCTCCACTTTTAACCCCTTTAGGGCCTTGGGGAGTTCAAATCCGGTGTCTTGCCGCTTGATTTCAGAAGCATCTTTCTCAGTAAGGACACCCTTTTTAATCAGCTTATCAATGAGAGGATTTTGCTTCGCATCGCTGGCATAGCCGTAGTTTCCCATGCCGATCAATAAGGTTGTTACGATCAATAAGATGAAACCTGTTTTCTTCATGTTTTGTTGTCCTCCTATTTTCTCCTGTTCGATTTGGTCTGTTTCATGTCTACGAGCATGCAAAACTTAACAAAATGATCTTCCGACTTTTCAATCACCTCCTTCGCTTCAAAATGTGACGAAAGGCCATGAACCAGTTGCGCAAAACTAGGACACAGATGTCTCGATATAGTTTCAGTTCTGTCAATATTTCGTCACAATTGATCGGGTAACCTAATAATTGTCGCTTTCAGAGTTCTGCAGAGATCTTGAGTTTGTGCTCTGCCGAGTGTTTGTATTTTTTTCCTTGACAAATAGAACATATGTTCTATACTACGAGGCATAAAACAGTATGTTCCATTCTAGAGGGGGACACTTCATGGAAGATCTATCAGAAAAACAAGGCCAGGTATTAAAGTTCCTCACAGATTTCAACATAAAGCACGGGTTTCCTCCAACCATAAGAGAGCTGTGTGATCGCTTCGGATTTAAGTCTCTCAACACTGCCCATTTCCACCTACGGTCCCTTGAAAAAAAGGGCCATATCCAGATTCATCCGGGCAAAGGACGTGGTATTACCCTGCCCAAGGCAAGTCGGCTATCTAAAAGAAAAATAGCGGTTGTGGGCCGGATTGCAGCAGGCACCCCTATTTTAGCCATTGAAAATATTGAAGAATTTTTAGGCATCGACGGCGGCTTTTTTGGAACCGAACAAAGCTTTGCCGTCCAAGTCAGAGGAGACTCCATGGTGGATGCCCATATTCAAGACGGAGATTATGTGATCATTAAAATCCAGGATCAGGCCCAAAACGGGGATATAGTAGCCGCCCTCATTGATGATGATGTGACCCTGAAATATTTTTACCGGAAGGGAAACCAGGTAAGGCTGGAATCGGCCAATCCCAAGTATCCTCCCCTAATCTTCAAAAAGGGGGATACGCAATCCTTTAGAATACTCGGGATCATGGCTGGGCTGGTTAGAAGGAAATGAGCCTTTCCGTTTATGCCTTTTATATCCTGTGCCGTGCGCCTTACGCCAATAAACTATGTTCACCCATCTTCATGTTCACAGTGCCTTTTCGTTTCTTTGCGGCACCTTTACGCCGGAAGCCCTGGTGCAACAGGCAAAGGAGATGGGACTTGATGCTATTGCGCTTACGGATAAAAACGGCCTTTACGGGGCTGTCCGATTCTATAAGGCCGCCAGATCTGCGGCCATTAAACCTATTCTCGGATCAGAGATTACCCTTTGGGACGGAAGTTCCATAATATTGCTGGCCTTGTCCTTTGAGGGTTATAAAAATCTGTGCCGCATCTTGTCCGATGCATATCTAAAAGCATATTCAGAAGGTCATCGAGGTAAACCTGCCTGCACCATGAACACCCTTACCAGGTTTTCCCAGGATCTCATCTGTCTGACCGGAGGAAGAGACGGAAGGCTACACAAACTTATTTCTATGGGAAACTTGGATCAGGCCTGGTGTTGGCTTGAAATGCTAAAACGTATATTCGGACCTGACTGCCTCTTCGTAGAGATTCAGAGCCACGGCCTTCAAAACGATCTTACTCTCATGAAAGCCTTGGCAGGGTTGGCCAAAAAAGGCCGGCTTGCCCTGGTAGCAACTAATGATGTGGCTTTTTTAGACAAAGAGGACTTCGATGTCCACCAAAAACTCATAGGTGTCCAGCAGATCGTTCATCACAGAGACGTCTACGAGGTTCCCAATGATGAGTTTTATCTTAAGACAAAAAAACAGATGAGGGCTGCCATACCTTATGCTGAAGCCCTTGAAAATGCTCAAAGAGTGGCCCAACTCTGCCATCTGGAGCTCCCCATAAACCAAATGCATCCTCCATGTTTTCCTGTGCCCGACAGAGAGGCTGCGTATACAGCACTTTCAAAGCGTTGTTTTTCAGCCATGGCAGCAAGATACAAACCGGTCCCTTACCAGGCCCTTATCAGTCTTGAGCGGGAACTAGAACTTGTGCGCCAAAAGGGGCTTTCCGGATACTTTCTCCTGGTCAAGGATGTGCAGAATTTTGCCAGGGCAAGGGGGGCTCGCTGCACGGTTAGGGGATCGGCTGCAGGGTCCCTGATGACCTATTTGCTCCTGGGGGGTGTGGATCCGCTGGAACACGACCTTTTGTTTGAAAGATTTCTCAATGAAAGCCGGTCAGACATGCCTGACGTGGATCTTGACTTTGATTCTGCAAGAAGGGATGAGGTGATCGCCTATGTCATGGAAAAATATGCTGGCCGGGCCGCCATGGTTGCCACTATCCCCACCTTCAGGGCCCGTGGGGCTATACGCAAGCTTGGAAGGGTCTTTGGGTATTCTTACGACCATATCGATCGATTGACCTCGTTTTTGCCATATTATTTAAAAAGCTCCCAGATTGAGGCAGCTTCCCGCACCCTTCCCGAGCTGAAAGACACACCCCTGAGGCAAGAGTCTGGACTTCTAAGGATGGCCGCAAAGATTTCAGGCCTGCCCTATCAGCTCTCAGTCCACCTGGGTGGTGTGGTCATCGCACCTGAGGAATTGGCCTCATGGGTCCCTGTAGAGATATCCAACAAAGGCTTTCCTGTAGTACAGTATGACAAAGACGATGTGGGAGCCCTCGGCCTTGTGAAGCTTGACCTTTTAGGGCTCCGCATGCACACGGCCATCCAAAAGACCCTGGATCTGCTTGCAACACGAGGGGTTTTTATGGATTTTGACGATATTCCTTTAGATGACGAAAGGACCTTTCGTCTCTTGAGGACCACAGAGACCGTGGGAGTCTTTCAGGTGGAGTCCCCTGGGCAACGACAGCTGCTAGGAAGACTTCAGCCCAAAAACTTTTCAGATATTATTGCCGAGATCTCCCTTTTCAGGCCTGGCCCCATGAAGGGAAATATGGTGACCCCGTATGTGCAGAGACGAAATGGCAATGCACCGGTTTCTTATCCTCACCCTGATCTTGAGCCAATCCTTCGAGAAACTTACGGGATTGTACTTTTCCAAGAACAGGTCTTAAAGATCGCCCACCGCATAGCCGGATTTTCCTTGGCCGAGGCAGACCAATTGCGCAGGGCCATGACCAAAGAGCGCTCAGCCGTTGAGATGGAAAGGATAAAGGCCCTCTTTATTCATGGAGCCATAAGCCATGGTTACACCCACCAAACGGCTGAAGAGATCTTCGCCATGGTGGCAAGTTTTGCGGGCTATGGGTTTTGCAAGGCCCATGCAGCCTCCTTTGCCCATATCACTTACCAAAGCGCCTTTCTCAAGGCCCACTATCCCCTTGAATTTTACCTGGGGCTCCTCAATGCAGGTCACGTGGGCTCTTATCCCAAAAGCGTTATATTAAATGAGGCAAAAAGGAGGGGCTTTGAGGTACTGGGCCCTCATATCAATTACAGCCGTGAGGATTATACGGCAGAAAACGGGGCCATCAGAATCGGGCTTTCAGCCCTCAACGGACTTGGACCGCGATTTTGTGAGCGGATCTTAAGGGAACAACTCAACGAACCCTTTACAAGCATCAAGGGGTTCTGCCAACGGGTTAATCTCCCACAGGAAGTTACCTTGAGGCTTTCTCTGGCCGGAGCATTCCTGGGGCTGCCCTTGCATGGAAAGAGGTGCGCCTGTGGATAGAAAGAGCCTCGATCTGTTTTTAACCGAGTCTGACGTGATGCGGGTCTGTGCCTCCACACACATCATGGCCCCTTTTAGGGCAGATCTTGAAAAGTGTGGATTTATCAAGAGTACGACCCTAAAATGGAAGCCCCATGAAAGCCTTATAAAGACAGCCGGTCGCGTCATTATCATTCACACACCCCCTACCAAGAGTGGAAAAAGGGTCTTGTTTTTGACCCTAGAGGATGAAGACGGACTCTTTGACCTGACCGTATTTGAAGATGTCCATGCCCGATATGCAAAAAAGATCCTGGCCAGCACAGTGCTCCTGCTAGAGGGCGTGCTGAACCGTTTTGGGTTAAGGGGGGTATCGATTGTTGCCAAACGTTTTTGGACCCTCAGGGAATTTTATGAAAGGCTGAAACATGAAAAAAACAAGGGTGGGCACGGCCTCCTGGACCGACAAGACCCTGATCAAAAGCGGCACCTTCTACCCGAGGCAAGTAACTACCGCGGAAGGCCGGCTTAGATTCTATGCTGAGCACTTTGATACCGTGGAGGTCGATTCCACCTATTATGCCCTACCCGCTGAGAGGAATGCAGTCCTTTGGGCAAGGCGCACGCCGCCGGGGTTCATATTTCATATCAAGGCCTACTCCATGCTCACCGGCCATCCCACCTTGGTCAAAAGCATCCCAAAAGTCCTGCGACAAGAGCTTCCCAAAGAGACCCTCAAAAAGGCCCAGGCAAAGGAATTTCCAAAAGAGATCGTAGAGGCAGCCTTTGATATGTTCACCGCAGCCTTAAGGCCACTAAAAGAGGCTGAAAAACTTGGCTGTCTCCTTTTTCAATTCCCGCCCTGGTTTGTGCCCTCTCCCAGGGCCTACGCATGGCTGGAACTGGTGAGGGAAAAGCTTCCTCTTCATCACCTTGCTGTGGAATTTCGCAACTGGCAATGGATTACGTCTGCGGAAAAGGAAAGATCCTTGAACTTCTTAAAAGACCACGCCTTCTCCTATGTTGTCATAGATGCCCCTTGGATCAAGGGCTGGCAAGGACCTGTGGCGGTCACGGCGCCCATTGCCTACATGCGCTTCCACGGCCGAAACCGGGAAAACTGGTTCAAAAAAGGCGTCCCAACAGTGGAGCGTTACAGATACCTGTACAATGAGGAAGAACTTACAAGTTGGGCAGGCAATGTAAAGAAGGTGAGCAAAGAAGCCGATCAAACCTTTGTTCTCTTCAACAATTGCTACGAGAACTACGGCATCAAAAATGCCAACACCCTCCAG
>CAZCWQ010000124.1:0-7618 GCA_964502365.1 uncultured Desulfobacterales bacterium | reverse complement strand
GTACGTCGCAGGCGAAAACCCGCGGAGAACGCCGCTCAGAGGAAAAAGGGCCATTCATGGATGGAAACTAAATAATATCATATCGTATTTCTTTGAAGAAGTCGTGTTTTTTGCAAAGTGATGTATCAAAGGGGAACGCGCTCGCATTTCCGGTTCAGGGTTGACAACACTGCTTGGTTATGACAAAAAGCGACTTAAACAAGAATTTTGGCAGATCAAAATCAAATGTAGACTACAGAATAGGCCGACGATGAAGTGACAGCGATACCCCGTTTCTCACAAAGGGAGGCGGGGTTTTGGTTTTCCATCGACGAGACATTCATATCAAGCTTTCAGGACAGGCAGATCTGAATGCCTGTGACGGGTCATGACATTTCATCAACATAGCCGGAGGGAGGACATATTATGAAGACCTTTTTTAGGGGTATTGTGGACCTCATTTGTTTTGCTGCCGGCCCTTTTTTCACCACCTATTATCTCTTTGATTTTACTCACGGGCCGGCCGGTCCCGGTCCTTTTTACTATTATTATCGACATAACTCACGGCTGGGATTGGCTCTTGGAGTTGCGCTGATATGTTTGGGTTTTGTAATCAGGTGCTCGAGAAAATATGAATGAGAATGGGCTTCAAGATCAAAAACCTCATATCAAAGAGCGAGACGAGGTTATGCAAAGATCTCAAATGGAGATAGGAGCTGCGTTCTATGAAAAAGGATGTGTCTGAGAAACTGTTTGCCAAGGCTCGTAAAATTATCCCAGGTGGCGTTAACAGCCCGGTTCGGGCCTGCCGCTCGGTAGGTGTGGATCCGGTCTTCATCCAGCGAGCTGAAGGCTCCAGGGTTTTCGACGCCGACGGCAACACTTATATAGACTATGTTGGCTCGTGGGGCCCCATGATATTGGGACACCGGCACCCAGAGGTTATCTCGGCCATTGAAGGTGTCTTGGCACGGGGGACCAGTTTCGGGGCACCCACCGACCTGGAGGTAAAACTGGCTGAGATAGTTATTGATGCGGTTCCATCAGTGGAGATGGTCCGGATGGTAAACTCGGGCACAGAGGCCACCATGAGCGCCATTCGCCTGGCTAGGGGAGTCACAGGTCGGGACTTGGTTATCAAGTTCGACGGCTGCTATCACGGCCACGGCGACAGCTTCCTTGTGCAGGCAGGCTCCGGGGTGGCTACCTTGGGTATACCGGGCAGCCCGGGGGTGCCTGATGCCTGCGTGCAAAATACCCTGTCACTGCCTTACAATGATACGGAGCGACTCACAGAGGTGTTTTCGGAACAGGGTGACGTCATTGCCGCCGTAATCGTGGAACCTGTGGCTGGGAACATGGGCCTTGTGCCGCCCAAGGCCGGGTTCCTGGAGGCGTTGAGGAAAGTGACCAAGGACCACGGGGCGATCCTGATATTTGATGAGGTCATGACAGGCTTCCGCGTGGCCTATGGTGGTGCCCAGGCCCTCTACGGTATACGTCCAGACCTTACCTGCATGGGCAAGGTCATAGGGGGAGGGCTCCCGGTTGGGGCCTATGGCGGAAAGTCGGAGATTATGGCCAACATTGCTCCTGAAGGTCCGGTCTATCAAGCCGGTACTCTTTCGGGGAACCCTGTTGCCATGGCGGCCGGTATTGCCACACTGAACTGTTTGCGGCAAGCTGGGTTCTATGAATCGCTTGAGGCCAAATCGGCCATGCTGGCAGACGGCCTGAAAGAGGCTGCTGGCAGGGCTGGTGTGCCAGTGGTGACGAACAGGGTCGGTTCCATGCTGGCGCTTTTTTTCACTGATCAGCCGGTTTCGGATTTTGCTGGGGCGCAAAAGAGCGATGTTGCCTTGTTTGCCGGATATTACAAAGAGATGCTTGAACAGGGCATATACCTGGCTCCGTCTCAATACGAAGCTGCCTTTGTATCCAGCGCACACAGCGAGGCGGATATCGAGGCAACCCTCCAGGCAGCCGGAAGAGTTTTTGAGTCCTTGAGAAATTAAGGATTGACTTGCAGAACATCATGTGGTAATGAGCGCGTTGATTTTCCAAGAGGCCCGCTGATTTTCTGGAGGGACTTTCGGGAAAGCGTTCTTTCTCATGAAAGAAGATACCAAGAAACTGTTCAAGGATCTGTGGTATTACAGCAGCCTGAGTTTTTCCGTTGCCCTGTCTGTGGTAATCGGCTTGGGCATTGGGTACTGGCTTGACATGCGGGTATTTCATACCTCCCCGTGGTTTACCCTCATCTTTCTAAGTTTTGGAGTAATCGCCGGATTTCGTAACATATACCTGGCAATGAAAAAGAGCCAGAGACTGTAGCAGGAAAAATCAGGCTGTGCGTGTTGAAAGGAGACTGCTCAGATTTATCACGTTTACCAACTGGGTCCTTTTTTGTACGGCTAGCGCCTGTGGTTTTGTGTTAAAGCCAGGCGCTTTTGCCTGGGGAATCTTGGCCGGTGGCTTGATAGTTACCATCAATTTTCATCTTTTGTATCGGTCCCTTAAGCGAACCCTAACACCACCGCATATTGCGAATACGAGGGGGGTTTTGGGAAAATACTACATACGTTTTTTGGTCAGTGCTGTTATCATATTTGTATTGATAGCCGAGCATTATGTAAATCCCTTGGGCCTCATCATAGGACTTTCTGTCGTGGTAACAAGCATTTTCATAGCGACGCTAAATGAAATAAGGAAAATAATCTTTAAGGAGGCGGCCTGATATGGAACATCCCATTCTGTTTCTAGTACAGTTATTTGATCTCATCGGGCTGGGACATTTCGCCCACGTGTATCCGCACGTGATTTATTCATGGTTTGTCATGCTTCTGCTGATAGCGCTTTCATTTCTTGCTACCAGGGGAATCAGCATAATTCCTACTAAGGGGCAAAACCTTTTCGAGATTATAATTGGTGGGATGGAAGAGTTCATTGTGGACATCACCGGCGAGGAAGGCCGTCGTTTCTTTCCGATCCTTGCTACGGTCTTCATCTACATCTTTATTTGCAACCTCATTGGCCTGGTTCCGGGGTTCTTTCCGCCTACGGCCAAGATCGATACAACCCTGTCTTGCGCCCTTGTGGTGGTTCCCATGACCCACGTCATTGGTGTCATGTATCACGGCCCCAAATACATAAAGCATTTCACGGGGCCGATATGGTGGATGATACCGATTATAATGCCGATTGAATTTATAGGCCATTCGGCCCGAGTGCTTTCACTCAGTATCCGTCTTTTTGGAAACATGGCGGGCCACGAGCTGGTTTTGGCCATCCTGTTCATGCTGGCCGGTGCCTTCTTCGCCCCGTTGCCGATCATGGTTTTGGGTATCTTTGTAAGCTTGGTTCAGGCCTTTGTATTTTTCTTGCTTTCTACAATGTATTTTGCTGGTGCCATTGAACATGCCCATTAATAGGAACTGGTGCAATGGAAGAAGCCCAGTGATATAAAATCTTAAGGTAAAGGAGGGAAGAGTCTATGTTCAAGAAACTGTCATTTTCAACCTTGGGGTCTGCGTTCATTCTGTTAGCCCTTTCCACAGTAGCCTATGCTGCGGGTGACGAGATTGCCCTAGCCGGCTTGAAGTACTTTACGGTGTCCGTGTTTACCGCCGGCTTTGCCATTGCTTTTGCGGCTTTTGGAGGTAGCATTGGGCAGGGCTGGTCAATCAAGAATGCGGTTGAAGGCATTGCCAGGAACCCGGAGTCCTCGGGTAAGGTGACCGTGACCTTGTTGATTGGTCTGGCCATGGTCGAGTCACTGGTTATTTATACCCTGGTTATTGCACTGATTCTGATCTATGCACATCCTCAGTCTGGTGCGATTGCAGCTCTGTTTGGCGCTGGTCATTAATCGACACTATTATGATATGAATTAGCGCGCAGGAAGAACACGACAGGGTTGCCACCACATGCTGATTGTGGTGCGCAACCCTGTTTGTTTTTTGAAATCAAGTCCTTACTTCCCTAATTTCTGCAAAACACTTGAAGCGTCTTAGGTCATAAGGGGACGGCGAGGTAAGTCATCAACCCTATGAAAGTTCCTTCGATCGCCATATCTCGTCTGTCAGTCTATGCAAGGAGTCTTGCCGTATTAGATGAAAACGGCGTGGAGGTTGTCTCATCAGGGGGTCTGGCCGACATTTGCGGGGTGAATCCTGCCCAAATACGCAAAGATCTTGCCTACTTCGGCGAATTCGGAGTCAGGGGCGTGGGCTATTACGTGAAGGAACTCCTCTTTGAGACTCGTAGGATCTTAGGGGCCGACAGACAGTGGCGTTTGGCCTTGGTAGGTGTGGGAAATCTCGGCTGGGCGCTCCTCAGACACGTCCGAATGGCGGACCATGGATACACTTTCGTGGCAGCCTTCGACAAGAGACCAAAAAGAATTGGCATAAAGATCGGAGACGTAAGGATCGCTCCCTTGGAAGCCATGAGTAGTGCGATAAAAGACAAGCGTATCGATATAGGCGTGATTGCCGTAAAGCCGGAAGAGGCCCAAGAAGCCGTGGATATACTTGTAAGGGCAGGGGTTTGCGGCATTCTCAATTTTGCGCCAAGGCAATTACAGTGCCCGGCCCACGTGCATGTTGAGAACGCAGACTTCAGTCTTAAGTTAGATATGCTTTTTTATAGGCTTACGTTAGGGACCTCCCGGTAGCACCTTTCGCAGGAATCTGCCAGTGTGGGATTGTGGGAGTTGTGCAATCTCCTCCGGCTTGCCGCATCCCACGACATATCCGCCGTCGTTCCCACCTTCTGGGCCGAGGTCAATGACGTAATCGGCGGATTTGATTACATCCATGTTGTGTTCGATGACGACGATCGTATTGCCTGCGTCGGCCAGTCGGTTGAGCACGTCCAAGAGTTTTTGGATGTCGGCAAAATGCAGCCCTGTGGTTGGTTCATCCAGGATGTAAACCGTTCGCCCTGTCCCTCGCCTGCTGAGTTCTCTTGACAGCTTGAGGCGCTGAGCTTCCCCGCCTGAAAGAATGGTGGCAGGCTGGCCCAGATGGATGTAACTGAGGCCCACATCGACCAAGGTCTGGAGCTTGGTCCTTATCTTTTTAATCCTCCCAAAGAATTCAAGGGCCTGGCTTACTGTCATATCGAGGACATCGGAGATGTTTTTGCCCTTGTATCTCACCTCCAGGGTCTCCCGGTTGTAACGTTTGCCCCGGCACACCTCGCACGTGACATAGACATCAGGTAGGAAGTGCATCTCGATCTTGATGATCCCGTCCCCCCGACACGCCTCGCATCTGCCGCCCTTCACGTTGAAGCTGAAGCGCCCTGGTTTGTATCCACGGATTCTGGCATCGGCTGTTCTGGAAAATAGGTCTCGAATGTGGGTAAACAAACCGGTATAAGTTGCGGGGTTTGAGCGTGGGGTTCGTCCAACCGGGGACTGGTCTACATGAATAACACTGTCAACCTTTTCGAGACCAGTCAGTCGGCCGTATCTCCCCACTGCTTTCCTCGAGTGATAGAAACGTCGAGCCAACGCCCTGTAAAGCGTTTCAATCACCAAGGTCGATTTCCCCGAGCCCGACACGCCAGTCACACACACAAAGCATCCCAAAGGAAACTGGACTGTGATCTGTTTGAGATTGTTTGCACGTGCCCCCTCCAGGGTCAGGCGTCCGTTTGTCAAATGGCGGCGATTGGCAGGCACAGGTATGATCTTGCGACCTGACAGGTACTGGCCTGTGATGGACGTTTCATGGTCAAGGAGCGATGATGGGGGGCCGCTGAACACAAGATGTCCACCCCGGATGCCGGCTTCCGGCCCCATATCAATGACGTAGTCTGCTGATAGAATCGTCTCAGGATCGTGCTCCACTACAAGCACAGTATTTCCCAGGTCTCGCATCTGTTTAAGAGTACTGAGGAGTCTTTGATTGTCCCGCTGGTGGAGTCCTATGCTCGGTTCGTCCAGCACATAAAGGACGCCGGTGAGCTTGGAGCCGATTTGGGTGGCCAGCCGGATACGCTGCCATTCGCCTGCTGAAAGTGTGGCTGATCCGCGGTCCAGAGTGAGATATCCCAGCCCCACTTGGGTCAAAAAAAAGAGTCTTTCGCCGATCTCTTTTACTATACGTTCTGCAATAGTAGTTTCTCGCGGGGGTAGTTGTAGGGAATTGAAAAACTCGAGCAGTTCGGCTATGCAGCGTGAATTGACCTCATGGATGGACTCACCGCTAACCTTCACTGCGAGACATTCGGGCCTAAGACGCGCTCCGTGACAATTAGGGCAGGCTTGCACGTTCATAAATCGTGCTACTCCCTCGCGGACCTGTTGCGATGAGGTTTCCTTGTAACGCCGTTCAAGGCTGGGGATGACCCCTTCGAAGGGCCTGCTGTACGTATAACGCCGGCCGTTGCGCTCCACATAAAAGGCAACAGGCCTGCCCTTAGAACCATAAAGCACCAGATCCTTGAGGGGTTCAGGGAAATCCTTAAAAGGCGTATGGATGTCTACATGATAACGCCGGGTAATGGCATCCAATACCTGGTAGAAATAGACCGAATGGCGGCTTTCCCATGGAGCGACGGCACCTTGCCTTAAAGAGAGCTCGGGGTTGGGGACAACGATGTCAGGGTCAAAGACGCTCACCGAGCCGAGCCCGTCGCATGTGGGACACGCTCCTTGGGGGCTATTGAAGGAAAAGCTGGCTGGCGTGAGCGTGTGATAGGAGGTGCCACAATATAAGCAGGCGGTCTTTTCGCTGAAAAACAGGGGCTCTGCACCCAAGACGTCCACGGTGACAAGGCCTTCTGCAAGACCCATGGCAAGTTCAACTGAGTCGGCCAAACGATTCCTGGCAGAGTCTTTGACAACCAAGCGGTCTACCACCACCTCCACCGTGTGCCTTGTGTTCTTGTCGAGTGAAATCGCTTCCTCCAACTCAAAGGTCTTGCCATCTACCCGGACGCGGACAAAGCCGTCCCGCCTCAGCCTTTCAAACAGTCTCTGATGGCCTCCCTTCTGATCAGTGACTACCGGAGATAAGATGATGGCTTTGGTCCCTGGTTCGAGCGCCATGATCTGGTCCACAATCTCCTGGGCCGTCTGGGTGGTAATCGGCCTTCCGCATTGATGACAATGGGGCTTGCCGATTCGGGCAAATAGGACTCGGAGATAGTCATGGATCTCGGTTACGGTTCCCACGGTGGATCTAGGGTTCTTTGTGGTCGATTTTTGTTCAATGGCTATGGCAGGCGAAAGGCCTTCGATGGTGTCCACATCAGGCTTGTCCATACGCTCCAAGAACTGGCGTGCGTAAGCAGAAAGGGATTCCACATATCGGCGCTGTCCTTCGGCGTAGAGGGTGTCAAAGGCAAGTGTCGATTTGCCTGAACCCGAAACACCCGTGATGACCACGAGTCGGCTTCTGGGGATGTTTAGATCGATATTCTTGAGGTTGTGTTGGCGTGCACCCCGAACAATGATGTTGTCTGAAATCATTACTTATATACTCAGATTGCGACCCAGATCCGCGGCTGGCGGACGATTCGGAAATTGCACGTCGTATTCTCTACTGCAAAATACGTGTCGTCAACAAGTATTACCCTAATTGAGCGAAAGTCGAGGATGCCCCAGATGCAAGGCGTCAAGGGTGAA
>CAZCWQ010000123.1:0-7649 GCA_964502365.1 uncultured Desulfobacterales bacterium | reverse complement strand
CGCTCTTCTATGACTTCTACCACCTGTCCCCGCAAGGACTCCATATCAGCGAACTCGGTGGGGTCTATTATCCCGAGCCGTTCAGCCAGTATGGAATCTTCCAGACCGTAGCGAGCCCAAATGGCGAAGTCGTTGTGGTATTCTGGATCATCGAAACGGGGCCTGAGAAGCCCTCCCCAAAAGTGGTAGTAAATGCTGCCTGAATCGATATTCAGCACCTTATCCCTAAATTCTCGCAAATTATACGCACGCCGACCGGTAGCGATGGCCGCCAGCGCGCAGTCCTGGACTACAAAATCTTCAACCCTCCCGTTCAACGTTGAGTCACGGTCCATGAGATATTATGTTATTGTTCGAATATCTGGATTGGTTATCTTGAAAAATGGCTAAACCGCCCACCTTTCAATATAGTGGGTTGGTCCTCTCAGTTCGTTTATACGGCAAATGACTGGTGGCAGTCAAGGCTTACGTTGGCTTGATTTGTTTTGATATTGGAGTGCTATGTTACATTCTCTCTTTACAATTTTTTCCGTTTGTGCAATAAAAAAAAACTTTATTTTTAACTTGCAGACTAACTGCCTTTTGCTTCCTACACTGCACCCAAGAGGATCGTGGACAGATGACCAGGCCGCAGGCCCTTAGGAAACCGCCCCAGAAGCAGGCGCTAGCTTCCATACGCGAGGGAGTGGAGGCATGGGAGAGGGAGACTCTTTCTCTTTGTGCCTCCTTGAGCAGTGAGTCCCGGGGAAGGGCAGCTTACGAAGAACCTTGCCCGATTCGAACAGAATTCCAAAAGGACCGAGATCGTATTGTCTATTCCAATGCATTCAGGCGCCTGAAGCACAAGACCCAGGTCTTTCTGTCTCCCTTGGGAGACCACTACCGAACAAGGCTGACGCACACCTTGGAGGTCTCGGAGATCGGCCGCACAATAGCACGGGCCTTAAAACTGAACGAAGATTTGACCGAGGCCATTGCCCTTGGCCACGATTTGGGACATACTCCCTTCGGACATGGGGGTGAGGTTGCACTCAAAGAGATCTACGGGGAAGCGTTCTCCCACCCGGAACAGAGTATACGGGTCATTGACGTGCTGGAAAAACGTGGCCAAGGCCTTAACCTGACATTTGAAGTCCGTGAGGGGATCCTGAAGCATTCCAAGGGATATGGAGCGGTCCTGCCTCAGGAAGCAAATGAGATGCCTGAAACCGTTGAGGGAAGAGTGGTGCGCTTTGCTGATATCATGGCCTATCTTAATCATGACCTGGATGACGCCATCCGAAGCCGTGTGATCCGCAAGGAGCATATTCCGAAACAGTGTGTGGAAGTGCTCGGCAGTTCACATTCTCGGCGTATCAGGACAATGATAAACGACCTTGTGATATCAACCTATATTGAGGATGGCCATATGCACCTCGCCGTAAGTGAGTCCGTTTCCGACGCAATGACTGCACTCAGAGAGTTTCTCTATGATAATGTCTACAGATCTGATCAGGTACACAGTCAGTTTGTCAAGGCCAAGAAAATCCTCTCGGAGCTTTATTACTATCTTCTGGAAGAACAGGAGGTCTTTGAAAAAGAACTGGAAAAGATGGAAATGGGTGGGTTCCCGTCAGGTACGACTCGGCAGAGGATGGTCTGTGACTTTGTTGCCAGTATAACCGACCGCTACGCCCTGAACCTCTATGAAGAGATATTTTTCCCCACCCCGTTAGTTTGATAGAGAAGCGCCTATGGAAGAACCCCAATTCATTCCCTATGAAGCCGCAAAAAAGATTGTTGCCGAGGTGGTGGAAATGGAGCATCCCACCGAAGACGGGAAGCGTATTTTCAATGTGTATAATCACCTAGGAAAGTCAATCTGTTGGTTTTATGCCGACGATGTGGAAGATGAGATCGATGCCCGGGAGTTTGAAGAGGTGAAGGACCATATTCTGCACTTCATTCCACAATGGGCAGTCTAGACAAAATCGCTTTGCGATTTTGTGTAATCCAGGCTTCAACGGCACTTCGCCGCTCAATAATCTGAACAAGGCATCAGTACCATTTCCACATTCACACGTGCGGTAATCAGCTTTTGTTCCAGCATGATCTTTTCGCTCTGAGCCCAGGCCTCAACGTCAATCCTACCTATGTCAATGTCAGGCGACGGCCTCATGAGCTTCCTTGTGGCAGCAAGCTGTTTCCTTATGATTTCAACGGACGTGTCCCTGTCAAACCGGTGAATAGTCCTTACAGCTTCTTCTTTGTTTCGCAGAAGCAGGGCGTCTCGCCAGCCTTGGAGCAGCGCCTTAGTAAATTCATGCACCATCTTCGGGCGTTCTTCCAACAACCGGTGTGTGGTAATAACCGAGTTGGCTACAAAGCGGATGCCAAAGGCATAAGGGTCGAAAAAGTCGAACTGCTCGCCGGCCTTGCGGAGTTTTTCAGCAATCACGATCCCTTCTGCATTCTGATAAACAGGCCAGAGATCAACCCTGCTCTTATAAAAGGGCGTGTAATCGTAACGGACGCTGAAAAAGCTTACATCGTCCTTTCTAATATGATGCTTACTCAATAGGGCCTTAATAATGGTCTCATCATTTCCACCGTACGTGACCCCAATTGTCTTTCCCTTCAAGTCCTGAACAGTGTGGATGCGAGTTCTCTGGGGCCTGAAAATCCATTGAAGAGGATTGGCCTGAAAAAGCTGGGCAATGACCACAATCGGAGCCCCTTTCGCCAGAGCCCGGATGACCTGATCTGCTGAGGCCACACCAAACTGTGCATGGCCAAGTTCGACCTCCTTGATAGCGTCTCGTTCGGGGCCCCCTTCCTTGATAGTCACCCGAAGTCCGTGATTTTCAAAAATGCCGTGGCCGTCAGCATAAAGAGCACCAACCACACTGGCATTAAAAAGCCATTTGAGGCGATATGTCACATGTTCCAAGCTCCTGTCGGCTTGGTTGCCACAACCGCCGGCACAAAATGCAACTACTGCAAACGTAACCGCAAGCCAAATTCCGAGCACCTTGTCACGCATGGGGCTGGACCTCCAGTCCAGTAACAGTTCGCTTTATTGGACAACCTCGTCTCGCTCTTTGATATTGGGTTATCCAAAGTCATCAGTTCACCTTTTTGGAAAGAAGCTTTGGACCTCCAGACACAGAAAAAGCCTCCGTCTGCGGACCATACTATATCACAGCGCGGAGGCTCTATCATACTTGACGGTTTCGCAAGAAGTCAATTTTGCTCAATGTGGTTCACAAAAGACTTCTTGCGATTTCATCAAATTTGAAATTCGGCCCTGGGGGGTGATACTTGCAGCACAAGCGTGCCTATATTTCTGGAGGACATAATGGCGGGGTCCCCAGAGCCGAAGATTTTTTCTCGTCAATCACCTCACATGTATCTTGTCAATTTGACCGCCCAGCTCAACTTGGCAATCCAGGTACATAGGGCCATTCTTTACAAAACCCCTGAGAATCATAGGAAAATGTCACAACGAGCCAGCGTCCAGAGTCCAACTTGTAAGGGCATAATAACACAGCTTAAAGGGGATGTCAAGCATATATTGTGGTCTTATTCAAAAAAAACCCAATATGTAGTGGGACCGTCTCAGTTAGCCTCGGATATCTCCCACCTCTTTTGCACCATGAGCCCTATCCACTCCAATAAGGCCAGATAGAGCGACGTACAGATTCCAATCAAAAAAAGAGCAACCAAGATCTTTGAAAGATCGCTCTGGTAAAGTGCCATCCGGATACTGTGCCCAATGCCGGCGCTGGCCGCAATGAATTCGGCCACAATCGTACCCACCATAGCCAATGTGGCACTGCCCACTATCACTGTGGTAACCTTGCTGATACTTTCAAAGGCCCGTATTTTGACTTCCAACTGCCAGCTCATTTTTTTCGTCATGACATAGAAATGCTCGATATGGGTCACAGGTTCCGACAAAATACCTATAAAGGACAGGAGCAAGGGGAAATAACAGATCATCGAGGCAATCAAGAGTCGGGAGGAAAGTCCATCCCCAAGAAGGATGAATATGATGGGTGCCACAGCCACGATGGGGTAAGCCTGAACATTGTAGGCCGCCACCTTTATGAAAGAGCCTGTCCAGGTGGTGAGTCGCCCTATAATCCCAACGACGGTTGCCATGCATATGGACAACATGTGTCCGATAATGGCGACCGACAGGGTGTCCATCACGTCAAAAACGTATCTGCTAGACACCCGGCATGCGGTATCCCAGACTTCCCGGAGGCTGGGAATAACATAGTCTGATACGCCTGCGGTATATTTCACAACAAATAGAAAAACCATGCCAGCAAAATATACGATCAGAAACTGATATAAGCGCCTATGTAGCATGCACGACCTCTAAAGCGGTCGACTCAAGTTCTTTCTTTCTAAGCGGCTTTCCTTCTCTGTAATCCTGTCCCACAACACAGGTGGTTTGAGGTGCCTTGTGGAGGCCTCGTAGAACAAGTATATGTTTACATAACTTCGAGACCTCCAAGACGTTGTGGGAAATATAGAAGAAGGTCCTGGTCGAAAACATTTCCTTGATTTTTAATATGATATGCTCTCTTGTAGCCTCATCCACGTTGGCGAGGCTTTCGTCCATGATCAGCAGGTCGAAGTCCTGCAAAAGATAGCGCGTGAGATTGATGCGGTTCTGCTGCCCAAGGGAAAGCTCGGCAAATCGCGATCCCAGGCACTTCTGAAGCCCAAAAAAACGAGCCATCTCATTGATCCTGTCCTTGTTGGACTCAGGAGTGACTTCTGCCAGATGCTCTCCCACAGTGTACCATCCAGGCAGCCTTTCCAAGTTGTAAGAATATAGAGTCTGGCCGATGTCCCGGGCAGTCATTGTGCCGGAAAACCCTGTGATCTCTCTTGACACAATCTTGGCAAATGTTGTCTTGCCCACGCCCGAAGGTCCAAAAAGTGCGTGGAAACCAGGACCGGATATCTGGCAGGTGAGATTTCTGAACACATATGCGTCCGTCCGAGGATACTTAAAAGTAAGATCCTTGCATTCCAGTAACATGGCATGAGTTGCCCGTTGGCCCGCTGAGCCGGTCATCCGATCACTCCCCTTGGCATTGGCTCCATGTATTCTCCACCCACCATGTAGCCGCCGTCGATCCTGAGAACACTGCCTGTCATGAAAGCTGCATCCCGAATGATAAAAAGCGCTGCCTTTGCAACGTCCTCAATGCAACCAATACGCCGCAGAGGGGTGTGATCAATGATTTCCTGGCGTTTCTCTTTGGTGAGCAGGCCCCAACCGCGGGTTTGTGGTCCGTGGCGTGTCTCCACTAAGCCGAGCATCAGCTCATTAACCCTCACTTCAGGGGCGGCTTCTCGGGCCCACGTCTCGGTGAGAGACGATACAGCCCGGTTAGCGGCTGCGTACCCATCATTAAAGATCCTGCCTGCAGGCCCACTCCTGCCAACGAGCCCAGATATGGAGGAGATGTTTACCACAACGCCGTCACCAGAGGACTTCAAATGCGGCAGCGCCGAGCTGTAAACCCACCATTTTGCTCGAAGCGTTGTGGCCATCTCCAGATCCCATTGTTCCTGCACATAGGGGCCATGGACCACTGGCCAACCACCACGCTCTATATTGTTTATAAGGATATCGAGCCGACCGAACTTGTCGATGACCGCGTCAACCAGAGAAGGGATTTTGCCGGTCTTAAGGAGATTTGTTCTAAGCACAAGATAGTCAGCCCCTGTCTCTTCAAAATCGTGCTTCATCTGTTCGACAGACTCTTGCCAGTCATAGTAATTCAAGGCAACCTTAACGCCTTCTTTGGCCAAGGCAAGGCCGATCCCCTTTCCAATACCCTTGACAGCGCCCAATACTATGGCGACCTTACCTTTCAGTTCCATCCAAATCCTCTTTTGTCTATTTCACACTTGACGGCTTCGTAAAAAGTCGATTTTGTTCGCTCCGTGAGCATTTTGGGAAAAAGATGCAAAGAGTCTTCCCTTTATCCACTCAATGGCAAACCGCATCAAGGCCAAGTCGTCTTCTTCAATGGCTTCCTTCAGACCCTCTCCACCGAAAGGGCCCTCCCAAAGCCTTTTTTCAAATGCAAAGGCCTTGAATCTGTCTAGGTCGTAACAGGCCATGCAGAAGAGATCGGTTTCCTCTTCCGTGAGTTGCCTTTGCCCACTTTGCTTATTCAGTGACAAGATGCCTATCATCAGATCATTCATCTCGTTATAGGTTCCCAACTGCTGGTCTTTCTTCCATTTCCGGACCGTCCATTCTCTAGGCTCATTATGTCCCAGGCAGTGGGCTTCCTTGACAAGGAAATAAGATTCCTCGCAGGCCTGCCCGCCCGGTTTCCTTACAGCAATCCTGCCGAGGGGATAGGTGCGGCACGAACCGGGCCGATCTTCATAGACTCTGCACCCTGCTGGGCTTACGAAGGGACAGTTCAGGTCCTCTTCTGCAATCATCCTTAGGGAGACCACCGGCAACCCGCTTCTTGGCCCCATATGACACACAGTGTATCGTTTCAGGAATTGTTGAGAAGAGAGTTCAAGCCTGTTCTTGAGGCGTAAGATATCATAAGGGGTGAGATACTGATTCAAGTCCCGACAGCAACGATTAAAGCACTCAATTGCGGGGTGGCATGAAAATCGGAAGGTGTCGTCCGGATGAAGTTTCTTAAGATTCTCCACAAGCTTATCCATTACACCGAAATCCCGGTCTTCATCTACCATCTCGGTTCATGGAAAGTCAACACGACCGGCGGCTAAACAACAGGTCGGGGTGCCCGGTTTGCGATCCTGGAACAGCCGCCTAAATAGTTGTCATATCACTTTTTGTCATTTGTTGTCTGTCCTCAAAATCGCTCAAAAATGCCTTGACAAAAGGGTTCTATGGTGATAAACAGAGATCACTTTCTGGGGGACACTGTAATCCTTTGAATTTCTTTGCAAAATCTCCCAACTTTCTTCGCGTCGAACTGGTAGTTTAGGACTGATTTTTTTGAAATGCGTGATGGTGTTCCAGATCAAATGAATCTGGGGCGGAAACGCGAGTTCAATCTCAGCGGTTTTACTTAGCAGCACCTTTTTTTCATCACTATTCAGGAAGGTTGGATACGTTTACCAGCATGATCACGAAATCAGGAGCGTGAGTTGAGGCAGGACTCTTTTGTGCTGGCGGTGCTGCGCGCCGAGCCATCAGACCACTCTCAAAACCCTGGGGTCTGTCTAAAGAAATTCATAATGAAAGGAGGGATGTGAAGGCAGGTATTTGTCACGCCGGGAGACATGGAGCCACATGATGGTGTGTGGCTTGCGTCTTTTACAACAAACAGTAGACAACAAAAATTATTTAGGAGGTAAGTCAATGCCAAGTTTTGTCATTAATGAAAAATGTGATGGCTGCAAAGGCGGCGAGAAAACTGCCTGCATGTACATCTGCCCCAATGACCTGATGGTCCTGGAGCCAAACGAGATGAAGGCGTACAACCAGGAGCCGGATCAGTGCTGGGAGTGCTTTTCTTGCGTGAAGATTTGCCCCACCCAGGCAATTGAGGTAAGAGGGTATTCTGATTTTGTGCCGCTTGGTTCCAGCGTTATGCCGATGAGGGGCACTGAGGATGTCATGTGGACCTGCAAATTCAGAAACG
>CAZCWQ010000122.1:0-7888 GCA_964502365.1 uncultured Desulfobacterales bacterium | reverse complement strand
ACGCTTTCAAATGAAATACTTCCTTGGCACTCTTCCAGGTAAAGAGATGCAAGCGTAAGACCCAGACCCGCGTGTTCCTCCACTGTGCCGTCATAGGCCATTTTTCCCTTTTTGGTGAAGAAGGGCTCGAATATGTGTGGGCGATCTTCTTGGCGGATGCCGCAGCCAGTATCTTCAATATTGATTACAATATTGTCCCTTTGCTTTGAAGTCTCAACAGTCAGGCTCTTGCAGTCAGCGTGAACCATTGCCTCCAATGCATTCCGGATCAAACTAAATACAATAACACAAAGATCCGTATACCGTCCCCTGGCTCTTGGAAGGCTTTGGTCCAACCGCAAAATCTTCTCCACGCGGTGTTTGAAAAACATGTCTGCTCTTAGCAAGAAAAGAGTGTCTTCTATGACTTCATTGATCTTGACCTCCCCTACCCCAGAACGCCGCTTGGCAAGGACATCTTTTGTCAGGAAGCTCAGGCAGGTATTCAGTTCATCGAGGCCCTTTACAAAGGAATCTATCCTTTGTCTCATGCGGTTTGCCATTTCTGTGGCTTCAGTGTCATCGACTCGTTGAAGCGTCTGCTGCAACTTTCCTACATCCTGCTGCAACTGATCAGAGCGAACCCAAAGAACTTGAAGGGGTCCGTTGAGATTGTGGACAAATCCTTCAAGAGTTCGGATGAAGTACACACCACAATAGTGATCAGCAAGCCTTCTCAGCAGCATTTGCTCTCTGGATGACAACGACGGCCCGGGCTCGATCGTCTGTTGGGAATCGCCCATTCTCAACCCTTTTTCTTGCTCCTAATGGCTTCTCTTTGAACATGGAACACATAAGAGATGATCCATTCCTTGTCATTGTCATCAAGATCAAGGAACTCCACAGCAACCTCATAACGCAGTTGGTCGTCGCCTTCTATAGGACCGACCCGCATAACCTTTCCAAAAACCTTCAATGAGACAACGGGGTATCTGAAAAGCCTGAAGCTCAGATCAAGGACTTGTCCTGCCTCTATTGCGTTCTCACACAGGATTTTCATCCCACCGCCAGCGATATCCAGGCCCTGTCCCACATAAAGGCCTTCATCAGGGCCCTCATACTTGGCCAGCAGCTTGAGTGCGCGATCCAATTTGTCCTCTATTTGAATCAAAAAATCTACAAGATTTGATTCAAAGACTCCACGAACCGACTGGCTTTCTTCTTCACCCGGGGCTGCCCGTTTTATCGTCTGGACAAGGGACCGGCTGTGCGCGACATCTCCTCCAGTCTTCACGGCTTCATACTCATGGGAATCCATCACTGAAAACCGGACCTCAGCACATAGCGCAGCGCGCACGCAATCTCGTTTTTCCTCTACAACTGCGTTTTCCATCATCTCATTCATCTTTTTCATACAATGCTATGCAACGCTTATACCACTTTGCGAAGCAAAGGCAAGCACGAAAGAGGTTCGTGGACTTTCAGAAAACTGCGGACCACTTTTTCATCAAATTGCGTCCCTGCATTTTTCACAATCGTCTCGGTAATGATCTCGTCAGGGATTCTTTTTCGGTAGGCTCGGTCGGAGGCCATAGCGTCATAGACATCAGCTAATGCGAGAATACGCGACAAGAATGGAATTTCTTCGGCCTTCAATCCGTCAGGATATCCACTGCCGTCCCATCTCTCATGATGATGACGAATAATCTTTTGCTCTTTGGACATCAGGCCCAGGTGGCCAATAATATTTGAACCGATTACAGGATGTTTCTTTATGATCTCAAATTCTTCCTCAGTCAGAGGACCGGTTTTTAGTAGAATACAATCCCGAATCCCTATCTTTCCTATATCGTGGAGGCGACCAGAAAAATTTAACAAATCCAGCTCTTCATTGGAGCACCCCATCTCTTTGCCTATCTGAAGAGCGAATTCGGCTACACGACTGGAGTGCTGTTTAGTATAGGGGTCCCTTGCCTCAATGGCCTCCACAAAGGCGTAAAGCGTAGCAAAGAGATTCTCGTAAATATTTTCGTACAAGGCTACGTTTTCTATGACAAAGGCCGCCCGCATTGCCATGAAATTCAGATAATACAGATCCTTTTCAGTGAAAGGTTCCAATCTTCTGTCGACAATGGCAGTGACCATACCGAAAACCTTGTCACGAATCTTCAACGGAGTGGCGATCAGCGAACGAGTGGCGGTATTTGACAAGGGCCGGGCACAAGCGTCCTTCATTAGAAACGGCACACCTTCAGAGATCCTTTTGACTAAGATTTTCTCTATCCACTTGAGATTGTTCCTGTCTCCTCTCTGACCTTGTTTGTAAAATGATGCAACGAGGGCAGGTTTTCCCAGTGACTCGTCAAGTATGTGGAAATGGCTCTCGTCGCTACCCGTTATCTCCGCAGAGAGCCTGACTATCAGATCGAACAATTTCGAACTCGTTGTAGTCCAATCTACTTTCTGCAAAATCAAATTCAACATGTTGAGTTCCTTGATTTTTTCAGAAAGCTCCCGGTTAAGAGATTCAAGCTGTTCTTTACTCTTAATCTCATTTTTCAATAACATGTTCTCAACAAGGAGAGCTCTTTTTTCCAAGGCGTTCTGGATCGTTAATTCAATGCCCTGCATCCTAAATGGCTTGACCAGGAAGTCCACCACACCGTTTTTCAGAGTTGCTATTGCACTGTCCATCGATGGGTATGCTGTCATCACGACTACCGGTATGGTGTTATCAACCCCCTGGATTCTCCTGATAAACTCCATTCCATCCATCCCAGGCATATTAAGGTCTGTGAAACAGAAATCGACCTTGTTCTGTTCACAGATCTCCAGGGCTTTAGCACCATCACCAGCAGTCAAGAGTGAATATGCTTTGGTTGAATGAAAAAAATCCTTGAATACTTCAAGGATCATTTCGTCATCATCAATAACCAGTATGTTCATATGCTCACTCATGGGCATATCCCAACTCATCTCTGAGTGAGACCGCAGCTCCGAGTTGTTTAATCATATGGGCCTTAAGCACCTTGAATTCCGCGTCTGTCAACAATCCGTCTCTTTTCAGACGGGAAATCCTTTCCAATCCTTTAAAGAACACCTCTTGATGTGTGTCGGCTTTATTAAATAATTCCAAACTGGGAAGGTTGCTTGAAAAAAAATTGAGGCAGGCAATCTTTCTTTGCTTTATCTCGTGTTCATCCTTGAATTTATTGTTTTCTTTCCTGATAGCAAGAAGTTGGTCGTAAACATCGTTCAGATCCTGGATCAACTGCCTGTTTTTTCTGATCAGACGGACTTTCTCAACAGCATTGTTAAAGGCAATCTCCATTTCCTGAAGCTTGAAAGGCTTCTTTATATAATCATGAGCGCCTTTCCTTACCGCCTCAATGGCGGTTTCAAGGGATGCATGCCCTGTGACAATGATTACAACCGCGTCTGGATTCACCCTCTTGGCAGCGGCCAGCACCTCCAGGCCCCCGACCTTTGGCATAATCAGGTCAGTTATGACTATATCAATAGGCTCCTTCCTTATGAACTCAATCGCCTCGTGGCCATCGTTTAAAACCTTTACCGATTTGTGTTCCCCGGAAATCAGCTCCTTCAGGATCTCTCCAATGGCCTTATCGTCATCAACAATAAGACCTCGGATATGCTGATACTCCTTTTCCTCTGGCATCTGAGTTCACTCTATTTCCCAATTGACCGAGTAGCTCCGCCTACCAACCGCCAAGAACTGCCCACATTCAATCAGCCAACCACAACTCAACCAACACTAGGCCTTCTTGTCATAGAGGATCCCCATCATCTCGTCGATCTTTGCCATTAGGTTCAAGGCCTGCTCCGGCGGGATCTCCCGGATCAGTTTTCCTGTTTCTTTGTCTGTCACGTCCACCTTGATGCGGCCTGTTGCCTCATGTACGGAAAAACTGATACTCACTCCGGAGTCACCGAGATGGTTCTGGGCAAGCTGCAGCACATTTCGTAGAAATTCAATATCTCTCTTTTTCTTGTTTTCACCCGACCCTTGCGGTACCTGAAGTTTCACCTTTGGTTTAACCACGGGGGCCACTTCAACTGTTGGTTTTGTTGTGCTGACAGGTTGGACTATCATCGAGATCACCTCCTCAGTTGTATTCCTACCTCTTCATGTCCAAGAATCTCGGACTCTGCTGGCATGTACCCCTGTAGCCCTTGGCTACACCACGCCCTCGTCGCACATCGAGTATGTCAGATTTCAAGGCATCGTATTCGATTTCCGCCAACGCCAGACATTCCTTATCCACGTCAGCAAGTGATTTCAACATCGTCTTAATCTGATCCAAATAAGTCCTGACCAGGTCTTTGGTCTTGTTTGATACTTCTTCTATTGAAAAGCCGTCTCTTAGGAGGAATTGACGAATTTCTGTGTCAATTCGTTCAATTCTGTCTATGATCCCTTGGCGCTCCTTCACATGAAGTGCCGTTTGTGAGATATCTTTAGAGTCGATGGCATCCTTCACCTTCGAAGTGGCCTGCGCGAAGGAGTCTAACAACCTAATCTTCTCCTTAAGCCGGCTACAGTATTTTTTCCACATCTCATCCATTGTCATCATTGTCTCATAGTCCTGTTCGAGATCCGTACGTCATAGAAATATCCTGATTGGACGATTGATCAGACATATGGGGAGCGACAATGTCCGCCGAATCTTTTGTGCTCCCATAAAAGATCTCTTCCCATGCCTCTCTCAGTTCCTCAAGCATCCCGACTACCTCATCAAAGCCCTTGACGTTTTTCCTGATGTCCGCCTCTGTTATGCGTCGCAACATGTAGCGATATATTGCATTCAGATTTTTGGCTATCTCCCCACCTTTTTCGAAATCAACTGCCCCCGCCAATTCTCCGATAATGTAGTGTGCCTTTTGAAGTGCCTTAGCTTTTGATTCGTATTCACGCTCGGCATGTTTCTCCTTGGCAAGTCTCAGGTTGCTGATTGCCCCTTCATAACACATGATGACCAACCTTTTCGGGTCCGCTGTCATGACATCCGTCTGGCGATAAGCATCAACTCCTCTTCCATACATCAGACCATCCTCCTTTGGCTCGTTGTTGGTGATCCGTCCCTGCTGCGAGCGTCTTTATAGTCCTCCACTTGCTAACTGAACATACTGTTGATCTGCCCAGTCAGCCATTGACTCTGGCTCTGCAACTTGCTCAGAGCTATCTCCATGGCTACAAACTGAGTGATCATTCTCTGCATTCTACGATCAAGACGAGACTCCATCTGTTCGATCTCGTCTGCATACCGGTCAATACTGTCCTCCAGGGAATCCTGCTTGAACGATACATAGCCGTCAAACTGGTCTGTCACATAGTACAACATCCGGTTAAACAGCTCGGCGACACCCAGAGTGAGCTTGACCGTGCCTATGTCTTGGTCTTCAGCTGTGCCCGTGTATGAAACTACCAAGTCTTCTACGTCGCCGGCCGACCCGGTAAGCTTCTGCCCGGCACCTGTGGCTGTTTCGCCGCCAATGGTACCGGCTACATCCTCTCCGTTAGCCACTGAGACGGGTGTTGTCTGGCTGCCTGTCCATAAACCCGTGTCTGTGTCTTCGGAAATGGTGAAGCTGTAATCATCCCCGTAGTTGTTGTGGGTCAATACCAGTTGATTACCACTAGTCGTGGCGGTGATGGATATGGCGTAGCGACCTTCCTGACTTCCATCACCAGCACCAACGGTCACGTCCACGTCTCCGAAATCCAGCCCTCTGCCTGTTGGTTCTGTTATTGAAAGGGCAAGCTGGCTGGCGCCGCTATATTTGTCGGTCACAACGATTCGGCCTGACGTGTCGATGGAGGCAGTCACGTTGTTTGAAAAATCGTCCTGGATCTCTGAAAGGAGTCCCTGTACCGTGTCTGAGGTGACATCCGAAATCGTGTAGGTTCCCGATACGGTCCCTCCGCCACGGGTGGTACCCGTGAATGAAATCGTATCTCCATTTTGAAGCGTGGTGCCATCAATGCTCTGCCAGGTTGTGGCAGACGTTATGGGACTGCTACTTGCCGTTAAGGCCTGGCTTCCAACCAGGGCTTCCGTATATTCCGTCTCAAATTCGGTATTCGCAGCGGCCTTGATCTGCGCAAGCGTCATGGAGCTTGTCAGGCTGATACGAGCAGTCTTGTCACCCTCGGTAATCGTCAGGGTCTCGTCGTAGCCAAGAGTCCCACTGACCGCCCTGTCGGATGTTTCCGTGCTACATGTCGCAGCATTGGTTATATGAACCGTGTATTCGCCTGGCTCTGTATCGAGCGAATGCGTCTCGTATGACAGCGTCCCCACGCTCCCTGTACCTGTAATAGCAAACAGCTTCCTGATATCGTTGAAATTAGTCTCCAGGTATCCCTGTAACGTATCCGTGTCGATGCTAAGCTGTCCTTCGTCATCCACGTTGATTCCCACTAATCCCAGACTGGAGTATAAGGTGGAAACACCCCATACGGTATCAAGCAGCGTGGTGGAGAGATCAGATTTGACCGAAGAAACCGTCGCATCGCCAAAGAGAACGCCCCCCTCTCCTGTCTCCTCATCATAGGACTGCTGCTGCTCCTGGATGTACGATGAGCATTCATTGTAGGCATCGACAAAGGTGCTCATTTTCTCCATGATCCCGTCGATGTCACGATCGATGTCCAAGGTGATCGTCGTACTGGCGTCTGCCTTCTTCAGATTCAAGGTTACGCCAGCAATGACGCCATCCACAGTATTGTCAGTGCTGGTCACCTGAATACCATCCACACGCAGGGTGGCATCGCTGCCAGCAACGAGTTCCCTGTCCGTTCCTCCGCGGGCTACCTCAACGATGCCGAAGTCCAGAGAACCACCGCCTTCGTTGTTCTCTGTGAGGCTGACATTGAGATAGCTCGTCCCTGATTTATCATCGACAATCTGAATCTTTCCGTCCGAGTTAATGGTAGCCGTCACTGTGTTGGAAAAGGTAGTATGTATGGCGTCGATTAGTTCTTGCACCGTGTGGCTTGTGTCGTCAATGGTGAGGGTCGCTGACACGGTGTTGCCATCGTGGTCCGCACCGGAAATCGTAATCGTGTCACTCGCTGCTACGCTGGCGCCATAGACCTGGGCCCAGGTGCTTGAAGCAGTGATGGCCGTGGAACCATCGGTTGTGTTCCGTTTGTTTCCAACGGCGATAGTGGTCGCAGCCAAGGTTCCGAAGTCAAGAGCCCCGCCTCCCTGGTTGTTTTCCGTCAGCGTCACTGAAAGCTGGCTGTCGCCTATTGTGTTATCCGCGACACGGATTCTACCGTCTACAATGCTTGCAGTAACATTGCCACCGAAGGTGTTCTCGATAGCTGTCAGCAGCTCTTGCACGGTGTGGCTCGTATTATCGATGGCGAGACTTCCTGATACGATGTTGCCATCGTGGTCCGTGCCGGAAATCGTGATCGTGTCACTGACTGCAACGCTGGCTCCATAGATCTGCGCCCACGTGCTTGAGGCGGTGATGGCTGTGGAGCCATCTGTAGTATTTACCTGGCCAGCGGTGAGGACATTTGTGGACACCGTCTCGAAGTCGCTTTTTAGAATGCCCAGGGTCTCTAGAATGTTATTCTGGTCGCCAAAAGTGGTTGTCCCTTCTATCTTCAAGTAGTACTTAGTTTCGCTGTCAACTGTAGTCTCAACAACAGTAGTAGTAACCCCGGTAGGCGCTGCGGTGTCGATGGCGGTCTTGATGGCGTCAAGAGAGTCTGAGGCCAAATTGATAGATATGTTCGACCTATCCCCTATGGTAATCGTCGTACTGCTCTGACCACTGGTGATTCCGAGCAGGCTGCCCACAGCCGATGTTCGGGCGGAGAAGTAGTCCGATCTTTGTTCTGAAGTGCCGGTCACGTTTTTTATGGTCTTGG
>CAZCWQ010000121.1:2731-7996 GCA_964502365.1 uncultured Desulfobacterales bacterium | reverse complement strand
ACTTCGTCAGTTTTCTTTCTGAATGCCAAATCTCTCCGGCTTTATGAGCAAAAGCTGCTCCACACAAGAATGAGGCGGCTTGGAGAGTATGTGTCAAGATGGGCAAGGTGCGTGTCGCCAGATACTGCGTGACTAGGAGTGAGATAACCGTTGCGCTGTATACCTACCTATCGCGATGCCTTGCCGGATCATCTGCAAAGTATAGAGCCTCTATTATGTGCAGCCGAAAACACCTGTAACTGCCGCTGCTATGTCAACCTCGACAATATCGGCTGCAGTCATTAATGAGACCGCTGCCACAGTCAAAAGTGCTAGGCAGATCATGACTATGATGGCTCTCAGCAAATTTACTCCTGTAAAACGACCTAATTTTGGCCCAACAAATTTTTTCTTGCTTTTCATTTTTCCTTTCATGGTTTTTTCCTTTCATGGTTTTTTTCATAAGAGTTGGATACAAATGCCTAAACGCGTTTCTTGTTTTTTTGGGGTCTCCATCATTGTCTCGTCCAAAGAGTTGAGGAGATTACATCCTGGCACATGATCGAGCCTGCAGGTAGCCGCCTCCTCCCAAAGCATTACTATCTTCCACGCCAGCCATGCAGGCATGATCCTCGCCATTCGCTCGATAGTCATGTCGACTCTTGAATTATGGATACAGCCAGTTTCGGTTCTCCCGATTTCTGCCATGATTTTCACCTCCTCTCTTGTTTCACTACGCGCTCCCCTCTGTTTTCCAGTGTTGTGTTTTACAGTACTAATTGGCAAGTATGGTGCCAACAGGTTCTGAAACGACTTGAAACAACGCAACCAACTGAAAAGACGTCTAAAACACTTATGAGGCCAAAACAGCCTCTTCAGACAAAGCGCCTTGTGACTTTCGCTATTTAGTCATATTGCGGACCTATCGGTATTTAGCCGATATATTGCTTATATTCCCGCCAGGAATCATATAGCACTGGATTTGTAAGAAGCTGCCACACAATGACCAGCTATGAGAGCTCTCAACAAGGAATTTTTTCCTTGTTTGCACTCAGATGTTGCGATATCTCAGACATGATCACCATATGTCAAACCTCCGAGTTGATCGCACGAACCTTTAAAGGCCAAGCTGAGTGGGGCCTTGAGGTGGGCTTTGGGCAAAACAGGGGAAATCAAATTGATTGGATGATTACAAAAAGGGGAGGATGGTTCGATGGGGGACATTGACTTCGATTTCTGCAAAGTCATCTTTGGAGACCTCAATCCCGAAAACCTGCAAAAGCGATTTTTGGAGCTGCTCTTGAAAACTCAGAACGTGGAGCGTGGGTCTATCTGGGTCAAGCGAAAAAACCGGTATGTGTGTATCGAGTCTTTGGGTGGGCCGGCAGATACAGATATAATCAAAGGAGCAAGTATTGGCGCGGACCAACCAAGCATCGTTGGTTGGGTGATGGAACACGCTGATATGATGATTGCCGAGGCTGGCAAGGACCCCCGTCACTTTAGAGAATTTGAAAGGGGAATGAAACTGAAGAGCACCCTAATTCTCGCTTTTCCACTAGTCTTGCGAAGTGGGGAGGTGTACGGCGTCGTCGAAATCATCGACACAAGTGCGGGCGGTGACCGTCTAAATCTTGACAAAAAATACCTCGAAATCCTGAATGGTATCATCGATGCTGCTTCCGTAGCCTTGAGCAATGCTCTGTATTACACCGAACAAGTCGAAAGAAACCTTGAATTAGAACAGACCCTCGGAGAGATTCGACGCAAAGTTCAAATCATTGGTCAAAGCCGTCCGTTTCTCGATGTAATGAAGAAGGTGCGTGAATACGCTCGAACAGACTTTCCCGTGTTGATTACTGGCGAAAGCGGAACAGGCAAGGATCTTGTCTCGATGGCCTTGCACAACCTGAGTTCCCGCAAGGACGGACCGTTTGTCGTGCAGAATTGCAGTGCTATCCCTGATACGCTGTTGGAAAGTGAGCTGTTCGGATATACAAAAGGGGCGTTTACCGGCGCAACAGCACACAAGACTGGTCTATTGAAGGCCGCCGATGGCGGCACGGTCTTCTTGGATGAAATTGGAGATATGTCCTCAGATCTGCAATCGCGGATATTGAGAGTCATCCAAAACAACGAAATCAAACCGCTCGGCGAGACCAAACCAAGGAAGATCAATGTAAGGATTATTTCCGCCACCAACAAGGACTTAAGAGAAGCGATTGCCAAGAAGGAGTTCAGGGAAGATCTATTCTATCGTATCAATGTCCTCCCGCTGCACCTTCCGGCATTGCGAGAGCGGAAGAAAGATATACCGCTGTTGCTCAACTATTTTCTTAAGAAAGAATCCGTGAAACTAGGCATTTCTCAGAAGAGACTTTCGAGAGAAGCATTGCAGTGTCTGGAAGAGTACCCTTGGGAAGGAAATATTCGCGAGCTCGAGAATTTCGTCAAGTATGTTCTCAGCACAGTTGATAGCGATGTCATTGGTGTGAACGAGATACCAGATCATTTAAAGCAAGAGGCAACCCCCAAAAGAGACGCTGTTGATATTGCTTCTTTTCCCGAGGAACCGATTTCTTCCGACAGTGACCTTTCTCCAAAAACATCTAACTTGCCGCTCGCCAGTTACTCTTGGGAAGAGCTTGAAAGAGAATATGTTATGTGCCTTCTTGAAAAAAACAGATGGAATGTTACTCGTGCTGCAAATGACGCAAGAATAAATAGGTCGACTTTTGATTCAAGAATGAAGAAACTTGGCATCGGTAGAGTATAGGATATTTCACAATTCCCCATAGGGCAAACAACCTTCTGTCAGGAACCAGGGGACATTTCAACAAGTATTCTTGGCCGTATTGCTGCTGGGTGCCTGCAAAGGTTTCTATAGATGGGGCGCCTTTCAACCGGTTCTGCAAAGCGCCACCGAAGCGCATTTAGCATCAGATGTTCAGCCAAGGGTGTCGACACAAGTAGAAAAAGGAACAGCAAGTACGGTGCTAGAACCCTATCCAGATTCTCGTCTTATTCCCACCCTCGTCCCTTACAGCAAGGATGGCTCTGCCCAACTGCTCACACCAAAACCGCACATCACTCTCTAACCTGGGGCTGTCTCCCCGTAACTCCAGTACGTCATCCGATTTCATTTTGACGGCTCTGAGAGCTAGCATTAGGATCGGTATCGGGCACCTCAAACCCGTCGTATCCAATACTTCCAATGCCATAGAATCTCCTTTCTTTGTTTTTTTTGGGTTCATGCTTTTTTCCTCCTCACTGAACTCTGGACTTCGTCGAGGGTGGTTCTCGCCCCTCTTGTTATCCATGTTGGCAATTAAGGTGCCAACGGCTCATATACCGACCAGAACAAGGCAACCATTTGACAATACAAGTAAAATACTTTAAGGGCCAAAATGGCCTTTTAACGCCAATCGTCATAAGCGCTTCGGTATTTGGTCATGGTGCCGATATGTCGACATTTAGCCGATATATTGTTGATATTTCTCTCTTGCATGAGCTAAGCCCTTGCTTTCAAATATAAATTTAGGGGGCTACCGCGAGCTAATAGAAACGCGCGGAGGTGCGCACCAGAATCTCAATAGGCGAGATGCGCCATGTACATGCGAAGAGCCTGAGACGGAATAATTGGATTTCGTTTAGGAATCAGGTGAGTACTCGCAAGGAGGGATTGTTCGGTGAAACATAAGGATAGGCAAGGCCTGTCTAGCTCACAGAGCCGCTGGAGAGCATACAAGATGTTGGGGTGACAACTATGTCCGGAAGAGTACAACTCTCTTGCCACGAGTTTTACGCCTTACCCCTTGATTTTGTTATAGGTATCATACCAAACTTCACTTGGGAATTAAAAAGGGCCTGTAAAGATTTCTGTTTGAACTGAACCCAGTGGATCAGGACAAAAGTCGCAAAAATATATCTTTGCGCGATCTTTATTGTTGCTTCTCGAACCCTGTTTTGAACTGGCAATGCGAGTGCATTCCCTGCAGCGTGCCATTGGCAAAGCTATGGCCTGTTGGCGACTTGCTGCGGGGTTAGCGAGCGTATCTAAAAAAGTCAGTGTTCCTTACGGTCGAAGATTCCCTGTAGCTTGCTACACGGATCTTCAATCTTTGGGTTTCCAGCCTTTTTCTCATACCTGGTATGAACACCTGAGTTGACATAATTCTATGACAAAATTATAGAATCAGATAACAAGCAGAAGTTATGTGCTTTCTACGAGGTTCCCGTGAATGACATATCCAAAATTGATCGTCTAATACTGGCTGCAAAATCAGAGCTGCAAGATCTCGAAGTCAAGCGATCGGAACTTCTCGAGAGGATTTCGGCCTTGAAAGCGAAAAGGGATCTCTCGACCCGTGTGGGCCCTTCACAGGCAAGCACTCCTCCTGTAACGAGCCTCTCTTCAGAAGAAGAAAAAATACACCTTTTCAGGTCCTTGTTCAGAGGACGTGAAGACGTCTTCCCCAAAAGATTTGAGAGTACAAAGACCGGGAAAAGCGGATACCAACCCAGTTGCCGTAACGAATGGATAAGAGGGGTTTGTAGGAAACCCAAGATCAAATGTCCCGATTGTGAGTCACGCGATTTCTTCCCCGTGACCGATGAAATTATCAAAAACCATCTCACAGGGCGTGACGTGACGAAGCATTCGAAGCGGGACTATACGGTCGGTGTCTATCCGTTGCTACCAGATGAAACATGTTGGTTCCTGGCCGTTGATTTCGACAAGGAAAGCTGGATGGATGACGTCTCTGCGTACATTGAGACCTGTGAACGTTTGAATGTGCCCGTAGCCCTTGAGCGTTCCCGTTCCGGCAACGGTGCACACGTGTGGATTTTTTTCTCAGAGCCCATTCCCGCAAAATTGGCAAGACAACTGGGGGCTTTCCTTTTAACTGAAACCCTGGATCGACGTCCTGAAGTCGGCTTGGACTCCTATGATCGGTTCTTTCCCAGTCAAGACACAATGCCCAAGGGCGGTTTTGGAAATCTCATTGCACTTCCACTTCAGAAGAGACCAAGAGAAAAAGATAATAGCGTTTTTTTGGACAAGAATTTTAACCCTTTTGCGGACCAATGGGCATTTCTCTCATCTGTAAAACGGGTGTCATTATCGGAGGTTGAAGACGTTGTGAATCTCGCTTCAAGTCGCAGCGGAATCATTGGTGTTAGGATGGTGAGCACAGACGAAGAAGATGTTGAGCCCTGGCTCCAACGGCCTTCACGAAAAAGGCAAGAAATCCCAATCACCGAGCCCCTACCTGACAGAATCGA
>CAZCWQ010000121.1:0-2631 GCA_964502365.1 uncultured Desulfobacterales bacterium | reverse complement strand
AGAATCGACTAATCCGAATCGCAGCGTTTCAAAATCCAGAGTTTTACAAAGCTCAAGCGATGCGCTTTCCTACATTTGACAAACCTCGAATTATTCATTGTTGTGAAGATTTCCCCAAACACATAGGGCTGCCGAGAGGATGTCTGGAAGAGGTAACATCCCTACTCGAAGCGCTTGGTATTGAAACCGAGATACGAGACGAACAGTTTGCCGGTCGTGCAATTGATGTCGAGTTCCTCGGCAGCCTTCGGCCGGCACAGAAGAAGGCAGCAAAGGCTATGCTAGATCACGACATCGGAGTTCTCTCGGCCTCGACGGCTTTTGGCAAGACGGTGGTGGCAGCGTATCTGATTGCAAAGAGGGGCGTAAACACATTAATACTCGTCCATCGAAGACAGTTGCTTGATCAGTGGGCAGCCCGCTTAGCAACGTTCCTGGACGTCGGTTCGAGAAAAATTGGTCAAATCGGCGGCGGCAAACGGAGTCCCACTGGTATTATCGACGTGGCCATGGTTCAAACCTTGAGTCGGAAAGGCATCGTTGACGATATAGTAGGTGAATATGGGCATCTCGTCGTTGATGAATGTCACCATATCTCAGCGAGAAGCTTTGAAATTGTCGCCAGGCAAAGCAAAGCCAAATATGTCACGGGCCTTTCTGCTACTGTGGTTCGAAAAGACGGTCATCATCCGATTATCTTCATGAACTGTGGCCCGATCAGATACAGAGTGGATGACCGAACAGAGGCACGAAAAAGGCCGTTTAGCCACAAGGTTATCGTCCGTCAGACTGCGTTCCAGTTGCCCAAACAATTGAGCTTAACTGATGGGATGTCAATTCACGAGCTCTATGCAGCGTTGGTTGCCGACGAAAAGCGGAACCATAAGATTGTGGAGGATGTATTAGCGGCTTTAATGAACCGACGTTCACCGGTCATATTGACAGAAAGACGTGAACATCTTGAAATGCTGGCCGCACTCCTTGCCCCCAAGGTTCAGAACCTGTTCGTGATGAAAGGTGGTATGAGTAAAAAGCAAAGAAAAAATTTACTTGATGGCATCAGAGCTCTGAATGACGAGGACGAGAGGATCATTTTGGCTACCGGACGCTATCTGGGCGAAGGCTTTGATGATGCTAGGCTAGACACATTGTTCTTGGCCCTTCCCGTTTCTTGGAAAGGGGTTCTGGCTCAATATGCCGGCAGACTGCACCGTCTCTATGACTCAAAAAAAGAAGTGGTCATCTACGATTATCTGGATGTGAAAATCCCAGTTGCGGTTAGGATGTATGAAAGGAGGATAGGCGGTTACAAGGCTATCGGATATGAGATCGATGAATAGGGCTGTTACGAGCGAGGCATGTCAAATAGGGTTGGACTCCGAAAAACAAGCGGTTAGAAGTTTATGGTGTCGATTAGATAGTTAATCGCTGAAAAGCGTATGGGTTGCGGGATGCAATACCATTAGGTTTCCTCGCGCATCTTATGTAGAGCCTCTTTTAATGGTCCCAGGTCATTGACACAAATGTTATAGATTTCATCTTGGTCTATGCCAAAATAATCATGCGCAATGATGTCTCTGGTTCCCTTTACACCCGGCCAATGAATTTCCGGAAAAGCCTCAAGAAGTTTTCCGCTAGTGATCTTGTCTATTTTCTTGATGCTTTCTCCAATGGCAATCAGCATCATAGCGATGGCATCTAAACGATCCAGTCCTTCGTCACTGGAGACGAAGTCGTTTGGAGCAGTGATACCTTCAAACCTTCGTTCGATCCGGGCGGATAGCTTCCTCTGCTCCGGCAATGTGTTCCAGAACCAAAGAGCGATCAAACATACAGCGCGTCCCTATCTATGCGAGCTTTCAGATGATGGTTCATACCTTCCCGGTATCGAACGACGTCAACCGATTTGCCAAAGCGCGATTCGAGCTCAGCCTTGAGACCGGCCCGCATGAAAAGATTTGGCTTCATTTCCACAACGACATCCACATCGCTGTCGGTTTTTGTCTCGCATCGAGCTACCGATCCGAAGATTCCGATCCGGGTCACTCCGTACCGAGCCTTAAACTCCTCCTTCAAGTGTCGGAGTTCGCGGAGAACCTCGTCACGGGACATGGCATTAAGGCTCATGCGCCCCCCACAATGGTCATGGTGTCATTACCGAAGATGTCCATTCCCCTGTTACTTTTTCTAATGTGTTAAAACTGTTGATATATTTTACAAATTATACCGGTTTCGATTATACTTGTCAAACGTCGTCTATTGTTGCCATCACTGGTAAGAAGGTGGCCGAATTTATTGCCTCAGCGCGTTTCCGAAAACTTCGCCTAAACCAGCAAAGTAGTAACATTTGTTTTGATTTTGAGGCTGGACTCAGATAAAGATATCACTGTTATACAGGGATGACCAGGCGGGGACGTCGATTGGCGGGAATCTTAGCGATTTTGTATCCTATTTGTATCCTTTCCAGCCGACAGCATGCTAAGTATGCGACATTATGCACACTATGCACAGCATGCACAGGGAGGGATAAAAACCAGGCGCTCGCAATTGTGTAATGATTAAAGTCGGTCAGCTGGTTGGAAGTCTGAAAGTGTGGATGAATGGGGTTCAGGGGGTCGGAGGTTCAAATCC
>CAZCWQ010000120.1:0-8030 GCA_964502365.1 uncultured Desulfobacterales bacterium | reverse complement strand
GTGGATTAAAAACCCAATAAGGTCAATGAATTTTGGGCCTCATACCGCGATGCGGTAATCGCCTCGGAGGTACCGGAAACTTTTTGATCCATCTGTGGGCCTGTCCACTAAAAGGGGAAGCTCGCAAGGCCATGGAGATGTCATTGCTTGCTTCGCTCGCAATGACCGTTATGACAACGGTTGTCAAATGCACTTGCGAAATTCGGGTCAATATTCCCTTGGCAGGGTATTCAGTTTGGCGAGGTTGAAGACGGGCCCGTCTTTGCACACATACTCGGTTCCCACATTGCACCGACCGCACATTCCGATACCGCATTTCATGCGGTTTTCCAAGGACATAATGATGGCCTCAGGCGGGAAACCTACCTTCTCAAGGACCGGTTGAGTAAATTTGATCATGATTGGTGGGCCGCAGACTATGGCAATGGCATTATCGGAAGTTGTGATCTTCTGCTGAGTGATGGAGGGGACAAAGCCGATATTGTATTTCCACCCAGGATCATCAGTACCATCCACGGTTATGTGTATGTGGATATCATCCCGCTGTTCCCATTGAGCAAGATCATCTTTATAAAGCAGCATTCCAGGGCTTCTTGCACCGTAGATTACTGTTAGTTCCTCAAATTTCGGTCGATTGTCGGGATGAATCATATAGACTATGCTGGACCGCAACGTGGTGAAGGCAAAACCGCCACCAATAATGACCACATTCTTTCCTTGCATTTCCTCCCAGGGATACCAGTTTCCAAGAGGTCCTCGCACGCCCATGGTGTCTCCCTCTTTCATATTATGCAGATGCGAAGTCACAAGGCCTGCCTTATTCACAGTAAAAAGGAGGGATCCGGATTCTGTGGGAGATGAGGCGATCCCTATGGGACACTCTCCCCTACCTGCTACTGAAAGTTCGGCGAATTGACCAGGGAGATATTCAAATCGCTTCTCATCATCCGGGTTCAGAAATGCCAATTCGAAGGTCTTTAAATTGCGGTCCTCTGTCTCGACAGTGATCTCTTCAATGCGCACAGGATAAGGCAGATATGGATTATCCACGAAGCCGATCCCTCTTTAGAACCTGGAATGTTTCTTTCTAAGCGGCGAAGCCACATTATATAAAATCGCGGACCGATTTTATAACTCGTTCATAAGCTGACACACCTGGCGGATGTCGATGTTGACCGGGCAGTGCTGAACGCATCGCCCGCACCCCACGCAAGCCACCCCGTTTTTGAACTTGTCCACATAGTATTTCAGCTTGTGCATGAAACGCTGGCGAACCCGCTTAACCTTCTCGCCCCTGGGGTTATGTCCTGAGGCATGCAGCGTAAACAGAGGATACATGCACGAATCCCAGTTGCGTACTCGGAGCCCGCTGCGGCCATAGGTCTCATCCTGAATGTCAAAACACCAGCAGGTAGGACAAAGATACGTGCAAGCACCGCAGTTGATGCACGCAAAGTGCACTTCTTCCCAGAAGTCGGCCTCGTAAAGGGCAAGGGTGTCAAGGTCAGCCAGTTTGCAGGTATCGACTTTGGAAATCACTTTCCCTGCAGCTGCCTCAGCAATTGCTGTTGCCCTTTGGGCAAGTTCCGGTTCGGCGGGCTCAGAGGCTTGCGCGGCTTTAAGAAGCTTATCCCCTTTGTCTGTGATCACCCTGACAAAAAAGACCTCCCCAACATCCGTCAGCAGCAGGTCCAGTCCGGCTTCATCAAAGGGCCCTCCTCCCACTGAGGTGCAAAAGCACGTAGAACACGGTGCAGCGCATCCTAGGCCGAGCAGGGTAGTGGCTTCTCGTGCCTTTATCCACCACGGATCGCGAAATGTCGGCGTGTTGAAGTTCACGTCTACAAGTTGAAACGCCCTTGCATCGCAAGGCCGGATGCCGATGACAGCACGCGGGGAATAGTCTTTGAGGACCTCTTTGAGGATGTGGCAGTCATCTCTTGCAGAGTCCACGCTGTATTCAAACATCTGCTCGGATTGAGGAAGAAACAGAGATTTGGGAGAAAGCCGGCTGTTTTGTAAGGTCAGGTCGATCTGGGCCGCATCCTGAATCGGCATGAAATTGACGAATTCTCCCTGGCGCACCGGACCGCAGACTTGATAGGGACCCATCAGCTGGTTCAGGAATTCAGGGAACTTTTCTTTTTTGATCTTCACCGCATCCATTTTGTTATTCAATAAAATCTTCTGGATCATCCGGCTGGTACACATCCAGAGGGGGCCTGGCCTCCAGACTCATTCCCGCCTCATGACCGTAAAACTCCACTACGTCCTTTTCCAGCTTCTTTGTAAACTGCCGCACTTTGATCTCCATGGGACAAGCACGCTCACAGGCCCCGCAATCCGTACAACGACCTGCACAGTGAAAGGCCCTGAGCAAATGAAACGTAAGGGTATCTATTGGATCAATACTCTTTCCCAGCCACTGTGGCCTGGATTCATCCACAAAACAAGTAGGACAGTAACAAAGGGGGCAGGCATCGCGGCAGGCATAACACCGGATGCAAGGCGCCACAAGGTTCTGGAAGTGTTTCCAGCGCTCGTCAGTGCCTATGGCTTCAAGGTTTCGCACATTCTCGTACCGATCGATCCCTTCTTGTTCTACCACGGGCTGTGCAATGAGTTCATCATAGATTACCGGGTTGCGATGGATACAGATGGCGCAGTTGTCCTGGAGCACATCGGCATTGATGAAAGACTCTTCAAAGCCTTCACCCTTTGCCACAAGGCTTTCCCCATTTTCCCTCACATCCAGGGGTTCTTGAGCCTTTAAAAGCTTTAGTATCTTGCGTCGGTCCACCATGCCCTTACACGGAACTCCCATGATGAAGAGCTGGTCCCGCTTGATCTGGTTTTCCAAGATATGCACCACGATGTTTCTGGCATCGCACCCCTTAGCCACAATCGCTATGCGGCCCTGACGTTTGGGGAGATAATTCGCCAGATTTACCCCACAGAAACTATCCCAGCAAAGGATGTCAACATCCAGTGGTCTGGTGATGAGCACGGGCCGAGACATCATAGGCACTGTGCCCTTGCTGAATCCGATTACAGCATCGACTTGTTGTTCTGTGAGCAATCGCTTTGCTGTCTGGCGAATTCTCGACGCGTAGTTTGGCATTTAAGCCGCCCTTAGCTCTTTCTTGGTGAGGTGGCTGGCCGGACCTAAGGCCTTCACCTTGTCTGTCACCATCTTGGCCATATCCGCGAACCTGGTCGACTCTGAAGAAGAAATCCAGGAGAGCTGAAGCCGTTCTGGTTCGATACCGATATGTTCAAGAAAGCTTTTCAGCAGTGCGAACTTTCTTCGAGCATAGTAATTACCTTCCAGGTAATGACACTCTCCCGGGTGTCACCCAGAGACCCATATCCCGTCGGCACCGTGACGCAAGGCATCCAGGATAAATTTGGGACTCATGCGGCCTGTACATGGGATCCGGACCACGCGAATGCTTGATGGATACTGCAACCTTGTCACACCTGCCAGGTCAGCAGCACTATAGCTGCACCAGTTGCAAAGAAAGGCAATAACCTTTGGCTCCCACTCATTCATACCTGCAAGCTCTCTCCTCTTGTGTGCCTTAGGAAGCCAAGGCTTCCTCGATCATGGCAAATGTCTGGGCCTGATCAAAGCCTCTCAGATTCATGGCCTCTGAGCGGCACGATGCCACACATAACCCACATCCCTTACATTGAGCCGGATTGATCTGCGCCTTCCCTGTCTCTGGGTCAAGGCTGGCAGCACCAAATGGGCAGACCTCCGCGCACACGCCGCAGCCCGAACAAAAAGCAGCATTACTGCAAGCCACCACGGCGCTCATATATACCGTCCTTGATGCAAGCAGAGAAACAGATCTGGCAGCAGCAGCCTGGGCCTGGGCAATGATCTCTTCAAGAGGCTTGGGACCGTGGGCAAGCCCTGCCATATAGACACCATCCGTGGCAAAATCAACGGGCCGCAGTTTTACATGGGCCTCCTGAAAAAAACCTTCGTCGTTTAAAGCCAGCTTGTACAGCCTTGAAAGGAACTTGCTATCCTCAGAAGGCACAATCGCTGAGGCAAGGGTTATTATGTCGGCATCGATCCGGACCGGCATTTGAAGCGTCTGGTCCTTCACCGTAACTCTCAGGTTATCATTTGCAATATCTACCTGAGGTTTTTCCTCAGGGCTGTACCGGATAAAGACAACTCCCTTGGAGCGAGCCTCTGTGTACATGTCTTCTCGTTGGCCATATGTTCGAATATCCCTAAAAAGGACATAAATATCCATTTCTGGATTGAGTTCCTTCAGCCTCAAGGCGTTCTGAATCGACTGGGTGCAGCACACCTTGCTGCAGTATGGCCTCTGTGAATCTCTTGAGCCCACACACTGGATGAAGACGGCGCAGCTTATATCCTTGAAGTTGTCGGGATTGGTTGTCACCGCCTTGTCTAAGTCCAGGGACACAAAGACGCCAGGATGCATGCCAAAATGATACTCTTGGGGCCTGTACTGACGTGCGCCCGAAGCAATAATGACTGCACCGTGTTCAATGATCTCGGTCTTTTCGCCGGTCTTTACAGTAGACTTAAAATTTCCCACAAAACCTTCAGCCGCTACTATGGTCGATTCCAAATGAAGAGAGATGAGCGGATGGCTTTCCACCTTCCTGGCCAGTTCATTCTTAAAGGCCCTAATGTCTTCGCCTCTCCAGGTTTTCAACAAATCTTGGCCATGGCCCCCAAGGGCCTCTTTCTTTTCAATGAGATGGGCTGGAAACCCCTGTTGCGCCAATGCCAGGGCCGCAGTCATGCCTGTAATCCCACCGCCGATGATCAAGCCGGCGTCGTTTACGTCCAGCTTTACCTCCTCCAAAGGGTCCAGGCGTACTGCCTTGGCCACACCCATGCGCACGAGGTCTTTGGCCTTCTGCGTTGCTGCATCCCGATCATTGCTGTGGACCCATGAGCATTGGTTCCGGATGTTTGCCATTTCAAAAAGGTATTTGTTCAGACCTGCCTGTGTTAGTGTCTCTTGAAAAAGCGGTTCGTGGGTTCGAGGGCTACAGGCGGCCACCACAATACGGTTCAGGCGATGGTCTTTAATAACCCCCTTCATCTTATCCTGTGTATCCTGGGAACAGGTAAAGAGATTCTCTTCCACATAGGCCACGTAGGGCAACCCCTTAGCATAAGCAGCCACTTCTGGGACCCGCACGGTCCCGCCAATATTCAAACCGCAGTTGCACACAAATACGCCCACACGGGGAGGCTCTCCAGCAATAAGGCGCTCAGATACTTGGGGTTTTTCTCGAATAAGGCTGCCCCGCACCTCGGTAAGCCTTATCCCTGCCGCACAGGCCGCAGCGCTGCCCTGCATAACTGAATACGGGATGTCCTTGGGCCCCTCGAAAGCACCGCAAACATAGATACCCGGCTTTGACGTCTTCACAGGCGTAAAGCTGCTTGTGGCTGCAAAATGATATTTGTCCAGGTCAATGCCGAGTCTTTCCGCCAGAGAAACCGTACCTTTTCCCACGCCCAGTCCTACGGATAGGATCACCAGGTCAAATTCTTCATCAACCCGTTTTCCTAGAGTGTCCGTATATCGAATCATAAGGTTTCCCGTGTCATCTACAGGCGTGACAGCGCTTATTTTTGATTTTACAAATCGAACCCCCTTTGCATCCCTAGCGCGCATGTAGTATTTTTCAAAATCCTTGCCCTGTGTTCGAATATCTATGTAGAATATGGCTGCGTCCAGGTCGCCTTTGCTGTGTTCCTTTGCGATCAAAGCCTGTTTGATGGCATAGGTACAGCACACCGTTGAGCAATAGGCGTTGGCACCGTGGTGGCTGTCGCGCGATCCCACGCATTGGAGCCAGGCAATCCTTTTCGGTTCCTCTTGGTCAGAAGGTCGCACCATGTGTCCCTGGTAGGGACCGCAGGAACTCAGGATGCGTTCAAACTCAACACTGGTCAGCATATTGGCATGACGGCTGTAAGAAAAAGTGTCATAGTTGACAGGATCGTATGGAACGAATCCAGTAGACAGGATAACAGACCCCACCCGGATCTTGTGGACCTTTGCCTCCTGGTCAAAATTCACCGCGCCGGTGGGACAAAATTTTTGGCATGCCTTGCACCGGCCCTTTTTTTGAAAATAGATGCAGTTTTTTGAATCAATGACATACTTTAGTGGAACCGCCTGCGGGTACGGAATATAGGCGGCCCTTCTCCTGGTAAGTCCGGCATTATATACATCGACCACGCGCTTGGGACATTTTTCCGCGCAGGTGCCGCAGGCGATGCACAGGTCCATATCAATATAACGGGGAGACTGGAAGATAGTCACTTCAAAGTTTCCCGCCGCCCCGGAAATGCCTTGGATCTCAGCAAGCGTCAGGAGCTCAATGTTGATGTGCCGGCCGACCTCGACCAGCTTGGGTGAGATAATTCACATGGCACACTCGTTGGTAGGAAAGGTCTTGTCGAGTTGTGCCATGGTCCCGCCTATGGCAGGTGAGGCTTCCACCAGGTAGACATAGAATCCGGCCGCAGCAAGGTCCAGGGCGGCTTGCATGCCCGCAATGCCGCCTCCCACGACCATAACCGCACCAACTGTCTGTCGGCTCTGTTCAGAATTCATCTCAGTTGTTTCCGCTCAGCGTTGAACATCCCAACCACAGAGGAGCCCAGAGAAAATCAACTCCTAACTCAAGCCAACTCTTTCCCACACTCGGCACATGTAGTGGCTGCTGGATCGACGATCTCAGCACAATAGGGGCATTCCCGGGTCCCGTTAATTTCGTGTATCCTTTTGATGGTATTGCGCACTGCGGTATTGATGCGCTGATCTGTGAATCTGCAAGTGCGCAACCGCTCAACAGTTTCAAGCAAACCCAGCTCACCTATCAACTCAGCGGCTCTTAGGCGGACCTTGTAATAGGTGTTTTCATCAAACAGATTGGCCATGAGAGCTTCAGCATCTCTTGACTCATAAAGCCCTGTTAGCTCTTGCACGGCAGGATCTTCACCCGTTCCCCTCGCCCTGTCTGCTGCTATAACAGTTTCGTCAATGATGTCTGACTTGCCGCCAGCACTGGAAAACACCATCATCATTTCTGTGTGTTGTGAACCGGGAAAGCAGATGCATCGATAGGAACAGGTCCTGCCATAATCCCTCTTCATAGTCTCCCAGCCATTGACAAAAGCGGGACACTCGTCATTGAAACAGGCAAAAAGATATGGCGTACCCCACCCCGAACCACAGGAAAGACCTGTGTCAGTACATTCCAATATCTTCATTTCCTTGCCACAATGAGGGCATGCCGGCCTGTCAGCAAATATGACCTTCTCATAGACATCGGCTTTGGTAACAACCATTTCTCACGTCCCATCAGTGGTTCGACGGTAAATCATGTATAGAATAAGACCCAGAAAACCGCTCACAATATTTGTTGCAATATCTCTGAACTCAAAAACCCTATATGGAAGAATCCTTTGAAATCCCTCATCTGAGAGACCAATCGCTATCACAAACAGCCCTGCAACGACAATGTTCTTGGACATATGACTAGTCGCCTTGAACATATCACGAAGTGTGAGATACCCCAATACACCGAACTCCAGGACATGAAGCTTTTCCGCAAAGTAACGCTGGCAGGCCATGAGCAGGAAAGCGAGCCAAAAAATGAGAACACTGAGTACTATGCCGGAGAGTCGCATTTTCTTGCGAGCTACACGGAGTGCGTACATAGTCATAGTGAGTAAGCATAGCAAGACATACAGAATCACGAATATCTCATCCCCAAAGGTCCTCACGACAAGGGATCTTAGCTGAAGCATGAAAGAAGCAGAGATGACAATTCCCAACCCGAATGCCATAACAAGTTTGGAAGGAAGGGGAATCTTTTCATTATGCATGACAGCTCCAACATCACTGACATGAAGTTACTGTCTAATCCAGTAACGAGCGTCCACCATCCAGGATCTAACATCAAGCATAACGTGGCATATGCTCCAATGGCGATCACAGGAAATGTGCCAG
>CAZCWQ010000119.1:0-8242 GCA_964502365.1 uncultured Desulfobacterales bacterium | reverse complement strand
GTTGGACATAGTGGACCATTTTCTGACTCACTACGGGCTGGTTGTGGTAGGAGTTTTTGAGTGTATTCTCGTGGGGTGGTTTTTCGGGTTGAAGGTCTTAAGAATTCATATCAACAACATATCCTCATTCAGGCTGGGTGTCTGGTGGGATCTGCTGATAAGATATTTCGTACCAGTCGTGCTCGGCATAATCCTTCTCGGAGATGTGTATAACGAGCTTAGCAAACCGTACGGGGGCTATTCCTGGACCTCTCTTATTCTGATAGGCGGTGGCTGGGTATTGATCACCCTGCTTGCCGGCTTTGTTATTGCCTCAAGGCCGTGGAAGACGGATCATCTTAAAGAAGGAGGAAGAAGTCAGTGATAGCACCTTGTCCTGGGATAGGCAGTGTAGGGCTCTTGCTCCCGTCCTGGTGGAAGCAATAACAGTTTCGTGAAGGCCTTTGCGGTCAGCTCAAGGCGGATTGTTGGACCCCTCTGAGGCGAGCGCTCATGTTGACGGGATAGACAGGGGCCCCTTCAAGGGCCTTGTATTTCTTGTCAAGGGCCTGAAGGTTTTTCCTGAAGCGCTCACGGATTTCTTCTAGAGTCGGGTGGGTCCTTACAACCCTTCCTTTTTGCACGACAGTCCCTAGCAAGGGAGTAGCTCCGGCTATTGCCTCATCCGCAGTACCGATAATATCCTCTATGAAGCGCCCCTGGCTGTCAGCCCTTCTGAATACCTGCTTTTCGCCAGCCAGGTTTACCTTACCGGTGCTGAGTTTCATGATAGGCCGCTCACCGTACTGGACAAGTTTGTAGACAATGTCAAAGTACGGGGCATCTGCTGAAACCCCCATCTTGGTCCCCACGCCAAAGGCGTCAATCCGCCCTCCATCTTTTATGGTCCTGGCAATTTTATGCTCGTCAAAACTGCTGCTCGCAAATATCTCGGTCTGACGAAGTCCCGCCTTATCCAGAATATCTCGAACCTTAATACTCAACTCGGCCATGTCTCCGCTGTCCAGGCGCACCCCCAGCAACTTGTGCCCCTGCTTGGCCATCTCCTGCCCCACGATAGCCGCCTTATGGGCACCTGCCAACGTATCGTAGGTGTCGATTAGTAGAACCGTCTTTTTCGGAAATGAACGGGCAAAGGCCCTGAACGCTTCAATCTCCTGTCCAAATGCACTGATATACGAATGTGCCATGGTCCCTGAGATGGGGATGCCGTAAAGTTTTCCGGCCAATACATTGCTGGTGGCGGCAAATCCGGCGATGTAGCTGCTGCGGGCCACCTTCAACCCGGCATCAATCCCGTGGGTCCTTCGAAGGGAGAAATCGACCAGCCTGCGACCTGCTGCTGCCTCGACACATCGGGCTGCCTTGGTAGCGATCATAGACTGGAGGTTAATGCTGTTGATGGCAAAGGTTTCTAGGATCTGGGCTTCTATTATAGGGGCAGTGACCTCGAGAATCGGTTCATCCTTAAAGAAGATCTCTCCCTCACCCATGGCTCTAATGCTACCTGTAAAACGTACATTTTTAAGATAATGGAGAAAATCCTTTGAGAAAATGCCGCTACTGTCCAGGAAGGCGAGGGCACTTTCTGAGAAACGAAAGTTGGCAACATACTCCAGAAAGTCCTCCAGTCCTGCTGCCACAAAATAGGTTCGCTCAGGTGGATATTTCCTGATGAAGAGTGAAAAGGTAGCAGTGTCGTTCACATTGTTTTCAAAGTAGCTGGCCGCCATGGTAAGCTCGTAAAGGTCGGTGAGCAGCTCAGCGTCTTGTGCAAGCCTGGTCATACGATCTTGGCTCCGTATATTTTGTCCATCCGCTTAAGGGCAAATTCATGAAACTCTGGGTCAAAATCAGCCACACCGGCCTTTGGTACGGTTACAGCATAGTCTCGATTGGCTAGACCACCTACGGTGTCCATCACGCAGATATTTGTACAAACGCCCACCACCTCCACGTCTCGAATCTCATGCTTTTTCAACAAATCGCCCAATCCGGTTTCAAAAAAACCACTGTAGCGTCGTTTTCTAAGGACAATATCTTCTTGTTCGGGGACAAGCTCCGGCACAATCTGATGCCCCCATGTGCCGGTTACAGAATGCTTGGGAAATTTCTCGAACTCTTTATCGTCTTGTGCATGGGAGTCCTGCAAATAGATTACAAGGTCTCCGCTTTTTCGGTAATCGTCAATACGACCTCTCACAAAAGGGATAATATCCCTGGCTGTTGGGCCACAGTACAGGGCCCCTTCTTGGTCCGCAAAATCATTGAGCATGTCAACTACAATCAAGGCTCTCTGAGGCATGATGTCCTCCTTATCTCACCTAACGTTGCATCAAGGGTTTCTTCCAGATATTGAGCCGGCTAGGGCCGAACGCGCTAGCAATAATAGCTCAAAACACGTCCAGGATGCAACCCTGTATGCCGTACAAATTGAAGACAATTTTTCCCTTTGTCTTGTGCTGACACCGGGGACGGCAGATCGATCGGCCTTGCCGCGGCGCACCAGGTTACAGAGGCAAGATCTTTGTCAGGGTTATTTGGTATGGATCTTGAGTGAGGGAAGCACCCCATGGCTGTGTGCCCGCAAACCGTGCAAACAAGACATGTTGGCTGTAGGGTAACAAGATTTGGGCTCCGGTTGACAAGACTGGGGGTTTCATTTATTGACAAACTCGCAAAAGGTCTGTTGCAAACAGCTTAATGCGTGTTTTTTCCAAAAAGTTTTTGGAACAAGCACAAGAACACGGAATTTTTTCTCCGTCCTTTGCAGCCAGCGCCTTGAGAAGAGACGCGCCCTTTCGAGAGCTTTGCATAACCTCGGAAAGCGACAATTATGAGGTTTTTGGGGTACCCAACTGGGCGAAGCGAACGGCCCACCTTAGTGGGCAAATCGCAAGCTGTTTGAGGCCATTAGGCCGAGTTCTTGCGATTTAGTGAGCAAGCCCTTAGATGGGTCAAAAACCTCATATCAAAGAGCTAGACGAGGTTCTGCAAAGTCTCTTTCGTGTTTTCGTGATAATCTTTGGACCCTCTTCTCCAACTAAATTGGAGAAGAACCAAATGTGTTATTATTATCACTCTTGTTGAAAGATTGCTGCCAAGTCCACCATCATGGAGGTGATCATGCATCCCCTATTGACCCCTGACGACGGGAAGAATCTCCTGTTACTCGGGAACGAAGCGATTGTTAGAGGTGCTCTTGAGGCCGGGCTCGGTTTTGCCACAACCTATCCCGGAACCCCCTCTTCTGAGATTGGAGACAACTTCTTTCGCATAGCCGCCGAGACAGATCTCTATTTTGAATATTCCACCAACGAAAAGGTAGCCCTTGAGACGGCTGCCGGCGCTGCCGTATCCGGCATAAGGACGATGTGCAGCATGAAACATGTCGGCCTTAACGTAGCCGCCGACCCCTTGATGACTTTGGCATATGTAGGCGTGCGGGGAGGCATGGTGGTCGTCACTGCCGACGACCCTTCCATGTTTTCAAGCCAAAACGAGCAAGACAATCGTTTGTATGCCAGATTGTCTAATCTTCCGATGCTGGAACCTGCATCAGCTCAAGAGGCCAAAGAAATGACCAAGGCCGCCTTTGAAATCTCGGAGGACCTGGAGCTTCCGGTACTCCTTCGGACTACCACACGCTTGAGCCATTATCGCGGTATTGTGACCACAGATCCGCTAAAGCCTCCAAAAACCACGGGCGTCTTTGAAAAAGACAGTTCACGTTATGTAACTGTGCCTGCCAATGCAAGGCTGCGTCACAGGGTGCTCCTGGATCAGGGGGAAAAGGCCCGGGAGATGGCCTGCCAGTCTACCTTCAATACAGTGACGGGGGCTGGCCCATGGGGCATTGCCACAAGCGGTATTGCGTACAATTATGTTTCCGATGCCATCAAGGATCTCAATATCCAGGATAAGGTCTGTGTGCTGAAACTCGGTTTCACGTACCCGTTTCCGGATCGGCTCGCTGTAGATTTTGTCCAATCAGTGGATAAGGTCCTCGTGGTGGAAGAACTCGAGCCCGTGTTAGAGGATAGCCTGAAGGTTGCAGCTCAGACCAACGGTCTTGGTACTCCTATTGCCGGAAAAGGGCCTGATCTTTTCTCCCGCCTCTATGAATACCACCCCCGCATGGTGCGTGAGGTGATGGCACGGTTCTTTGGGGTTGACTATTCTGCTACCAAGCCGATTGACATAAAGGAGGACCCGCAACCGGTCCAGCTTCCCACACGGCCCCCCAACCTGTGTCCAGGATGTCCTCACAGAAATACTTACTATATTATCAAAACCGTCCTTAAGGATATGAATGTTGAAGCGATATTTCCGACTGACATCGGTTGCTACACATTGGGGCTTCTTCCGCCACTGGAAATGGCCGACTTCCTAATATGCATGGGATCGAGCGTGAGCTCGGCCGCTGGTATTGCACGAGTGACCAAGAAGAAGGTGATCTCCTTTATCGGCGACTCCACATTTTTTCACTCCGGCATTACAGGGCTCATTAACGCCGTGCACAATAAACATATCTTTACTCTCGTCATACTCGATAATGGCACCACCGCTATGACCGGTCACCAGCCCCATCCAGGGGTGGAACTGGCGCCTCCAGGATGGGACAACCCGACCATAAGTATCGAAGCCATGGTAGAGGCCTGTGGGGTTGACCGCGTCGCCACTATCGACCCAAGGCAGTTGATAGAATCAAAGGCAGTGGTCATTGATGTTTTGCAGTCGGACAAACTTTCAGTAATAGTCTCTCGCGCCCCATGTCCGCTTTATGAAGCGCATATGACAGGCCGAAAGAAAGAGACAAGCTACCGTGTAGGTATCAAGTGTGAGGCGTGTAAGCATTGTATTGAAAATTTCGGTTGTCCGGCCCTTTGTCTAAGTGATGAGTACTATAAGAGGGCCAACATGGTCATCAATGATGACCTTTGCATAGGCTGCGGTTTCTGCGACCAGTTTTGCGAAGCCATCAGCCCGAAGAAACCCAAGAAGAGAAAGAGCGGCTAATGGATTGCTATCGTGTTTTTTTAACAGGCGTCGGCGGACAGGGCACCCTCTTGGCCACCATGGTCTTGGCTGAAGCTGCTATCTACGCAGGTCATAACGTCCTGGCAAGCGAGGTCCACGGCATGGCCCAACGTGGCGGAGTGGTGGAATCTACGGTAATGATCGGTGACATTAAAAGCCCCATCATTTCAGACGGGGAGGCAGATGTTCTTCTTGGATTTGAACCAGTGGAGACCTATAGGGCAATGCGGAACTGTTCGGCGGATTCCGTGGTCATCTCAAATACCGTGCCGGTCGCACCTTACAGTGTAGCCATCGGCAAAGGCTCATATCCTGACGTTGAGAAGCTCTTTGCTTTTATCCAGAGTCGCGTGCAGAAGCTGATTACATTGGATGCTCGGGCACTCGCTCTGCAGGCAGGGGCCGTGGTATCTGCCAATACAGTCATGCTTGGCGCCCTTGCCATGAGCGGAGTTCTGCCGATCCCCAGAGAAGCCTTTGAGGAGATCATCCGCACAAAGACAAAGAAGAAGTTTGTAGAGACAAATCTGAAGGCCTTTGATCTCGGTTTTGGGGCATCGTGAAACGGATTCGAAATTTCAGCATCATTGCCCACATTAACCACGGCAAATCGACCCTTTCTGACCGTCTCATCCAGGCTGCCGGCGTCATTTCCGAACGAGACTTCAAAGAGCAGATCCTGGACAGCATGGACATAGAGCGGGAACGCGGCATTACAATTAAGAGCCAGGCAGTCTCTCTCCCCTATACCGCCAAAGATGGCCACCCTTACACCTTGAACCTCATCGACACACCCGGTCATGTAGATTTCACCTACGAGGTGTCCAGGTCGCTGGCCTCCTGTGAAGGGGTCCTCCTTCTCGTGGATGCCAGCCAAGGGGTCGAAGCCCAGACGATTGCAAACCTTTATATGGCTATGGATCATGATCTTGAGATTATCCCGGTGATCAACAAGATAGATCTCCCGGCTGCCGATGTAGAACGGGTGAAAAGCCAGATTGAAAACGATCTCGGGCTGGACCCGGATGGAGCCGTGCTTGCCTCTGCCAAGGAAGGAATCGGGATTGACGATGTCTTAGAAGCGATTGTCACCAGGCTCCCCGCACCTGTAGGAGATCCGGGCAATCCCTTGCAGGCCTTGATATTTGACTCTCACTACGATCCGTACCGGGGGACGATTATCCACTGCCGTATCTTTGAAGGAACTGTAAGACCCGGAGACACCATACGCTTTGTGTCCAACAATGCCACCTACCGTGTGGAGGAGGTAGGGGTCTTCCAGATTGACAGTGTTAAGAAAAATTTACTTTCAGCCGGGGCAGTCGGTTATATCATTGCCGGGGTAAAAACGGTTAGCAATACGAAATGCGGGGACACTATCACAAACAATGATCGCCCCTGTGCAGCCCCGCTGCCCGGCTTCCGGGAGATCAAGCCAGTGGTTTTTTCCTCCATCTATCCGGTGGCTGCTGACGGGTACGAAGACTTGGCAACGGCTATAGATAAATTGAAGCTCAATGATGCCTCTCTCGTCTATGAGAAGGATAGCTCAGTGGCACTCGGTTTCGGATTCAGGTGTGGCTTCCTCGGGCTGCTCCATTTGGAAATCGTCCAGGAACGTTTGGAGCGTGAATTTGGCCTATCTTTGATCATCACGTCGCCATCGGTCAAGTACAACTTCATCATGAACGACAGGACCACAAAGATTATAGACAACCCTGCACTTTATCCCGACCCTGCTGGGATAGCCACCACCCAGGAGCCGTACATCAGGGCCTCCATCATGATGCCGGACAGATATCTGGGTATGGTGATCAAGCTATGCCTGGAGCGCCGGGGCGTCAACACCAAGCATCAATACATGGGGAGCAAGAGAATAGAGCTCACCTGTGAGCTCCCACTGGCCGAGGTAATCTATGATTTCTATGACAGGCTTAAGACAGTGACCCAGGGTTATGGCTCGTTTGATTATGAACTCCTCGACTATCGCAACAGTGATCTGGTCAAACTCGATATTCTCATTAACGGCGAAAAGGTGGATGCCCTGTCGCAGTTGGTCCATCGCAACAGCGCATACCAGCGGGCCAGATATGCATGCGAAAAGCTGAAGGAAGAAATCCCGCGGCAGATGTTTAAGATTGCCATCCAGGGGGCCATCGGCGCAAAGATTATCGCACGGGAGACCATATCGGCCTTCCGCAAGGATGTAACGGCCAAGTGTTACGGCGGAGACATCACACGGAAGCGGAAGCTCCTTGAAAAGCAAAAAAAGGGTAAGAAACGCATGAAGATGGTCGGATCTGTAATGATACCCCAGTCCGCCTTCCTTGCGGTGTTGAAGCGAGACACGGAATAAGTGTGCGAATCCTTGGACCCTTTTCTCCAACTAAATTGGAGAAGACCAAAAATGAAAAGAATGCACGTGAAATGACAAAAAACTCCGATTTTGGGAAATGAATTTCACATGTCCAAAAGCTTTTTCCTAACAAAATCCTCTGTTCTTTCACCATGTTAACTCCTCCATCATGCCAACGGCATGAATGCTGCATGACAAACGCATAGAACGACAATTATCCTGTTTCAGTTCCCGATGGGTTCAAGTTGAATCCGCGGAGAACAGGGGGAAGGCGGCTTAAATGACCAGTCTGGATACCGCAGGGCTTATGGAATATTTCAAGAATGCTGTGGAAGATGCAAAGGAGAGGCTCCGTGTGAAAATTTCAGACGAAACTGAATTCTACGTTGTCGATCTTCTGTTTCGCTATACGGATGTGAAGACCCTGTCAACAACACACGTTGAGACCGATACAGGAACCTTTACTGAGCTTTTCTTAAAGAGCCAGGAAGAGAGCAGTGACAGGCGCGCGCTTATTCTCAAATACATTGGCGACACCACGCTTTTTCTCACAGGGTATTTTTCCGACAGTTTCCAAAGATCCCTTGTAGACATTAGCTATTACGCCAGTTTGGGCCAGGCATCTTATCAGAATCTGCTCGATCTCCTTTCGGCACGGGTCATCCGATGGAGGCTTGAAGAGGTCTTTGACGAGTTGAGCGAAAAGTTCGTTCAGGTCATGGATATACTGGCTGAGGTGGCTGCCTCTGACGGACCGCAACAGGCCATGGATCTGCTTCGTATCTATGAACGCTGGGTTCGCACCCGGAGCCGGCGAGACGAAGCCCTGCTGCGCCAAAAGGGGAT
>CAZCWQ010000118.1:0-8285 GCA_964502365.1 uncultured Desulfobacterales bacterium | reverse complement strand
TTCCTGGGTGATCACAAAAATGGCCGCTGAGGCCTCTGACATCTTTTGTGTCTTCCTGGCAACCGACGTGATCTCTATGTTCATTAGATCTTCGATGCTCAATTCTGTAAGCTCTTCCGTAAACGGTGATTCGTCTGCCAAGCTACCTGCTATGCACACGTCAAGGGTCATGGGTAGTACCAATGCAATAATACCCATGGCCAACAGACACATGCTAACAGATATTCCCAGGTGCGTTGACTTGATGTGTTTTGTTAGAGTCATGTAATTTCCTCCCTATACGAGGCGACTGGCTCCATTTTTGTTTTGTCAAAAAGTTTTACTCTGAAAGGGTTAGTTCTTCACCAAGCCAGTTCATGAGTCGTGCGAAGAACACCCGGACGTTTGAATTAAAAGATGTAAGTGTATAAGGCAAGAAGTGTGCCGAAGAGCGAGGCAACAGAAAGATAAGTTATTTAAGTTACTTGAAAGTTATTTGTGGTGCTGCCCCGAAATGTAGATGCACTTCAGAAACCCCTAATCTGTCAAAACTCTGACGCTACGTAATGGAAAGGCTGGCGGTCTAGCAGGTCGATGGTATGAGAGACGCCCCAAATCTCGCCGACTTCTAATGCGGTGGCAAACTGTTATATGTTCTGTGAGATGGAACTTTTTTGTCTCTTCCTCATGTCCAAGTCTTTTCCTTGGCACTTTGAGAGGGCTATCATCTGAAATTTCGAGTAGCTTGGCAGGGTAACAGTCCGGGTCGGAAATTGAGGCAGAAGCCTTGGCGGGTTACTCAGGGGCAGGGCACGTGGGAGCACAGCCGCACATGGGTCACTGTCATGAGAAAGCCTAAAGCATATCTGGCTCTGCTCTTTCACGCAATACAATTGGATGTCATCTGAGGGGTAGAGTGTCCTTGAAGATGTTAAAGCAAAATCGGAGGACCTCTCGATTGGCTGGGGTCAAATCCACAAACTTGAACCCTATTCCCCTGTCTCTCATATCTGCTACCTCGGCTCTTACCTTAACAGGCTCACGCTCGCTTGGGAGTTTCATGGTCAAATTAACGGTCTGCCCCTTCTTGAAAGCAGAGGGATCATCGCACTCGACAAAGATGCCTCCCATGCTGAGATCTGTAACCTTTCTTATTTTATTGGAACCCTGTATTATAGCCGAACAGTGAAATTCAAGTCTTGGGAAGTGCCTTTTATCTACAGTAACTTCCTCCAGCTTCCTGCGAAAGTCTATCCATGTTTCCGTTGTGTCCTGCATTTCTTTTTGAGCCATGTCTGCCTTCAGTTCCACTGCTACAAGAACATGGGTTTGGAAGGTGAAAGTCGTTATTACCTTACTGGCGTTATCGGCATGGCCGGTGAGAAACTAAACAGAAATGAAATAGCGGGGGTGCGTGTAATTCATTATGGGCGAGAGAGAAGCAACGATATGCAATTACAATGGGGTGAAGCGTGTGTTTGAGACTAAGAAACACGGTATTTTGGTTATGCGGCGGATGGTAGAACGGACACAAAGTAAAAGGGCGGAGCAGGTCTACACCTGCATGCCCGCCCTTTTGAAGGAAAGGAGGAGAATTTTCCTTTGAGGCCGGGGAGCCTTCTTAACGGAGGATTAAGATTGTTTCTTAAGCTGTTCCCGCCAAGAATTTGGCTTTTTGGAAGGTTGGCTCCCCAACCTCTATGTCATGATAAGCACAATATGGGATTCAGTCAAGTCTGAGCGGAAAAAAGAAAGCCACCAGTGCTCACATCAACAGGAGGGGCTCCTGTCTAAGCGAGATTATGAAAACATCATAAGCCCTCCTTTCCGACTCAAAGCTGGCCGCCTTCACGTACGATGTCAATCTGTTATGTGTTTCGTGAGATGAAACTTTTGTCTCTTCCTGAGGTGCAAGTCTTTTCCTTGGCACTTTGAGAGGACTATCATCCAGAATTTCGGACAGGTTAGTGGGTCAAAAGTCCCGGAAGGATATCAAAGCGCCATTAAGGAGTTTGGAGCGTTTCCGTCTATAGCAGAGAGCTATAATTCTTTGGCCTTCCTTGAAGCCTCAATATATAGAAGGAAATGGCAACTCCCGAGGCCTTAGTAGGCAGTGTCAGGGGCAAGTGGACTCCCCATACTTCGAAGCCCAGTCGCCTTCTGTTGTATGTACCCTTGAAAAATTGTTCTAGCTGGGATATTATGAACTTAAATCAATGACTGCTAGCGCGTTTAAGACAAGGAGTCCGCAATTACTGCCACCTTGAGACACAGGTTTGGAAAAGCTCTTCTGGTCCTTCTCGCGACTGTCGTCTGCCTATGTGGGCTATCAAAGGCGTGTCCAGCAGAAGAGGGAAACATCTATCTGCGTTTCACCGAGCACACTTTCACGGCGAGGATAGAAGATGCACCTCTGGAAAGGGTAATAGACAGAATCAAAGAAGAAAAAGAGATATGGTTCCAGGTATGGTCCGGAGGGAGCTTGGAAGGCGAAAAGATTTCCGTTACGTTCAGTGCCCTGTCCATTAAGGATGGCCTGGAGCGCATCCTATCCTCTATGAACTACAGTTTGTTTTTTGATGAGTCAGGAGTTGTGGGCGTAATGTTACTTGGCAAGTCAGACAACACTGGCAGAAGTAGAAGGACTCCCACTCCCAGACGGACGCCGCGAAGACCCACCAGAGGACGCTAACTCAAATGCGCTTGGTAGGCTCCTGCCACAAGAAGTGCCTTTCATTCGATATCCGTAACGTCATGCGTCTCCAAGTAGACGAGTCGCACAAACTACAATCAGCTCACAGAGCCAAAGAGTTGTGATTGCTCTTAGAAACCGAAAAAATATGCAAGCTCAAATAATTGCCTATGATAGCAGAGAGTTGTGTTTTTGCGAGAAACGGCTCACATACAAGATGTGGGATTGCAGAAGAGAGGCAGGGTCAGAAATGGCCCTGCCTCTCCGCCTGTGGAAATAGATTGTGTTAGTTGGGGTTACGCACGGGCCAGACGTAGCCATTGGTATTCGTCTTATGGTCGGAGCTTTCGCCGCCTGTGCTCATAAAGACGTACCACGCGCTGTCCATATCGTAGGCGACGGTAGTAGCCGACCAGTAAAAGGTCGACGTGTTCACCCCGGTAAACGGGTGACCAGACGGCAAAGGAGGATCATACTGGCTCAAATCTAAAAGACTTTCCAGTTCACAGCGATTAGGCAGTCGCCAGTCGCCAGCAACAGAATCGTCATCAAGCCCACAACTTCCACTTGCCAAACCGTCGCAGAAGGTCACGGCATCAGACCACAGTTTATATCCATCGCAACTAGCGTTCTTCAGCCAGATCAGTCCAGTTAGGTTGTCAGTTACGGTGCCATTTCCATTGTCAGTAAACCGTGGACTTGGCCAAGGCTTTCCTTTCTGCAAATCTCCATCATCTCCAGTTGCATAAGATGTAGTCTGTCCCGTCCTTGGCACATCAGCTTCGGTGACAGCGGGCACAACTTTTAATTTCAGTGCCCCACCTATCTGATTCAGTCTTGACACCACAAAATCCTCAAATGGTCCTGCAAAAACACTGCTAGAGTTGAAAGCTACGATTGCGAAACACACCATTACGGCAACCAGGATTAGCTTTTTTGATCTATACATAGCGGACCTCCTTTTGGTGTTTGACAATCCAGCTTGTGTTACTCAGGGTCACGGACGGGCCAGACGTAGTAGTCGTCGATCTCATAGTCGTAGGCCACACCGCTATAGCGCATATGGACGAGCCACTTGCCGTCCGTATCGTTGGCGACGGTAGTAGCCGACCAGTAAAACGACGACGACTGCACTCCCGTAAACGGGTGACCAGGCGGTAAAGCAGGATCATACTGGCTCAAATCCCAAAGACTTTGCAGTTCAAAGCGATTAGGCAGTCGCCAGTCGCCCGCAACAGAACCGTCGCTTAGCCCACACTGAGGGTCAGCCAAGCCATTGCAGTCACTCAAGGCATCAGCCCATAATTTCTCGCCAAAGCAATCGGCGTTCTTCAGCCAGATCAGTCCAGTTAGGTTGTCAGTTACGGTGCCATTTCCATTGTCAGTAAACCGTGGACTTGGCCAAGGCTTTCCTTTCTGCAAATCTCCATCATCTCCAGTTGCATAAGATGTAGTCTGTCCCGTCCTTGGCACATCAGCTTCGGTGACAGCGGGCACAACTTTTAATTTCAGTGCCCCACCTATCTGATTCAACCTCATCACGACAAAGTCCTCGAATGGACCTGCACAGGCGTTGTTAGGGTTGATAGCCATGATTGCAAAACATACCAATGCTATAGCCAGGATTAGCTTAGTTGAGTTTTGCATGCTTCCTCCTCGCTTTAGATGTGGTTGATTGTGTTAGGTCTAGCAGAACCATTACCCCCCAACAGAACATACGGGGCTCTGCACAGAGCTGGGTCAGCCCATTTTGAGAAGTTTCTCCATTATGCAAGAAAAAGGTTGAGAAGTCAACTGATTACAACGTGTATTTAAGAGTGTTAAGAGCACCATAACCACAACAGGAAGGGGGGAGGCCTAGTGGGGCACGGGGGGAGAGGGGAAGCCTACAAGATATGGTGGGTCAACTCGGTCAGTCCGGAGTGGCGATCTCTTGCCATAAGTTCCATTCGAGAACCAAGGAAGCCCCATTAAGGTTTCTTCTGTGTATCACAAAAATATCGGAAACTCAATTTGTTGGATGGATTGCAGTAATCGACAGTCTAGGGTTCTGGTGTCCGACTTGTGATTTATGACATCTGTGTTGTGATGAAGGGAAAGGGATGACATGACCCCTTTCCCTGTTTGCATGACGAGGCAGGAACCTAAGGACTAACGATCCTGACCCAGCTCCAGTTGCTTGCGACAGGACTTCCACCATTGCCTTTGACTACCCATAGCAGCTTGTAAGTGTCTTCCCAGGCAACAGGTACTGGCCAGAGGTAGACCCCTATCCTGGTATCGCTCCACCGATATATTCTGAGAGGTATGCCCTTGGTGGTAGGATCGGTGCTGTAACCGCTCCATTTCCCGATACGCACTGAATCACCATCCTCCATCGCGCCGCCAAAGTTTTCTCCAGTGATCCTTACAAGCTTTTTGCGCTCTCGGTGCCTAGGATACAGCTGAGTGATGACTGGGTCGTCTGTCAGAGTGAATGTGACTGGATCACTAGTCAAAATGTGAGTCAGTTCATCCCCAGTGTCATAGCTGCCATTAGAGTTATTATCATGAAACACTATGGTACCAAATGTCACCTGGTAGTCATCAGGAGGCAATGGGGGCAGAGCAGGTGTGTCTGGCAAGCAATCTCCATCCGTATCCACAAATAGATTTTCAAACTTAACGGTTACCGAAGTATTCGACCATGCAGAATACGTCGTCGCCACTAGTTGGTATGGATGAAAGTGCTTGCTGGAAAACGTGACAAAGCTGTGATAGCCGTCATTTGCGTCGAACATGCCTGACCGCTGGTCGCCAAACCCTGAACCCACAAGTCTGATCCCGGTTCTATAGCCGCCAAGGGGCGGGTCAATATATTCTACATAGGGATAAACAACAAAACACCACTCAGGATCCCAGTTGTCGGGTGCACTATACTTACTGTCATACAGCACATCCACCACGACTTTGTATATTCCGATCGGGAAACTTCCGAGATCTTCGGGCACAATAGACCCGTTCTCATCAACCACAACCACTCCGTCCCGCTCAAGGGGGTCCCCCTTAGCCAGTTCCGGGCATCCTGGAATGATATCGTAAAAATAGGTGATAGTCCCTTTGTGAAAGGTGCCTCCGTAGAGAAAGACATTCTCAAAGGGAAGGTAAAGCGCCTTGTCGGTATAGATAACCATCGCGGATTGGCTGGCATCGTGAACAGGAGTCTCCCCGGCTTCAGGGTTTCTTCCATCGCCATCAATGTCCTCCCCACCATCAAAGTCGCCGTCGTTGTCCGAATCACAGTCAACCTCCCCTCGTAGATCATCGCCATCCACGTCAGGGTCATGCTTGTACAGAGCATAGGTGGCCACATCGGCCTTATCGGGAACTTGGTCGTGGTCAGTGTCCGACAAGACCCTGCTTGTTGGAAATCGCTCGCGCTCGTCGAAATCCACCATGCCATCGCCATCAAAATCATCAGTTATTAGCGGATCTGTCGTTTCTCCTTCAAGATCAGCGTCAGGTATACAACACCATGAGAACGGCTCAGTCGCCCACTGACGCCACTCCACAGTCCCATCATTGTCTGTATTCAGGAATCTGCATTGAAAGACCCCACCATCCGTGCGGTATCCGTCGACCACCATCGCGTGCACGCCGGTCGAGTACCTGATAGGGCGGTCCGCGTTGATGGCATTCATGACGTCATTAGGCGACGGTCGGTTAGTTTGGTAATGCAGTTCTGCATCAGTTGCCTGGAGTGCAAACCGCAACGCGTGGCGGCCATCAGCAATTGAAGCAGCCGCGGCACCACCATGTGGAAGAGAATCCTCGGGAGTGACGCTGTGCGGGGGAGCGGGAGAAGCTTGGTAAGGCGTCGTCAGGTTGCCTCTGACATTTACCAGTATCTCGTCTTGGAGAACATTGCCCCCACGGTACATGGCGAGCATTTGAGCTGCTGCCAGCCAACAGTACCATGTCGAATGGGCATGTTGCGGGTTTCCGAAGTTGGATGTGTCCCAGTGATCTTCGTCACAGCAATTAACACACAGTAAGGCAGAGTCTTTCCGCGCTGCGCGAGCCCCCACCCCAAGTGGGTTAGGAAATGGTTGTCCTTCCCGTATTGTACTGGACGACCTTTCACCGGGGAGGCTTTGTATTTCACTCAGTTGTTCAATAGTAAATGCCCTCACTTTACTCCATCTGCTGGCTTCAGCTTCCCCCAAAGCACGAACGCGCCAATAGTATGCTACGTTCTTGGCCAATGGCGATGCAGGCCGAAAGCGTGGTTCCGCCAAATCGTCGGCGTCAACTACCAGAGCGGCGAAGTTGCTGTCTCGGGATATCTGAAATTGGTATGAGACTCCTCCAACCGGCAACCAGCTGAATGTGAACATGTCGGCGCTTGTCTGAAGATCGTCGTGCGGCAGATATAGCTGTGGCGCAGGAACAGTATTTGGCTTCCCCGGCGTCATTTCTTCCGGCAAACATGGGACAGCTTCGGGTAGAGGATGCACCCCACCACTGTCGCGCAATACCAGAGAGCCTCCTTTACTTATAACGGGAATTGGGCCCTCAATTTGAGGCCTATCCACATACGCCCTAACCGCATGGCGGTTCCATAATCTATTGTGTGCGGCTTGGCTGGAGAATGCCCGCACCTTCTCCGATCTGTCAGAATTGCCCCAGGTGACGAAACCACGAATGGTCTCGAGTGAATGAGGCTTCTTGGCAAACACTATGCAGACATCGCCCTCATCGGAGAAAACGTTTTGACCGTCCGCATGTAAGGTGGCAAGACCATCCGTATCAAATGACAAATCGTCCAGAGAGGAACTTTCACCATCGAATAGTACTAACACGAACGCGCCTGGCGGAACGGGTGGAAGTGTGTCCGGGAGACTATACACGACATCCATCCCATTGCAGATATCGTAGCCAGAAATACTAATAGCCTCATCATCCGAGTTGTACAGCTCCACCCACTCGGGCTCCGTATCCGGGTCAACGGGACATAACATTATTTCGTTAAGCCGTAAGCCTGGCGGGATATTTCGGGCCCTTTCCAGTTCTTGGCCTGAGACCACTCCTGTGAGTGCCCACGCGAACATGAGACACAAACTAGCAACAAATATTCGTTTCACTGCAAGCCTCCTTTGGGTTCTTGGAAAATCTCCTTAACCTGTATGAGGACGTAAGCCTTTGTGGTGGTGGGACTTCACTAATTTGTTGATCTTTCTGAAAAAGAAAGGAACTATCTCGCCTTGTCTATTCTAATAACTGTTTGTCTTTATGGAAAGTATAACTTTGGCTCCCAACAGAGCACACTGCGCCATGTCAGGAGATGAATAGGCACATCTTGAGGTTCATTTGACCTCCTAGCTATGTGGTTTGGTGAAGGAATTGACGCTCAAACAATGGCAAAAGGAATAACGCAAAATTTTTATGAATGCAAAAATCATGCAAATAACTGGGTTCTATGTTTTCAGAGACTTAGCTTATGCTGGTAGGGAACAATCAGAAAATTAATACCAAATGTTGGTATTGAAAGTAACAGGAACATGGCGAATGGGTAGTATCACAGATGTCCCTGCAAAATCGAAACTCGCACCCGCCAGAAGCCGACTAACTCTAT
>CAZCWQ010000117.1:0-8392 GCA_964502365.1 uncultured Desulfobacterales bacterium | reverse complement strand
AAGATTCGAGCTGAAGCCAGAAGCTTGTTTTGCTACTGGGCTGTCAGAGAGCTAGTGTCTCAGAAGTTCCTTTGAAAAGTAAAGTGTCGCCATCAAGCCATTTTCCGGGCTCCGTGAGCATTTTCGGGACGTCAGCTTCGTTGCGCTGAATCATAAAAACTCGGGCTAATGCCCTCAAACAGTTTATGATTCTTGACGCTTCACTCAGCTTCCGTCTCGTTCCGAAAATGCTCAATGTCGCGCGGAAAAGGCTTTCGGCCACATAGTGAGTAATTACAGTTACTTCTGGGACACAGCACTAGGAGAATAGACTAATAGTGTGATTTTGAAGAGGGGGCGTTAGGCCGCCCTTTTACTGTTACGAACTAGGTGTATGTTGCGGGAAACAGACTCGCTGGCACTGGTCGCTGAATCAAATAAGCCAATTTTCCAATTGGAGACCCGCAATACGGGAGAAGTGTTTTGTATTCGCGCTAACCACGACGAGGCTGTTGGTTAGTGCAATCGCCGAAATCATGACGTCTTCAATACCTATAGGCTCGCCAGCAGCATGTAAGTCACGGAGAACCTCAGCTGCCTTGACGGCTTCCCTGTAAGCAAAATCAAGAATAGTCAATTTTGATATGATCCGTTGCTCAATGTTATCCCACAAATCCGCACGACCTGGCATCCTTAGTGCACCGTATCTTAACTCCATAACACAGATACTGGCCGTGTAAAGAGAAGCAGAAGGAACAGCCTCAACTTTGCCTATCAGGTTCTTGTTTGGCTTCTTCTTGACAAATTCGCTTATGATATTCGTGTCTAACAAATACATTGTTAGCTCTTCGACGCCTTTGATATCCTGGGCACATGATCCCCACGCTCCCCGACTATCTGGTCCACCATTTCAAAAAAAGGGTCATCGGGTTCTAGCCACCCTGCTGTTTTACTCAAACGTTTCTCTTCTCGATTTTCGTCTGGGGGAACCATGATCGCCATGGGTTTTCCTCTTTTTAGGATCCTAATACGTTTACGCCCATAAGCCACCTGCCCTAAAAGATCCGAGAAGTGCTTTTTTGCCTCAGCTACGCCGACTTCCTTAGTGGTCATCATAACCCCCTTTTAGATCTTTATGACCTTTAGAATATGTGAGAGTCACGGCTTTGTCAAGCTGTATTTGCCGAAGGTCAGGAGAAATGATAGGGCACGCGGTTGGCGATGAAGATCAGGTAGGATTAGCCACAGAGGTACGCCGACAGGCACAGACAGAGTAGAATTCGTCCTCAGAATGAGGATACCTCTGAGCATGCACGCGTGCCGAAAGGATACCAATGGCTGCATTGCCTTAGGCAGGTACGTACGCGCGCCCCCACAGGGAGCTCAAGAAAAAGGCACACACCATATTTCCAGCACTAAGGCTGGATCGAAGCACAAAAAAACCGCTCCTGGACTTGTTCCAGAGCGGTTTTTTTATATGGTTCTTGCGGCTTCACCGAGTTAGCCGCGTTTCACACAATCGGATAACTCTACTACTTACTTCTTGAAGAACCTTTTTCTGCTCAATCCAGCAAGGCCGATAAGGCCTGTACCAAGCAGCAGCATGGTAGCCGGTTCAGGCACTGGAGTTGCATCAATGGTTATTCTGCACCCATAATAATGGCAGTCTGGATCAATCCCCCAAGTGTGGTCATCTCCATTGGCGAGGAGACTCAACAATGATTCATTATCAATAGTAAATATCACATCCCATTTTTTGGTGATTCCGCCAGGCGGATTCCCATAAGGTCCTCCCGCAGGATCACTCCATACGCCTATGTCATTCCATCCACTCCAATCAGGGCTAGACTGACTTTGACTATCACCACCTTTGTTAGCCCATACATTTGGATCCACGTAATTTGGATCGTCACGAAGATAGACCTGGAGCCAGTCGTCCTCCCCGTATGTCCAATCATGAATATTGTGAAATACAATGTTAACCTCGGCAGGAACGAAGTCAATATCTTCAATGCCCCAGTAATAGTACCTCCAGTGATCCAAGTCGATAGGCGAGTGACTAGCTATCTGAGTCCATCCGTCTGGTCTCTCATAATCACCAGCGTCCACTGCTACTACCGTGGCTCCTGCCATCCCCGCCATAGAAAAAATTAATATCATTGATAATAAGAGAATCGATAATTTCCTCACTGCACCCTCCTCCTTTTCACAATTAGTTATGGCTCTTATCTTTTTATGTTATGCTCCTTATTTTCTTCTAAACACTTTCCTCCTGCCAAAGTTGGCCAGGCTTATCAGGGTGGTTCCGAGCACGATCATGGCAGCGGGTTCAGAGAGTACGGCAAGCGCCTGGCTGCCTCCCATGACAACCCCCCTAGCTGCCGGAGTTAGAAAGAATATGTACACCAAAAAGGCTATGGTACAAATTCTGACCAACTTCTTCATACCTTGTTTTCTCCTCACCAAGAAAGAAGATTACCAAGAAAACACAAAGGAATACGAAGACACGAATTTCGCAACTAACAGACTAACACGGGGTTTCCAGCCAAAAATACTTACTATCTTGTAAGAATCTTCTTACGTCCAATACAAGCCATACCGATCAACCCTGCGCCAAAAAGCAGCATGGTAGCTGGCTCGGGAACAGGGGTGCTGGGCTGCTCCAAATGATCATTTCCGCAGTGCATAGTCCAGTGGATGGTTACATCCCCACCAGGATAATTGAGTGGGACACCTTCCAAAAGATTCCTGGCGAAACACCCTTCTAAAACATAAGACGTGCCATCGTAACCCCACGCCCCAGCAAACGGCAGCCCAACTAGAGTTGGGGTTGGTGAAGTAATATCATCCATCCTCCAAGGGTTGGATTCCGAATAATCAGGCGAAGACGTGTAAAAAACACTTAACCAGTGCGACACATCGTACAATCCATAATTCACAGTTCCTCCCCCACTTCCAGTGAATCCGCTGAATCTTATAGCCGCATCATATGCACCATCATCATCAACATCTAATGTAAAGTCTCCAGGAAGGTCACAGCCGCTGGTTCCTGTGTTGGTTACATCCAAACCGGTCTGAAGGCCAAAATAAACGTTAGTAGTATCAATGTACAAGCCAAGGTATTCGACGTCATACGCCTGGCCCCCATATCCCGGTCCAACATAGCCATGAATGCCAACCCCGTCATCGTCCGCATAGTAGCCAGCCCATTCACCGAGGCCAAATGTCCCGTCTATGGTGATAGCCACAGCATTCCCGACCATAAGAAGAACGGCCAATAATGTTACTAATAAGATTCTTATTTTCATCGTTGTTCTAATCCCTTCGCTTTCGATGTCGCATTTGCGACCAACCTGCCTTCCACACGAGAAACACTTCCAAACAATGCACTATGCCATTACAAACACTGTGCCAATGAGCTTAAGAGGAGCTAGGAAATCTACAAGATTTATTTTAATTACATTTCAAATAGTTACAGCTCCATCCCAAAGCGCTCCTCTCTTGTTGGATGAAACCATCTACCCTGAAGCAGAAAACCTTTATCCACAAGTGGCACTACGTTACATAGAGTTGGACTATATTTACCCTTTGGGCAATTTTTTTCTTTTGGTCAATGATTTTGGTTCGTTTGTTAAGGTTGGAAGGCCTCCTTGAGAATCCTAAGGCAACTATAACACCTTGTGCTGCAAGGTAAAAGATGGATAACACAAAGCGTGGCCTCTGTCAACGAAAAATTTTGCCAAGGGTCTCAAACGACTACATTGTTTGGTCTTAGGCAGGATCTGGAAGCCTTGCTCGGGCACCCCATGGATGGTCTGACAAAAGATTGCCTCAGTCCTTATCTGCGTCAAAGAATTCTCGAAAGAGCAAAATCCATTAAGTGTTACTTTAATAATATAGTCTATCTCTCAATTTTCTCTAGGTCTTTTTGTCGCCACTAAGTTTAGTGTAAGCATCCCTCTTTTGTCTTGTCTCGAGATCTTTGCATAACCTCGCCTAGCTTTTTGATATGAGGTTTTTGACCCATCCATGGGCTTGCTCACTAAATCGCAAGAACTCTCCGCCTGCGGGGCTGCGCCCTCCGGCGGATCAAACAGCTTGCGGTTTGCCCGCTAGAGTGGGCCGTTCGCTTCGCCCAGATGGGTGCCCCAAAAACCTCATAATTGTCGCTTTCCGAGGTTGTGCAAAACTCTCGTGTCCTTCTAGGGTTTTAATATGAGGTTGCCGTTGTAAGAACGCCAGTATCAGCCCAGCTCAACGCGCATACTATATATTGATTTTTTTTCACACAGACCACAATATGTGCTTGACATCCCCTTGTGATTGTGTTAAGGGAGCAAGGTGTTTACTGTTGCGCTCTGGGTACATGTTCAGAGCCTGTTCTGTAGCGCTCATTAAGGGCAATCCGTATGGAGAGCAGTCTCAAAATGTGCCCGCTTAGGCCTAACGGAACCTTGTCTGTTCTGTTGGGGTGTCAAAGAACCACGTTTGTGAAACTGCATCACTTCTAAGGACGGATTCGAATGGTATGTCCACCAGGGGGTGACCATGTCGTCTTTGTCTTTCATCTCTGATTACGAACTGCTCACGCTTACCGCTGTGTGTGAACCGTATTTCCGGGTGGCATGGTTGGAGTGAACAAGCCCATCACATCCCCTCTGTTATCAAAGGCGTTTACTCCTTTGATCATAAGGAGGATTCAGAAATGGGTAACATAACCGGGAACAAAGGGTTTGCTGAGCGCAGGCAACATAAGCGATTCCTAGTCAATGACAATGCATTTGCCGTGCTTAGACCACGGTCTGACATACTGGGTCAGGTTATAGATATCGTGGGCCAAATTGTGGATATTAGCTGGGGTGGGCTTATGTTTCGTTATATTGCCAGCGAAAACCGATCACATGAACCGTTTGAATTAGACATCGTGTTGGCCGGTGATGATTTTCGCTTGCTTAAGATACCGTTCAAGGCTGTTTCGGATATGAATATGGAAAACGAATTGTCTTTCAGTTCCACTACAATGCGGCGACAGGGTGTACAATTTGGAGCGTTGACCCACAACCAGAACGATCAGCTGGAATATTTCATCCGAAATCACACCACAGGTGCGGTAAAGCCAAACTGTTTTGCCCCTATCAAAGACAAGGGCGGAGTGTGTCATGTCCATAATACCAACAAGCCGGGGAGCCTCCTCCTTCATTAACCCTAACTTTTATTAACTTTTTCCAGGAGGCTCCTCGGCCTACAGGTGCAGAAAAGGAGGAAGGGCGATGTTGAGGAAAAGCTATTCTAAGAAAGGTGGCTCATGCCGAGTGACCTTTGATCTGCCTTCGGAGGTCAATGCAAGCACAGTTTCTCTTTGCGGTGAATTCAACGAATGGGACCCTTCTGCCCATCACATGAAGCGTCGAAAAGGCGGCGGGTTCAGCACGAAGATCTCCCTGAGGTCAGGACAAACGTACCGATTCAGATACCTGCTGGACGGGCAGCGTTGGGAAAACGACTGGGCTGCTGACGGGTATACCTCTAACAGCTTCGGTACCGAGGATTCTATCGTCAAGCTGTAAGCCTTGTGCCATGGGGCGCAGATCAAACAGCTTGCGATTTGCCCGCTGGCATGGGCCGTTCGCTTCGCCCGGATGGGTGCCCCAAAAACCTCATAATTGTCGCTTTCCGAGGTTATGCAAAGCTCTCAAAGCGGGAGAAGTCTGGGGCCGGTGGTCTTACGTGGTCTCACCGCACCTATAACAACATATTGGGATGAAACGCCGACCTTGGCCCCGGTGCTTCCGCCTCGTTATTCGCCTTGGCCAGAATGCCTAGTGTTTTGACTTTCGCTTACCGAGTTTCCATCCATAAATGGCCCTTTTTCCTTTGAGCAGCGTTCTCCGCGGGTTTTCGCCTGCGACGTACGAAAAGTACGCCTCGGCGTAAACCCTTGTGCGGCCTTGCTCAGAGAAAAAATTGCTTATTTATGAATTGGAAACTTACGCAAGTGCCCATTGTTTGAAAATTCATTTATGGATGGGCACTACCGAGGTTCCGCGTACTCTCATACCGTAAATAAGCGTAACCAAAATGAAGGGTCATATAAAGACTTTTCCGTCTTTGTATTTTCGTGATAATCTCTTCAGAAAGAAAGAGCTATTGCATAACCTCACGAGGTTCTGCAATAAAGCTCTCAAAGAAAAAGGACGAATACATGATCACGTTGTTGGACTATGGCGCGGGCAATGTCAGAAGCGTCATTAATGCCATCGAAGGCTTGGGCGAGAAGGTTAGACTTGTCGCAACCGGACAGGATATCATCACTGCCGAAAAGCTGGTTTTTCCCGGAGTGGGTGCTTTCGGCAGCATGATGCAAATCCTCAATGAGAAAAATTACGTCGAGCCCTTAAAGGCGTATCTCAACTCGAACCGGCCGTTTCTGGGAATCTGTCTGGGGTTGCAGGCGTTGTTCGAAGACAGCGAGGAGGCCCCTGGTGTCAAGAGCCTGGGTATCATTCCGGGTTCGGTGAAAAGGTTTGCCACTGACCTTTCGGTACCGCACATCGGGTGGAATGGCCTCAACATTAGACAGCCTTCGCGAATCTTCAATGGGCTTCAAGGCAATGAAAAATTCTATTTTGTCCACTCATACCACGTGGTTCCGGACGATGATGCAGCTATCCTGACAACTACCGACTATGGGTATTCGTTTGTCAGCAGCATTCAAAAAGGCAACATCATCGCCACCCAGTTCCACCCGGAGAAGAGCGGCAGTGCCGGGCTGTGCATACTGAAGAATTTTCTGCAAAGCGGCTCCGAACAAAGCAAACCTGTCTTTGCATCAGGAGACACCCGCCTGGCCAAGCGGATCATTGCCTGCCTGGACGTCCGGTCAAATGACCATGGGGACTTGGTGGTCACCAAGGGAGATAAGTATGATGTCAGGGAAAAAGGGGGCGTGAGAAACCTGGGCAAGCCGGTAGAGTTGGCAAGACGCTACTATGAGGAAGGGGCGGACGAAGTCACGTTTCTCAATATTACCGGGTTCAGGGATTTCCCCCTCGAAGATATGCCGATGCTCGAAGTACTGAGACAGACCTCAAAAAATGTTTTTGTGCCACTGACAATCGGCGGAGGAATCAGGGATTACGCTGACAAGTCCGGCCGGAAATACTCAGCCCTAGAAGTCGCTGCCGAGTATTTCAGGTCTGGGGCGGACAAGGTTTCCATAGGCAGTGATGCCGTCTTGATTGCAGAAGAATATCTGAAAACCGGCAGCAAAACCGGCGAAAGTGCCATTGAAGAGATATCCCGGGTTTACGGCAACCAAGCGGTTGTAATCTCAATTGATCCAAGAAGGGTTTACGCAAAGTCACCGGATGAAGTCAAACATAAGGTGATCGAGACTGCCATACTCGGTCCCAACGCTGAGCGGCATTGCTGGTATCAGTGCACCATCAAGGGAGGCCGTGAAGGCAGGGACCTGGACGCGATCACCCTGGCGCAGGTTTGCGAAAAGCTGGGCGCAGGAGAAATCCTGTTAAATTGCATTGACAGAGACGGAACGAATTCAGGATTCGATCTTGAACTGATCAACGCGGTTACAAAGGCTGTTTCCATTCCGGTCATCGCATCCAGCGGTGCGGGGTGCGCAGAGCATTTCTATGAAGTCTTCACCAAGACCGAAGCCGAATCTGCTCTGGCCGCAGGCATCTTCCACCGCAGAGAAGTCCCCATCGCCGAGGTAAAGAATTACCTGAAGGGTAAAGTGGAAATCAGGTGCTAAAATACAAATAAGAGTGCCTCACAAGATCTTGAGGGCGTGAACAACGCCATGGCAGAGACACGCGGTACTGTACAGGACCGGACCTTTGCTTTGTGAAACCTTGCTGAAACTCTGTTTAAGGGTTTGTGACCTGTAGCCCCCCACTCCTGGGGCTAGTTGGTGGCTTCGAATGACCACGGAAGTAAGGTTCTTGTAGGAAATCTCCTCAAGTCTCTTATAAAGCAATCCCTTTCTCGGCTTGCCTGTGAAGGTACATCTGTCAAAGGGCTCCTTACAATTGTCAGGGCAGACAAAATCAGCGTAGCTTACAAATAGCTGCCCCTGCATCCCCCTTACAGCATTTGGCAGCATACTCTCTATGCCTGATGGTACTGGAAGAATTTCTACAGAGTTGTGATCCGATACCTTCAGACGAACCCATTCCAAGGCTAGATGGATTGGGACAGCGGGGATGATCCAGTCTGCCCCAACTTCTCTGTCGAGATGGGCTTTAAGGTATGAGACCCCTTCCTGGCACACTCGCTCCACGGCAAGGTCATTTAACCGCCTTAAGGCTTCCATATTGTGATCAACCACTGTAAGGCGCGCCTCAGGCTGTTTCCTGTGAAGGCTGGCCACGGCCTTTGCACCAAACTTCCC
>CAZCWQ010000116.1:0-8499 GCA_964502365.1 uncultured Desulfobacterales bacterium | reverse complement strand
CATAACCTCGGAAAGCGACAATTATGAGGTTTTTGGGGTACCCATCCGGGCGAAGCGAACGGCCCACCTTGGTGGGCAAATCGCAAGCTGTTTGAGGCCCTTGGGCCGAGTTCTTGCGATTTAGTGAGCAAGTCCGTACATGGGTCAAAAACCTCATATCGAAGAGCTAGGCGAGGTTCTGCAAAGGTCTCACAAAAAGAGGACAAGGAGACCAGAACAATGCATGGATGGGAGAAAAGATCAGCTGTTCTTTTGGTCATTGTGACTCTGCTTCTCATGTCTTCCGGGGGTCCTGCTTTAGCCGTCGTAGAACCCGTCCAGGAAGGTTCTGCGCCAGCTATGATCGTCGACTTTGTATTGGTAAGACCCTTGGGAATTCTAGCCACTGCCATAGGCACAGTTGTTTTTGTCGCCTCGCTCCCCTTTACTGCTCCTGCCAGGAACACCAAAGAGGCGTTCAAGAAGCTGGTGGTAGCCCCTGCGAAATTCACTTTTTACAGACCGCTGGGCAGGACAGAATGGAAGGCTAAGGCCGTTCCTAAGAAGTCTGAATAATGAACTTCGACTATGTCTTCCTCTTAGTATTTGTAGTGCTGGGACTCTTTTCAGCTGTCATGGTTCACATAGGGAACAATTAGGTACAGGTCCACCCGGAGCCTCATCCACCCAGCGAGGGAGTTAATCGAAAAACATCACCCGAAGTGCTTATTACGGATCATATTCACAAGTCCAAGGCGACCGGATAGCAAAAACACAGATCATCAACCCTGAACTGTTTCGGGTTGGTAGATATGTCTTAATCCGCCTTGTTGAAAATAAGCTTCAAGCCAAGCTTATGCTCCCACATAAACGCCCCGTCCGGTTCTCTTTATTTTTTTCAGACTGAAGGCCTTAGAAATAATATTCCTGACCTTCTTTTCGTCGAACCCTGTCTTCTTCATCAATGTGGGGACATCGATGCCTTTCTTTGACCTATTGATGATCTTGAGCACCTGGTCAGTGGCTGTGGGTTTTCCAGCTCTTTTCCCGGCTGTCGTTTTCTTCTTGGTTCCAGCTTTCTTCGCAGGGGCCTTTTTCATCTTCGGCTTGGGTTTGGCTTTCGATTTCTTCGCAGCAGCCTGAGCCTTTTCGAGCTTGCCAAACGCCTTAATCAACCCTTCAGTCTTCCTTGTGAGTGCCTTGAGTTCCCTGGTTACTGCTTGTAGATCTTTCTTCAACTTTGCCATAATCGCTTTCCTCCTTTTTGTTTGTGATGGTTCCCCCTGCAAAATACGTGTTACTACTGAGAGCATAATATTGTTTGCAAATGATGAAGGCCTCCCGCCATTCACCTTAAAAAAGACCTCATGATCGCTACCAGATTGCGTCAGATGCAGACTATTTGATGCTCTGAGTAGTGAATTGAATCTATAAAGGATTGTCGGAGGGATGTCAAGGGACGCGGCGGAATGATTGCAAGAGTTGTGAGATCGCTCTTGAGTCTGTTAATGTTGAAAAGTGAGGGGCGTTGCAGGTTGCCTCTCTCAGATGCTATCCCAACAACTCCCCTATTTTGCTTTTCAAGACCTCAGGATCCACAGGCTTTTCAACAAAAGCGGCTATTTCGTTAAATTGCAGGCTCTGGTCATCCTTCATGCCGGAATATCCTGAGCATACAATGATCGGAAGCTTCCTGAAGTTCTCTCTGATTTTTGAAACCAGCTCTATTCCATGGGTCTGCGGCATCTTCATGTCTGTAACCACCAAGTCTATTGGTTCCTTTTGTAATGTCTCTAAAGCCTTTTCAGCACTGGGAGCGGTGAAAACATTCCAGGGACTTTTTCGCAACATCCGTGTATACGAACTCAAGATATTTGGCTCGTCATCTACAAACAAAACGCTCTTTTTCGGCTCTTCTTTTCTTTTTATCTCGTCTATTATGCGTTCCATGTTGTCCTTCAAGACAGTTACATCGCCTGTAAGAAACACAGGTAACTGCCCTGGCAGTGACTGAAAGTCGTCTTTTACACTAATATCGCGTGAGTAAAGAATAATAAACAAGTCCGGATGCTCGGATCTGACTTGGATAAGTATATCCAGCCACTCCCAATGTGACATGCTCGGCTCAAGTAGTAATATGTGAGAAGCGTTTTCGCTGAGCATCAAAGTCTCTTCTGTGGCTGCTACAAATGAAGCATCGTAGTCCGTGCTTCTCAATGTCTGTTCAATGAGTCCAACCTCGTATCCGTTTTCCATCAGAACATGAAATACAATTTGTGGTTTTTCCATAGCTTTCCTCTCAATGCTTAAGGTGTGTGTTAATGACTACTCCGCTGGTATTCTGATCGTAAACGTAGTTCCCTTGCCGACCGTACTTTCCACGTCAATAGTACCCTTGTGCTTTTTGATGATATTATAGGCGACGTTGAGGCCCAGACCTGTTCCCTTACCCACGTCTTTGGTGGTAAAGAAGGGGTCGAATATCTTGGAAAGGTTTTCTTGCGGGATGCCGGAGCCTGTATCTGCAATGGTAATTTCTACATTGCCGTTATCAGTCCTCGTGGCGATCTTGATCTCACCCTGTTTTTCAATAGCCTGCGCGGCATTGACCAACAAGTTCATAAAGACCTGATTGAGTTGCTGCGGATAACATTCAACAAGGGGGAGATCCCCATATTGTTTTTTGACCGTTGCCTTGTATTTGAGTTCATTCCAGACAACGTTCAAAGTCGATTCGATCCCTTTATTGATATCCACGGTTTGCGCCTTGTCTTCTCCGGGATGGGCAAAGTCTTTCAGGTCAAGAACAATCTTCTTGATGCGTTCAGTTCCCTCGTTGCACTCCTTGATGAGATCTTCTACATCATGAAGGATAAAATCTACGTCGATCTCCGCCTCGAGTTTTTGTATGTCTCCTGTCTTTTGTGCCAGTGAAGAGGACACATTCTCTTTGGCGATGGCATCTTTGAGATCAATGACAAGCTCCCTGTATTCCTTTATAAGCCCTCCGATATCGTTCTGGTAGTCTGACAGCGTCTTGAGGTTGCTGCTCACAAAGCCAGTGGGGTTATTGATTTCGTGGGCCACGCCTGCGGCCAGTTGGCCTATTGAGGCCATCTTTTCAGACTGGATGAGCTGAGCTTGAGCTCTTTTGTACTCATCCTCCAGTTGGATAATGCGTTCACCAGCACGTATGCGAGCCTTTAACTCTTCAGGTTCAAAAGGCTTTACAATGTATTCGTCTGCGCCGGCCTCAAATCCCTGCACAGTATCTTGTTTTGTGTCTTTTGAAGTCAGCAGGATCAGATACACATAGCTGGGTAAATGAGCCTGTCGAACCTTTCGGCATAGTGTCAAGCCGTCCATCTGTGGCATACACCAGTCCGTTATTACCATTCTAACGTGCTTCTTCTGAAGCAGCTCCCAGGCCTTCAGGCCGTCTTCGGCTGAAAGGCACTCATGGCCTAGACTGGTAATTGTTCTTTCCAGAAGTTTTGTACCCACTAGGTTGTCTTCTGCAACCAGTATCTCCATCACTCAACCTCCCCATCATCCCAGATAATGCCCCATAAAGCCGTTCAGTCCTTAGTCAGCTCGGAGTCTCGTCGTTCACCAAATGAGCCGGATAAGCCAGGGGCTAACTCGTCTATGTCAATGTCAGTATGATACCTTTTCCCTGAAAACGTCCCGAAAGGGGTGTAAGGTCAATATTATATGTTCTGTTTGACAGTTGGTACTGCTCAAGTCTTTGGGTCTCGTTGGTCTTAAACACACTGGCCACCTTTTCTTGCACACTTGTTGAAAAGTAATCGGACAGTCTATTGCCCACCCCAATGACCTTGCCATTGCATGATAGCGCTTGGGCGCTTTGATTGACTACAGCCACTAGGCCCTCCGCGCCCACACCGAGGATCGGCACGGGTAGGTCCTCAAGCACGGCGCGTGAGAGCTCCAATGCCTTATTCTGAATTTTAAGAACTTCAGTCCTTTCTCGAACGAGTTCCTCCAAGTGTTCGTTCACCTTTTTCAATTCCTCATTCTGCTCCAAAACCTTTTTGTTGAGTGTCTTGTTGGCCTGAATCAGGTCGTACTGTTCAAGGGCCTGTTTGATCTCCAGTTTTAGACTCTGATCATTCCAGGGTTTGAGGAAAAACTTGTATACATGTCCTTTGTTGATAGCCTGGGTAATTGCGTCCACTTCAGTGTATCCGGTGAGGACTATTCGGATCGCAGCAGAGTGTTTCTCTTGTACGATAGCAAGAAACTCTGTGCCGCTCATCCCAGGCATCCGCTGATCGCAAATAATCAAGTGGACATCATTTTCCTTTAGTATCTTAAGGCCTTCAGGTCCGCTTGAGGCTGTGATGAGGTTATAGCCCTCTTTTCGAAGTAATCGTTTTAGAGACTTTAAGATGCTTGCGTCATCATCCACGCACAATACAGTATGCTTGGGATCGTTCATTGTACTCACCCCGTTCGGTTGATCATTGGGCATTGCTTTGTGATCTGTTATCTTCCACAAAAAACTCGCACGCCTCCTTGATCTCATTTTCTACTGCCGGAAACCAGTCCGGTAAGGTTTCCAGTTGATCTGCCATCGTCTTGGCAGCATCAGGATTTATCCCCCAACGATCAAGGCTATGCTGCAAACCATTATTGTAGTTATTCGCGATGCAATCGGAAGCATGTATAACCATTAGCAGTTTAGGATTAATGGCCGAATTGTTTCCCGTGTGGTGATACATGATCGGCTCGATCAGGCTGGCAGGAAGCTGCCATTTCTTGGCAAGTCCGCCTCCGACCTGTGCATGGCCGGTCGGTAATGATATCTTTTCAGCCTCACAAAAAGACAGACCTTGCTGCCGCATGGCTGTCCAGACTTCTGCGAAAAGCTCTTTGAAATATTGGGCCAAAACCACCTTGCCCACATCATGGAGGATCCCAGCCACAAAGGCCTGATCCGGAGGGGCGAAACGGGTCTTTTCCGCCAGGTGCCTGCCGGTCACGGCAGTTGCAACCGAATGTTTCCAGAAGTCCGTAATGTCAAATTGCTCAAAGATGTCTTTTCCGGAAAAGGCATTTATGACGGCGACAGAAACAATGGCATTTCGTATAGTGTTGAACCCCAACACTGTTACGGCATGGGAAATGGTGTTGATCTTGGACTGCAACCCATAAAAGGCTGAGTTGACCAGCTTCAAGATCTTTGAAACCATGGCCTGGTCTTTTTCTATGGTCTCGCTCAACAACTTGATGGGCACATCGTAGTCCTTGAGCATGTTGTTAACCTTAAGTGCAACAACAGGCAGCGTCGGAAGGTCTGAGATGCCGTTAAGCTTTCTTAAGAATGCTTCTTTGTCCATCGGAGTCTCCATCCTGCTTTGCCTCAACATGGATCAGCTCGCTTATCGGCTCAATTGAATGGATCGACATTAGCTTTCCGATAAGGTCTTCGGTCAAAACAGTCTTGTGAGGGAGTAAGAAGCGTCCGCCGGAGGTATGAAGCGAACGTGAAAGAACCATGCCTGCCTCAAGCTGCTCAATTGAAACCTCCTTTTCCCTGCCGCACTCTATCCCTTGTGTTTTAACAACAGCCAGGAATACCTTTACAATATCTGGATCATATCGGGTAAAGGCCTTTTCCTTCAAGTGGACCATGGCACCCTCTTGCAATACCTCCTCTGTTAGGCTCCCTTGAATTACATTGCTCCGTTTTGATGCCCTTCTTATTGTGTCATCGTCAATAACCTTGAGCTTAACGATCTTGTCATAGGCATCTGCTGCTGCAATAATTCTGGAGCCTAAAGGGATCTCTTCTTCGGCCAGTTGATCAGGATACCCCTGGCCGTCGTATTGTTCATGATGGCACCTGATCAAGATGCCCACGTGATCAAGCTTATTGATGAACTGAACCGCTGCCTGGCCCTGCTCGGGGTGCTTGCGAAACAACGCCTTGTCATGGCTGTCCCATTTGTCTTGGTGGTATCTTAACAGTTTCTCTGGAAATCCTAGCTTGCCTATGTCGTGGAGTAGTCCGGCAATTTCTATTGAAGTAACTTCCTCCTTGCTCAGGCTGAGCTCCCGGGCAATCTGGCGCGAAATCGCACCCACTCGCCTTCCGTGACCGGCCAACGACGGGATGAGCATCTCGACTAACGAGGCAAAGGCTCGGACTGTATTATAAAGGTTGGACTCGAGTTGTGTGTTTACGGAAAGGAGTTCTTCATTTTTCTTCACAATTTCCCTGGTGCGCTCGGCCACCTTTTCTTCCAGACTGTTGTTGAGTTCTTTTAACTCCTTGTTCTGCTTTCTTGTCAGGGCAACCAACCCGCGGTTTTCTATAACAAGTTCATACTGCTCAAGGCACTGTCGAACTTGCAGCACAAGATCGTCGTCATTCCAAGGCTTGGTGAAGTACCGGTGAATCTCTCCTTTGTTGATGGCATCCACAATAGCGTTCATGTCAGAATACCCGGTCAAAAGGATTCGTACGGCCTGGGGAAAGATTTCTTTTGCCTTTTCCAGAAATTCCGCCCCTGTCATCTCTGGCATGCGCTGATCGGAAATAATGAGGGAAAATGGCTTGCCGACTTCCTTTAGCTTGTTCAGACCCTCCTGACCACTTGATGCAGTGTGGATCTCATATCCTTCCTTGCGAAAAAGACGTCGAAGCGATTTAGTAATAGATTCTTCGTCATCCACAAAAAGGAGTATGTGTTTGTACTTCAGTGGCATGTCATGCTTCCAATTATTGAGTGTCGGTCCTTGCAGCCATTTTTTTGTTCTTGCACTTGGACGACTGCTTCCAATATTTCCAAATCAAACCACTTCCTCAAAGCTTCTCGGCCACAGCCAACCATGTGCCTGAAGGTCTTGAGAGGGGACTTATGGTCAAGTGTGCCTTGATCTTGTTATGCGCACTGCCTGAAAAAAACACCTTGTATCTGTCAGGTACGCTTGAATCTCCACTACTACGTCTTTTGTCGTAAGTGATAACCATCTTCAAAGAATCAGGATGAACAAACTCTTCTATCCCGGCACCGATGAGGTGCGCCACATCAACGCCGCACAGATCAGCCCAGGCCTTGTTGCCTGACCACAGGTACAGATCCTTGTAAACTGCGGCAGGCTTTTCGATTTGATGGATAAATGCCACCCGAGGTCTGTAATATTCGCCAAAATATGGACACTCATAACAACCACTAGAAGGAGATTGTAAGTTCTGATTCTGTTTGGAAGTGAAACACTCCCTGATTTGATGGGTAAATACATTGCAGTCTTCACAATTTCTTTTTTGAGAATCCTTTGCCCAGTATTCCCAGCATCTCTTGTGAGGTCTGAACGGCGTCGGGTAAGGGCCTCCAACCTGCTCCAACAGGGTTTCAGGTACAGACTTGGCCTGGGATTTTAGAAGAATTACGAGATCATCAACCAAAACCATGTACTTATTTCCAGAGCGATGGGCAGGGAGGGATTTCTTGACAATCCAGTAGGAAACAGTGCTCCGGGCAACACCGCATATTTCTGCAATTTCCAGTACCGATAGACTTGGGAATTCCTGACTCATTTTGAACTCCATGCTGTAATATCGACCAGCTACTGGAATAACTTTAGAAAATTTGGCAGTACTACGACTTCGGATGGGTCAAGAATCTCGGTGAAGGAACGAGACGAGGTTAAGCAAAGGTCTCAAGGCGTGCCGGAATTATTTTTACTGGTTTTTCCTTTCAGTAAAGCCTCGAGGTCAGCGAATGGCTTGAACGGCTTGTATTTAGTGGATGGTGACTCTTGCGCCTCGCTTAGCGACGACTGATCATAAGCTTGAGCAACTTCATACCGTGAGTGCTCGTTATCGTGACAGTACAGGCACAGCAGTTCCCAATTGCTGCCATCGAGCGGATTGTTATTGTGGTTGTGATCTTTGTGATGGACCGTGAGTTCACGAACCCTCTTGCCTCTGAATTCCCGCCCGCACCTGGCGCAAATCCACGGGTAAATCTTGAGTGCTTGATCCCGATAACCTTGCTCCCTCTGCTGCCGGTTGCGCCGCACCTCGGCAACAATCTGGTCTAATCTGTCTTTATCCAACGGAGTCTTCTTCAATGGCATGTGCTCACTCAAATCACGTTATACCTAGCCAAACTAATATATCGAATTTGAGCACCTCGACACCTGCTTCATCACAGACCGAGCCAAACGCTGGCGAATTGCCGGACTGAGCTGGATGAATGCAATCTCGGTATTCTCGACAACGGCTATGGCCTTTACAGACTCGGGCCGCTGAATCAACAGGGCCCCCAAGGGGGACTCTTTTAGCTCAAATAGAGATGAAATGTTCGAGGACTTCACGGGGAAGTTTTGATGAGTGTATGCATTTTGTACACAACATGTACTCCTTTTTGGCCAAATTGACGAGAAAACAGAAAGGACTTTGGGCTTAACAGCCTGGAACCCCATGATTTTCCTGGAGCCAGCGATGGGATTCGAACCCGCGACCTACTGATTACGAATCAGTTGCTC
>CAZCWQ010000115.1:3681-8505 GCA_964502365.1 uncultured Desulfobacterales bacterium | reverse complement strand
GACCGGAAAAATTTTCACTTTGACCACTTCATTCCGTCGATCCGTGTAGGAGGCCCTTGGATGCGAACACCAAGATAACCAACTAAAATGGTTAGACAAACACATTTATTTCAAAACAGTTACACCCTATTTTCGTGTTCCGGCATGGTGAGTGCACATGAGTTTGTCTTAATCGACTGAGGCCGACGGGTATTGCCGTGTGCAAAACTCTTTGCAAAAGATCCAAATGTTTTCCTTGGTCCGGGTATTTCTGAGAAGGATGTTTTGAGAATGGTTGACAAACCAACCGAAGATGAATCGAGCCGTCTGTTCTTGCACGAAGGAGAAGATGTTTTTTCCCAAAGCAGGATGCCCAAAACTGTACACTGGTCCGTACCTTGGTCGGATTTGATGATGACCATGTTTATTTTGTTTGCAATCATGTACATCTACAAGTCTCCTACCCGCAAAGTTTTGTCCAGCCAGAAGACGGAGAGAGACGTTGGCAGGTGTGTGGAGACCGGTTCCCCTGTTAGTGCCAGCCTCAAGGAAGGAGTTGGTGAGTCTACTTTAACCTTCAAGGAGTCCATCTCCAACATATACGACCTGAGCAAACGGACCGTAGAAGCAAGAAACTTGGCAGAGTTTGCCTCTGTTGACCTGTTGCCGGATAAGGCGGTGAGGATAATTCTTGCGAGTGATCTACTCTTTGATACCGGCAGGGCTGATTTGAAGCCCAAGGCAAGGAGATCATTGGAGGGGATTGCCGAGATAATTAGACAAGTGCCTTACATAGTCAATGTAGTTGGTCACACGGACAATGTGCCGATTCATTCGGACAGATTTCCTACCAATTGGGAGCTGTCAGCCATTCGTGCGTGCGAGGTGACAAGATTTCTTATTGAGGAAATGAGTATTCCGGCAAGACGGTTTTATGTGAGCGGGCATTCCTATTATCAGCCGGTAGATCTCAACAATACGGCAGAAAGCAGGGCCGCCAACAGACGGGTCGAGGTCATTATTACCAAGGATAGACCATATGGTACGCCAGGAACTGTCGAAAACGTTTCAAGCCCAGTTCTGTAGCAAGAAGATTTGCTGTCGGGAGCCGAGAGTTGGCCGGAGGCCATTTTCCATTAGGGTGTGAATCTGTATTGTCACTCAAATGCGAGGATTATGAAAATGCTTATCCTTAAACTGCGCCAAATGCTGAGATCAATGGTCAAAATGACTGAGGCGATACTCAACGCTTCAAGATGCTCGGTCAAGGAACGCAAAAACATTTTTGGTCTGGTCATTTGTATTATCCTTTTTTGTTCGGGGTTTGCCATTCACGGAAATGTTGGACTCTATTTCAATCTGGCTGCTTTGCTGGTTGTATTCGGCGGCACACTTGGCGCAACGATCATCTGCTTTCGAATAAAGCGTCTGAAGATTGTCTACAAGGTATTAATGAGTTCGTACCAGTCACAGGTGAAAGAGCCGGATGAGATTGTGGAGATCCTGGTTGATCTGTCGGTAAAAAGCAGGCTGAAAGGACTTCTCTCTCTTGAGGAGGATGAGCAGGCGACCTCCATCATGTTCTTGAGACGAGCCTTAGGATTTTTGGTAGATGCCTATGAAGGCCACCATATAAAGGACTTTCTAAATACTGAAATGTATTTCTTCAGAGTCCGACGTGAGGAATCAGAACGGGTCCTAAGAACGATGGCAGAGATATGTCCTGCCTTTGGCCTAGTGGGCAGTGTGGTTGGTCTCATAAGCTTGCTTGCCGGTGTGGGGGACGCCTCGGTTATCTTGGCTACGGTGCCGATTGCCCTCACATCCACCCTGTACGGTGTGATTCTGGCAAACTTCTTCTTTCTACCGTTTGCCGCAAATATTCGGGAAAGGACCGACCGAGAACTGCTCTTGCAGAAAATCATCACAGACGGGGTGCTCGCCATTGAGAGCGAGGTCAACCCAAGGGTCTTGGAGATGAAGTTGAAATCCTTCCTGACCCCTTCCTCCCGGCAGGGTCGACTGGTGTCGTTGAAAAGGATCCGCGAAAGATTCAAAATTGAACCTGAACCAGTCGAACCACTGCCTGCCCAACAACCATAGATCCAACATACTTAGGCTGGTTGTCTAAACAATACCGGACCTTTGGCCCGGCAAGGACACAGCAAAGGACACAGCAGAAGATGCCTACTTGTTGTGGTACTCCTTTGGACCGAACAGCGGGAGTTCATTCTCTGCGTTGGGTTGATGTGAACTCTTTAAAGAGGACTTCTTTTCAGGCCCCGGAGTGAACCTGGCTAGAAAATTTTTCGGCAGAGGTTTTCGTGTCTTCAATACCTGTTCCGGGATAAGGATCTCATTGCCCTCATGTATCCTGTTGGGGTTGAGGCCGGGATTTGCACTGGCAATTACCTTCCAGTTTGTAAGTTTTCCTGTGTACCACTTGGCGATATAGGAAAGCGTTTCACCGGGCCATTTCACGGTGTGCATAAAACACTCTGATTGTTTAAATTGTTTAGTTCGCACGTATCTGGCCACTTTTGGTTCAGGTTCCAAAGGAAGTACTTGAGGTTCTGGCTTGAGTTCTGAGAGAGATAGTTGCTGGTGTTCATTGGTGGGGGCCTTGGTCAGGTTTGCACAACCGGCAGATGCCAATATCAGTATTATGCATATTAGGCCCAGTCGAATGATCTGTTGAATCTTAGTACTCATTTGAATCGCTCCTGTTAGCAGTCCGTTAGCTGTGAGGCAAAAAAACCGGTTTATCCGGGTTAGGTGTTTAACATTTGAAAATACTTCTTCGCCTGTTCGTTGTCAGGATTGACCTTGATCGCTTGCCGGAGATTCTTTATGCACTGGTTTCGTTTTCCCAGCTTCTCTTGGACCATCGCAAGGTTAAAGAGCGCTTCATCCAAGAATGGGGGCGCTAATTTTACCACGTGGCTATACATTTGCTGGGCCCTTGAGTAGTCCTTATTTATGGCATAGATATATCCAAGATTGAAAAAAGTGTCAGGGAATTGGGGCTCTAGCTCGGCTACCTTCTGGTATGCCTCAATCGCCTTTGTATATTTTTTTTGTCTAAGATAGTGGAGACCGAGCCGTGACAGCGCCTGCGTACTCTGCGGATCGAACTTCAGGGCCTTGATCAGCAACGCCGCGGCCTTGTCGGGATCTGCCTTGACAAGCCCGTCGGCTCGACCCAACAAGGCCCGCGAGTATGGGGCTGATACCCTGTCAAACATGGCAGGCTCATTTGCCAATACCTCGTCAAACAAGGTGAGCGCCTCCACAAAACGCTGCGCTTTAAGGGCCACTATGCCTGCCTCCAGTTTGGGTGAGCCCGTGGCCGGGCCTTTATTGAACAATAGTGCAGAGCATAAGCAGATGGTGATGAAAGCTGCTGCAAGGCCCATATATCGAACACCTTTTCCTCCACGTTTCTCGGGTCGTTCTTGTTCGGCCACAACATGGGGCCTTTGGTGCGTTTCATCGGTTTTGTCTGTACTCGATAAGCTCGTACGTTTTTTTGGACAATGGATGTACTCAAGTTTTTGGTTCGGGAGTTTTTCAACGCCAATCTCTTCTACTAACACTTCTTTAGATTCGATATGCGTGGTTTCTTGTAAAGGGGTTTGATTAGAGTAGTTTTCGTCTTCCGAAGGTCCTTTGGTGTTGGCTGGCCGCACCTCTTGTTCAAGAAACTCTTCAATACTGCTCTCTTGTGTCAATATGTCTGTAAAATCGGACCTGGTGGCCTCTTCGGGATCAAATTCTTCAGTGTCCGCCTTGTCCCCAAAAAGGGCTTCCATATATTGGGCCAGCCCCGAGCCGGTTGGCTGGGAAGACATCCCAGAGATGACCTTGTCCAAGTCGGCAAGCATCTGACCGGCAGTCGGGTAGCGTTTTTCAGGCTCCTTCTCAAGGGCTCTGTGGATAATCTCAAAGACCTTGGGATGTTGACAATCGACAATGCTTTCAGGCGGCTCAAATTTTGCCTGCCGCAGCCGGGAAAAGACCTGCATGGTGTGTCCCTTAAACATCTGTTTGCCGGTAACCATTTCGTAGAGCAGGATTCCCGTGGAAAAGATGTCCGAGCGGTGGTCGATGGCCTTTCCGTCCACCTGTTGCGGCGACATGTAGGCCAATTTGCCTTTCATTATGCCCATCTGCACCCTGCCGTCTTGTGTGTCTACGTTGTGGATGCCGAAATCCGTGATTTTTACCTGGCCGTCATAGGTTATGAAAATGTTACGAGGACTTATATTCCCGTGGGTGATGTTGTAAGGGTTTCGTCGAGAATCTTTCAATTTGTGGGTGTATACCAGTCCGTTACAGATCTGTGTGGTGATATAAAGGGCATTTTCCAGACTAATCGGTCGGTGTTGTTTCTTGGACGTATTGTTGACATCTTCAAGCGTTTGGCCAGATAAGTACTCCATGGCGATGAAACAAGTGCCGTCTATGCTTCCAAAGTCATAAATTTGTATGATGTTCTCATGTTGAAGAAGGCTGGAAACCTTGGCTTCATCCATCAACGACTTGGTCAAGGCTTTGTCTGCGGTCAGATGTGGAAGGATCTTTTTAATGACCGCGCTTGTTTCAACACCTTGTGGGTCTATTATTTTTGCGCGATACAATTCCGCCACAGAATCAACACCGATCCTGTCCAAAAGCAGGTATTTTCCAAATGGCACAGGCTGGAGTTCAGTCATAGTAAGACCTTAACCCTGACGTTGCAAGAGTTGGGGTTAATCTGTTTTGAAACCATGATGATCGGTTACGGTTCGAATACGCTTTCCATCTTTTCGTCAAAGTGATGGATATGCTTTAGTTTTATTACGA
>CAZCWQ010000115.1:0-3581 GCA_964502365.1 uncultured Desulfobacterales bacterium | reverse complement strand
TGAGTGGTAACTGACAGCTGTTTTCCGGGAGGCGGATCGTTATGAGAGAAAGGACGGAGAAAGCCCTGAGCAGGAGTGATGCAGATTATACAGAACTCAGAATTGAAAGCGTTACTTCTTCTTGGGCAAGTTTCAGGGGTGAAGAGATGGACAAGATAGGCTCGTCCAAGACATTGGGCGGGATTGTGAGGGCACTTGTTAAGGGTGGTTGGGGCTATGCAACCTTTAATGATCTGAGCGACCTTGATGCCAGAGTCAGACAGGCGTGTGAGTCCGCGAGACTAGTGGGCAAAGAAGAAAGTCAGTTCGTTGAGGTGGAGCCGGCAGTTGATAAGACAACAGCAAATTTGGAGAAGGATTTTCGACAAGTTTCATTGTCAGAAAAAAAGTCTGTCATCGAGGAATACAACAAGATTGTCCTCAGTTACCACGACAAGATTGAAACATCCAATGTCGGCTACAGCGACAGTTTCAGAAAAGTCTGGTATGCAAACTCTCAAGGGACTTACATTGAAGATGAGCGACCTGATGCAGGCGTGGTCATATCAGCTACCGCCAGAGAGGGTGACAATGTGCAGAGAGGATTTGAGAGTGTGGCAGGTGGTGCCGGCTTTCAGATTGTTGAAGGGCAACAAGGCAAGGCAGAAGTTGCAGCCAAGCATGCCGTGGACTTACTTTCTGCACTACCGATTATGGGCGGACAATATACCGTAATTATAAATCCCAAACTGGCAGGGGTCTTTGCCCATGAGGCCTTTGGACATCTGAGCGAGTCAGACTTTGTCTACGAGAACGAGCGCATGAAAGAACTGATGGTATTGGGCAAACGCCTCGGTTCGGATATTGTAAACATTATCGATGACGGGAGCATACCAGGGCTGAGAGGTACCAACAAATACGATGACGAAGGTGTGAAAACCAGAAAGAACTACTTAATCAGAAATGGTATTCTGGTGGGGAGATTGCATTCTCGGGAGACCGCTGCCAAAATGGGTGAAGAGGCCACGGGCAACGCCAGGGCTATTGGTTACCGACATGAGCCGATTGTACGCATGACTAACACGTACATCGGCAAGGGAGATGCCTCGTTTGAAGATATGATAAAGGACGTGAAATTGGGGCTCTATGCCATAGACATGGTGGGTGGTCAGACGTCAATGGAGATGTTTACCTTTAGTGCTGCGTACGGCTACATGGTCAGAGACGGCAAAATTGCTGAACTGGTCAGAGACGTAGTCTTGACGGGGAATGTTTTTGAGACGTTAATGAATATTGACATGGTAGGTGACACAGTTGAATACCCGCCGGCTGGTGGTGGCTGTGGCAAGGGTGGGCAGTCACCTCTGCCTGTTGGGTTTGGTGGTCCCCATGTTCGTATTCAAAACCTTGTGGTCGGGGGCAGATATCAATGATAGCTAACCGGTTGATCGAAAAGGCGATGCAAAAGGCCGATGGTGCTCAGGCGTCTTTCGGACAAACTGACTCCACAAAGGTGTCTTTTGAGAACGACAAGCTCAAATCGGTTAAATCATCGCAGACTACGGGCATGAGCGTAAAGGTCATCGTGGATGGAAAAATTGGCGCATCTCATACCACAGATGTGGACGATGTGGATGGTATAGTGGCCAGGGCCTTGGAAGCTGCGGAGTTCGGCAGTCCGGCGCATTTTGAGTTTCCTGGTGCGCAAGAAGGACCGGAGGTGCAGGTCTATGACGATGATGTGCTACCTGTGACCAGAAAGGAGATGGTCGGTATTGGCGAAGAGATGATGACCCTCGTGAAAGAGTATAATCCTGACATCCTGGTCAGTGCCGGGGTGGGCAAGAGTATGAGTAAAAGCTGGTTTGCCAACTCGGCTGGCGCTGGATATGCTACCGAAACTACAAGCTTTAGCATCGGAGTCCATGGTCAATGGGTAAGAGGGACCGACATCCTTTTGGCAGGACATGGTTTTGGATGGAAAAAGCGGGAGATAGACCACAGGAAGATAGCCGGCAAAGCCATTGAATTGTTCAAGATGGCAGAGAATATCGCTCCGATGAAATCGGGTGATATGCCGGTCATCTTCACGCCTCAGGGAGTAGATGTCCTCCTGTTGGCTTTGAGCTTGGGCTTCGATGGCAAAAACGTATTCTTGGGTTCATCGCCTCTTGCGGGCAAACTGGGAGAGAAAATTGCAGATGAGAGATTTTCTATGACCGATAATCCCCTGCTTGATTATGCAAGCAACAGTGGCAAGCACGACGGAGAGGGGATACCTCATCAGGTCACTCCACTCATTGAGGGCGGCGTAGTGAAAAACTTCCTTTACGACCTAGACACGGCAGGAAGGGCCGGCACAAAGACCACTGGTAATGGTGTTGGTTGTAAGCCCACGAATCTGGTCGTTAAAGAGGGCGATTCCTCCTATGAAGAGATGGTAAGAGATACCAAGGAAGGTCTGCTCGTTCACAATGTGTTGGGCCTGGGGCAAGGAAATCCCATCAGTGGGGAGTTTTCCGTAAATGTCCATTTGGGTTATAAGATAAAAGATGGTGAGGTTGTAGGACGCGTAAAAGATGTCATGTTGGCAGGCAATACTTACGAAGCGCTGAAAGACATCGCCGCCATAGGCGATGAAGCCGAATGGGCCGGGGGCTCGCTCTTGACGCCGCCGATAAAAGTTTCCCGACTGAGTGTCGTGGCCAAGTAAATGACAAATGCAGGATGAAATCATCCACCCGCGAATAGGGAAAAGCGATCCCAGTATTGGTCCTGTAGCAGTCATGGTGGCCATGGAAAAGGATTTGGCCCTGGTGCGGCGATCTATTGGCATTCAGGCAAGGTCGGCATGCAGAATCTTGACCAGTAAGTTGTACACGTCATCACGCATGGATCAAGGTATTGCCCTGGTGGGACCTATGATAGGTGCTCCCTATGCGGTAATGATTCTGGAAAAGCTGATTCTCCTGGGCGCGCAAAATATACTTTTTTTTGGGTGGTGTGGTTCGATACGTCAAAGAGTGTGCATTGGGGACTTTGTGGTTCCTGACCGTGCGGCGATAGGGGAGGGGACATCTGCCTATTACTTGCCGGACTATGAACTCCCAAGAGCGTCCGACAGTGTGGTGAAGGCAATCGAAGAAAGTTGCCAGGCAAGTTCTGTGCCTTTTCACAAAGGTCCTGTGTGGTCAACGGATGCCCCTTACCGAGAGACCAGAGACAAAGTCCTTTCGCTTCAGGGCGACGGCGTGCTCGGTGTGGATATGGAACTTTCGGCCCTCTTTACCGTCAGCAGGTTCCGCCGTGTGGAGTTAGGGGCGTTGCTTCTGGTGTCAGATGAGCTTGCCACGTTTGAGTGGAAGGCCGGGTTTTCAAGTAACAAGTTTAACAACTCACGCAAGATGGCGGCTGAGGTGATCCCTGCAATATGTCAAAGACTGACCATAGCTTTAGCGAAGGAGAGTTACCACTGAGAGCAGCTTAATGTTTGCAGTAAATAACTGATCACAGCGCGTATGGATCGTGAAGCCTTTTCTTCGGTTCCGAGGCTCCCGGTCTGATCATTTCAAGGAGTTACGGACGGGGGAAGCCAACCCCCT
>CAZCWQ010000114.1:0-8707 GCA_964502365.1 uncultured Desulfobacterales bacterium | reverse complement strand
CATTATCAATTAACGTCATCGGTGGGCCTGTGTCAACGGCTTTAAATCAAACCCCTTGACTTTCAATCGCCTATTGCCGATGATCAATAAAAGTTAACCAGGATTTCGTTCATCAAGACATCTACAAAAAGGTTTCGCGCTCGACTGGACTCTTGCTTTTTGATGAAATGCGAAGCACCAAAGTCGATATTCGAATTTAACGGGCCTGTGCCTTGAATGATAGAATTAATGTTTGTTTGAAAGTGTTTTGTCCGAACGATCCACTTGTCATAAATTGAACGGTCAGAACCCAAGATTCGAAGCCTTGTATGCTTGAAGGGGTCATATGTTCATCATCGGCTATTTCCTCAATGCAGTCGCCACGGTTTTGAATTATGCTCTAATCTTTTACATGTGGATTATCATTGCACGTGCCGTTCTTTCGTGGGTCAGTCCTGACCCGTATAATCCGATCGTACGTTTTGTCCACAATGTAACTGAACCTGTGCTACACCCTATAAGGAGACGTTTGCCCCTCGGTTTCGGAAGCATAGACTTTTCTCCCCTGGTGGTATTGCTCATTATCATATTCTTACAGTCCTTTTTGGTTAACACCTTGGCTCGGTTGGCGGCAACACTAATGTAACAACTTACAAGATCGCTCGCTGATCTTATACAATAGGGAAGAATCCGATGGCAAAAGTTGACGCATTTTTCAAGTTGATGCATGAGCAAGGTGCATCTGACCTCCACCTAGTTGCGGGTCAACCGCCAATGCTCCGAATTGTCGGTGATATGGAGCGAGTTAAGTATTCGGTTCTCGACAATGATCAACTCAGGAGCATGCTCTATGAAGTAACCCCGGAGGACAAGATTAAGGTCTTCGAAGAAACTGGTGATGTTGATTTTGGATATGACATACCGGGGCTTGCCCGCTATCGGGCGAATCTTTTTATGCAAAAAAACGGAATTGGGGGAGTATTCCGCGAAATCCCCGACAAGATTATGACTGTGGCAGAGCTGGGGCTCCCATCTGTCGTGTCGAAGCTTGCCTCCCTTCCTCGCGGGCTAGTGCTGGTCACTGGCCCCACAGGTTCTGGCAAGTCTACCACTTTAGCCGCCATAATCGACGAGGCCAACAGGACACGAAAAGATCACATTATTACCACCGAAGACCCCATTGAATTCGTGCACACCAGCCAAAAGTGTGTGGTGAACCAGCGGGAAGTAGGCATGCACACTAAGTCCTTTGCAACTGCCCTCAGAGGAGCGCTTCGTGAAGATCCAGATATTATACTCGTCGGAGAGATGAGAGATCTTGAGACCATCTCTCTGGCTATTGAGGCCGCTTCGACTGGCCATCTTGTCTTTGCAACTTTGCACACAACGAGCGCTGTGAGCACCGTGGACCGGATCATTGAGGTCTTTCCTGCCAACCAACAGGATCAGATCCGATCCACTCTGGCAGACGGCCTTCGGGCCGTATTAGCCCAAGTGCTGTTCAAGCGGGTTGATAAAAAGGGCCGCTGTGTGGCCCTGGAGGTCCTGGTCGCCACTCCTGCTGTACGGAACCTGGTGCGAGAACGAAAGACACACCAGATTCCATCAATGATACAGACAGGGAAAAAATACGGTATGCAACTGTTGGATGATGCCATCATGGACCTTTATAAGAAGGGGTGGATAAGTGCGGACGAGGCCTATGCCAAGGCCAATGACAAAGCCCAATTCCGGCCCCTGTTAAAGACACCCCCTGCGGATTTCACCGAAGTTTAGTGACTTGGAAGCTCAAAGTTGATGGGAGCTCTCAGCTTCTAAGCCTCCAGTGAGGATGCTATGAGGAAACAAGAAATAGACCACATCATAACCAGGATGCTTGATTCCCACAGCAATGTGTCCGATCTGAACATTACCGTAGGCAAGCCGTTTCAAGTGGAAAGCGATGGAGAGCTGTGCCCTGTGGACTTGCAACCTGCTTTCAATGAACTGACCCCCTTCCAAGCTGAGATCTTTGCCTTGAATCTACTCAACCGGGACCGGCGTTTGACTGAAACACTTCTCAAGGAGGGGTCATGTGACTTATCATACCAACTTCCAGGCAAGGCCCGTTTCAGGGTTGACGTCTTTGCTCAGAAAAACAATTATTCTGCTGTGTTGAGAAAGCTGGAAACCAAGATTCCCACGTGCAAGGAACTCGGCCTTCCGCCAGCTTTTGCTAATATATGTGAAGAAAAGAATGGCCTTGTCCTGGTTACAGGGGCAACCGGGACAGGCAAAAGCACCTCATTGGCATCTGTACTAAATGAAATCAACGAAAAAAAAGCGGTGCATGTGATAACCTTGGAAGACCCGATCGAATACGAGCATTCCCACAAAAAGGCCACGTTCAACCAACGAGAAATGGGTACAAACTTTGACACTTTTGCCAATGGACTCCGAGCCGCCTTGCGACAAGCCCCCAAGGTAATCATGGTGGGTGAGATGCGTGACAGGGAAACTGTGGAGATAGGCCTGAATGCAGCCGAAACTGGCCACCTGGTCCTGACCACTCTTCACACTGTGGATGCGGGCCAAACCATAAATCGTATCCTCGGCATGTTCCAAACAGAAGAGGAGAATCAAATCCGTATCCGCTTGGCCGATACCCTTCGCTGGATCATCTCCCAGAGGCTCCTTCCCAAAGTCGGTGGTGGTCGTGTCGCTGCCTTTGAGGTTCTGCGGACAAGCCTGAGAGTGAAGGATGCCATCCTCCACGGTGAGTCGGAGGGAAGGACTTTTTATCAGATGTCACAAGAGGGGGAAGCCTTTGGGATGGTCACCTTTGACAAATATATCACAGGTCTTTACGAACAGGGGCTCATTAGCCAGGAGACGGCCTTGGCCTATTCGTCCCGCAGGGCGGTAGTGAGCCGGGGAATTGACCGTATAAAGAGTTCAAGGGGAGAGAAAACCACGGACATTGAGGGTCTGGAAATCGATCTCGGTTATGAAGGCGGACACGGATAGTGAGTGTAGTATTGAGGTATTAAATTATGGAAGTCGTTTGCCAAAATTGCAATAGCAGATTCAGGGTTTCGGATGAAAAGCTGCCTTCAGGGCGTATGATTGCCGTGAAATGTTCAAGATGCGACAGCAAGATAGAAATTGATACACAGCCCGAAACGGCAACAGCCACACGGAGAAAACATCTGCAGGCAGTGAAGGGGGTAGACTCTGGTGCGTATGATGCCTCTGAAAAGCCTTTTGACTATGTCCGGGAAGGCATGCAAACCGGTTTGGTTTGTGAGCATGATCTGGAGGTGAAGAAAAAGATACGCGCTGCCATGGAGCACATGAATTACCACGTTGTGGAAGCAGCTTCATCTCGCAACGCATTGAAATATATGCGATTTCACGTCTACAACATTGTTGTCCTGAATGAAACCTTCGAGGCGGCAGGTGCTGAATCAAATCATATACTTCAATATACGTCACAGCTTCCGATAAACACTCGGCGGAACATGTTCATAGTTCTTCTCGGCAATGATCTCAGAACCGCGGACAATATGACCGCCTTCAACAGAAGTGTAAATCTCACAGTAAACCTGCAAGATATAGATGATATAGAGAACATTCTGAAAGGAAGCGTCGCAGAACACGAGCGATTCTATCAGGTCTTCAAGGAATCGCTGGAAAACACAGGCCGGGCTTGACGGTCAATCACCCTCGTACCTAACATCTCCCAGCACGACATCAAAATGTCTCCCTTCGAAGCCCTCAAGGAAGTGGGCGGTGGCAGGAATACTTCTTGTGCATCTTGCTGTATATTATCCGAAGGCCTTCCAAGGTGAGATGAGGCTCAACCACGTCAATACTATGTGACACCTCTGCGACTAGTTCAGCCAAGCCACCGGTAGCGATAATCTTGGGTTCAGGAGTCATCTCCTCTTTGATGCGGCCTACAATTCCGTCCACCAGACCTGCATAACCGTATATGATCCCAGCGTTCATGCTGCTGATAGTGTCCTTGGCAATGATGCCCCTTGGTTTTACAAAGATTTCCACCCGTGGAAGTTTTGAGGCCTTTTGAAAAAGGGCTTCTGAGGATATCAAGATACCGGGGCTGATAGCACCACCTAGGTAGGCACCTTCACCAGAGATACAGTCAAACGTCGTGGCAGTGCCAAAGTCAACTACAACAAGGCTGGTGGCGTATCTGTGAAAGGCTGCCACAGCATTGACAATCCTGTCCGCACCAACTTCCTTGGGATTATCGTAGAGTATGGGCATGTCATCAAATGTGGCAGCATCGACCCACAAGGGTTTGTGATGGAGATATCTTGTGCAAAAGCTGTTCAAGTTGTTTATCATGGGAGGTACGACGCATGAGATAATCGTCCCGCTGACCGACTCCACTGCTGTGCCCTCGGAGGAAAGGAGGCCGTTTATCAACAGGTGGAACTCGTCTTCAGTAGCATTCCTTTCCGTTCGCACACGCCAGTGGTGCGTAAGGTCTTGCCCTTCGTAGACCCCAATAACAGTGTTCGTATTTCCTACATCGATAGCCAAAAGCATATTAGTATCAAACCCGTTACTTGGCCAATCAAAGAGCGAAACGAGGTTCTGCAAAGGTCTCAAGGCGTTTATCGCTGCTTCGAGATAGACCTTTAGTCGTCGAGCACCTCAACTGTAAAAAGCTCAGGCTTTGCCTCAACCAATGTTGTATTCAGTGGCGGCTCTATCACCGCATGGCGGACATATGTACCGGGGCCCAGGGCTTTGACGTCTACGCGGACATGAATCCCGCTGCCCTGGGCCAACTCTCTTATGGTGTTTTCGGGCCCTCTGAGCAAGAGTTGAATCCGCTCAGGCCTAATATGACACGTGTGACCAGTACCTGTCCTGTGAACCAGAGTCTCTATCCATTTTTCAATGATCCTTTCCTCAACCATGATTTCGACCTCAACCGGACTATTTTCCACCGGCTGAACGTATGGGCTGTGATTCAAATTCAAGGCTACGCTCTTTCTTGTACGCTCCGTAAACCCGGCCAGCTCAATGGGGGTGGTACGTACCTCGGAGATCTTTTCCAGCACGCTGGCCGGTCCGCTAAGTTTGATGCTCGATGGTGATGCTACTACGGTAGATACTACATAACCTGGAGCTGGATCATTGTTCAAGTCAGGGACGACAGGAACCGACTTTTCCATGCGCCTATCTATGTCTATTGTTAAAGAGTTCGGATGGACTTCGAGGACTGATATGCCCTGAGGGGCCTTGATTGTCTCTGGAGATATCTTGATGAATAGCCTCCCTGGTTTGGCCGAAGAAAGATCAATCTCATGAGTCAACTTCGAGCCTTCAAGGCCTTTCAGGGCTCCTGAGGGGCCTTTCACACAGACCTCCAGCACAGGATTAGGACCCACAACCAGGAGTTCGTCCGAAATGCCTGTAAATCTCACCGATATGGCCAGGGTTCCTTTGTGGTTTCTGCCGTAAAATAGCAGGCCTCCAGCAATCAACAGGACAAGGACGGCGATTGTCACAAAAGCTCTATGTGAACGCCTCCTGGTTTCAGCATCAGTCATTGTTACCAGTCGCATTCTTGATGGCATCCACAACTTTCAAGGTGTGTCTCGTCCGTTCCACATCATGGACCCGTACAATGTGGACCCCATGAAGAACAGCAGCAGCCACTGTAGCCTGAGTGCCTATCTCTCGGCGCTCGTCTCCGTCACCCAACATCTTAGTGATAAATGATTTCCGCGAAGGCCCGATCAGAATGGGAACCTCCAGGGCATGGAATGCTGAAAGGTGTTTGATGAGGAGCAAGTTGTGTGTCAAGCTTTTACCAAAACCGATGCCTGGATCTACGATAATCTTGGTGCGGGCGATACCGGCCTCTTCGGCCATTCGGATGGCATCGGCCAAAAAGCCCCTAATCTCCCCCACCACATCTTCATAATTGGGATCGATCTGCATGCTCTTCGGTGTGCCCTTCATGTGCATCAACACAACGGGAACACCTGTCTTAGCCACCACACCTGCCATGGCCGGATCAAGTCGGAGCGCTCCTATATCATTAGCCATGGAAGCACCGGCAGCAATGGCATGCCTGGCCACTTCGGCTTTATGGGTATCAATAGATATTGGAACGGAAAGGCGGCTGGCCAGTTTTTCAACCACAGGGACGACGCGCCGAATCTCCTCCTGTACCGGTACCGGGTCTGAGAACGGCCGTGTGGATTCGCCTCCTACGTCAATAATATCCGCTCCCGCCGCTGCCAGGGCCTCTCCATGAGCTACGGCATCATCTCTGTCAAAAAAGAGGCCGCCATCTGAAAAGGAATCTGGCGTCACGTTCAAGATGCCCATGATTAACGTGCGGTTGCCCAGGGTCAGCTGAAAAGGGCCGCATTGGAGCTTAAAAACTGATGCATTGTCCATGGAATCTAACTGGGAAGTGGTTGGAGCTGACCGGTTGCCTGTTCCTTGCCCTTACCGCGCGTCTCGGGTTGGGCCTGTTTCTCCTCGGAGTCACTGGAGGCAGGAACATTGCCTGCTATGATGGCATCTATATCGCTTTCCAGCAGTGTTTCCCTCTCGAGCAAGGCCTGTGCCAGGGCGTGGAGGGTGTCCATGTTTCCTTGCAGGATCTTCTTGGCTTTTTCGTATGCCTCTGAGACAAGATTAGAGACCTCCTTGTCGATAAGGACCGCCGTCTCTTCACTATAATCCCGATGTTGAGCAAACTCTCTTCCCAAAAAGATCTGCTCTTCCTTCTGGCCAAAGGTAAGTGGCCCCAATTTGTCACTCATGCCCCACTCGCAGACCATCTTGCGGGCAGTCTCCGTAGCCCGCTCAATGTCGTTGCCCGCGCCGGTCGTCATCTCGTTGAGCACCAACTCCTCAGCCGCACGACCGCCCATGAGTACAGCAAGATTATTCAGGAGGTATTTCTTCGGATAGGTATGTTTTTCATCAATCGGAAGCTGTTGGGTAAGTCCCATGGCGCGGCCCCTCGGTATGATGGTTACCTTGTGAATCGGGTCGGTGCCAGGAAGCATTTTGACAACGAGTGTGTGGCCTGCTTCGTGATATGCAGTGTTTCTTTTCTCCTCCTCGCTGATGATCATACTCTTGCGGGCTGCCCCCATGAGTACTTTGTCTTTGGCCTCCTCAAAGTCAACCATCTCCAGATAGTCCTTGTCGGAACGGGCCGCCAGGAGTGCGGCTTCGTTGACCATATTTTCAAGGTCAGCACCTGAGAATCCAGGTGTCCCCCGCGCAAGGACAGACAAGTCCACATTGTCTGCTAAAGGTGTTTTGCGACTGTGTACCTCGAGAATCCCTTCACGGCCCTTCACATCGGGCACCGGCACAACTACCTGGCGGTCAAAACGTCCAGGGCGTGTAAGCGCAGGGTCGAGGATGTCCGGCCGGTTCGTTGCCGATATCAGGATCACCCCTTCGTTCGATTCGAATCCATCCATTTCCACGAGGAGTTGGTTCAGGGTCTGTTCCCTTTCGTCGTGCCCCCCTCCGAGGCCGGCACCCCTATGTCGGCCCACAGCATCGATCTCGTCGATAAATATAATGCACGGGGCATGTTTTTTCCCCTGGACAAAGAGGTCTCTGACCCGCGATGCTCCAACACCCACAAACATCTCAACAAAGTCCGAACCGCTGATGCTGAAAAAGGGCACACCCGCCTCCCCGGCAATGGCCCTTGCCAGAAGAGTCTTGCCCGTGCCCGGGGCCCCCATGAGGAGAACGCCCTTTGGGATTCTGCCACCCAAGCGGGTAAATTTCTTGGGGTCTTTCAGAAAATCGATGATCTCACTCAGCTCTTCTTTGGCTTCATCAATTCCGGCCACATCTTCAAAGGTTACCTTGGCGGATTGGTCCGAAAGAAGGGTCGCCCTGCTTTTTCCAAAGGACAGGGCTTTACCCCCTCCTCCCTGCATCTGCCGCATAAAGAAGATCCACACGGCAATGAGCAGAATCATTGGGAACCAGGAGACCAAGACTGTCATGTACCACGGCGATTCTGCAGGGGGTTTGACATTGATGGTGACCGCATGACTTCTCAGGCTCTTGATCAGATCTCCGTCCTGTGGAGCGAAGGTCTTGAAGCGTAGACCGTTCACACCAGTACCGGAGATTTCTTGCCCCTCGATGACTACGCCTGCCACAGCTCCCTTTTCCACCTGGGCCATGAATTCCGTGTAGCTGACTTCTCTGTCATGGACCCTCGACTGGTTAAACAGGTTAAAAATCAAGATCATGACAAGGCTTATCACCAGCCACAGGGCCAGATTCTTATAAAAAGGATTCAATAGAGAGCAACCTCCTCAGCCATTCAGTTGCTATGTCACAACAACCTAGCCAAAACATAATACAATATCGAGTGATTTTCAATCTTTTTGATCATGCCTGGGAGAGCTGGGCCTTCAGCACCCTTTTTGTCTGTTCTGTCATCTTGGCCGAATCGTCAATGCGGTATCCCCCTACCCATATGATTCTGTCACCGCTTAACAGCAAAGGGCATTGCTGCCTTTTTGAGCGGGAAACCTTATTGTTTATGAAAAAGGTCTTGACCTTCTGAGATCCGGACATTCCCAGGGGCCTGAATCGGTCCCCCTCCTTAAAGCTTCTAACGAGCAGCGGAAAAGATACCGCCGCAAGATCAAAGAGCGCTGTAGTGGGCGGATACTCTCTGGGCCCTTTTATCTTGTGTGCCTCACAT
>CAZCWQ010000113.1:0-9112 GCA_964502365.1 uncultured Desulfobacterales bacterium | reverse complement strand
GGTGAAGTATCTTGCCTGAGAATTCCTGTTGGGAAGAGCGATACAAAACTGGTTCGATCCCTTGGGATATTGAGAAGCCAGATTCCAACCTTATTGAAATAGTCACCAAGAGACCTATTCAAAGCTGCAAGGCGTTAGACATCGGCTGTGGGACTGGAGATGATGCGATTTGGCTTGCTCGGTACGGTTTTAAGGTGACAGGAACGGATGTTTCGAAGACCGCTGTTGAGATGGCCGCGAAAAAAGCTTCCGAAGCCGGTGTGGAATGTACGTTTCTTGAAATAGATTTTCTTGAAACCGAAGTGTCTGGAGGCCCCTTTGGATTTGTTTTCGACCGAGGGTGTTTTCACTCCTTTGATGAGCACGAAGAACGTAAGAAATTTGCAGAAAACGTGGCTATGCATTTAGAAACAAGAGGGCTGTGGTTGAGTCTTGTTGGAAATGCCGACGAACAACGTGAAGGGTTCGGCCCACCACAACGTACAGCAACGGATATTGTCACCGCTATCGAACCGTACTTTGAAATTCTGACGCTTGACTCAGGTCATTTCGGATCTAACCGTCCGAATCCCCCGAGGGCATGGGTCTGTTTGATGGTGAAACGCGAAAGATCGTGACCATTACGATTACCAAATCAAATCTGCACCGAAACCGTCAAATGCCCGACTGTCGATACAGTGGAGAACTTAAATCATCAAACTTGGCAGGATGCTGACAGTCATACAGAACACCACAGCAACTTGATCGATATAAGATCAGCGAGCGTAATGAGTTGTGAGGAATATTATCAGGTACCGGTTACATTGAAATAGCTGACGAACCTTCTTTTGCCTGACTTCTGCATGCATCCTTACACGGAAACCGTGCCACCAATAGGACGCTAAGCCAAAATACGGTGTTCGGAGTGAACATGGGCTTTCTGAACAGATTTAGCAAAAGGCATATGTCTTATGAAGATTCCGGCAGATTGCTGTTATCGATGGCTATGACTGATATAGAGTATTTTTTGAATGAAGATTTACCCGACATATGTGAAGATTTAGGCATTGACTTGGACGATTTTAACAAGAACGTACTTCGAGCTGAAATTATGATCGTGTGCCTTTGGGCTGCTACAAAAGCATTAGAAGGTGAGAAGCAGGAACTAATCGAGACTATCCATAATGCTTTTTTTAGTGTCTTTAAAGATGAAAGACACGACCAACTCAAAGAAGTGTTTTATCAGAGATCTAAGAAGTATGATGAAGCATTGGATGAAAGCTCTGAGGGTGATCAGTCAATATTATCCGTGGCCATTCTTTCTGAAATGTTTTATGCTGGGCAATTTAACAAAAGCCTCCTTGACATTAAGGCGATATTCTTGGTGCAATTTTTTGTATTCAATACAATGCAAAATGTCCTTAATACCAGGAAACAAATAAGTCTTATAAGCTGAGCTTTATCCAAGACTTCGGGCTTTTGATATCTGCTTCCTATTTACACCTTTGATTTTAACCTGTCCATTATTGCTGTCTGCGATCCATGCACCATCGGTATCGCTCAGTTCAGTATTCCGCTTTGATTGAGGTTTGAGATCTAGCAAGACTTTATTTCAGATTCCCAGTCCTGGCATCTTCTTCATACTGATCTGTCCCACGATTCAACAAAAGGAATATAGATTCAATACCCCTGATAAATACTAGCGTCTTTGGCAAAACCGATCATTGATTGCCATTATGACAGTGCTGGCAACCTTAACGATTTCAACATATCAACTTCGGGGCCTATATTGGAGGCGAAGCTGATGGGGACAGTTTTGCTATGTTGTCTTTTAAGAGTCAATATTTTGACGTAGTTCAAAATTCAGTCTTAGGTTCGCTCAATGGACGTGGCTACTCTCCACATTAGGCACGATTCCTGCTTGCGAAAGGAAGAAACATGGTCTCTCAAATTTGCCCGATATTTTGCACAGTTTTTCTGATTGATTTAGCCCGGGCATGTCGGCCCGTGAGAACCGTTAGTTGTGTACTACTTTTGGTCGGATAGGGCACCCTTGATGGCACGTCTTGGCATTGTAACTCCTCCAGTATCTGCCCTGGGCAGACTGACCATTTTCCTGATTCAGGAAATGGGAAGGATGGCTATTTTCTTTTCCAAGGCTTTTTTCTTTGTCTTTTCCCCTCCTGTTCAACTGCTCAAGATTATTCAACAGGTCTATTTTATCGGGATGAAGTCCATCTTTGTTATTTGCCTTACAGCTGCCTTTACGGGGATGGTCCTGGGACTTCAGGGCTATTATACCCTTGTAAAATTCGGGTCCGAGGGCCTGTTGGGCGCAGCTGTGGCACTATCGCTGGTTCGGGAACTGGGACCGGTGATGACGGCGATCATGGTCATCGGAAGGGCAGGGTCGGCCGTGGCAGCAGAGATAGGAATCATGCGGATTTCAGAAGAGATAGATGCCCTTGAAACAATGGACATCGATCCCATCCGGTTTCTGGTCAGCCCCAGGATCGCCGCGGCCCTGATAAGTTTTCCACTTCTCACGGCCCTTTTCGACGTAGTAGGGATTTTCGGAGGGTATGTGACGGGCTCGTGCCTCCTTGGCATCAACCCTGGTATCTATTTTTCCAGGGTGGAATCGAGCGTCCTCATGGAGGACATTTTAGGGGGATTCATCAAGTCTATTGCCTTTGCCGTTGTGGTTGCTACCATTTGCTGTTTTCAGGGATATTTCACCCATACCCGGACTCAGGGATTCGGGGCAAAGGGAGTTAGCCTTTCGACTACTTCGGCAGTAGTGCTGTCGTGTGTGGTAGTCCTGGTCGTTGACTACGTACTCACATCCTTTTTGCTGTAGGGTTCATGAACCAACCGCTCATAGAGTTAAAAGACGTCTCCAAGAGGTTCGGAGAACAAACCATTCTGAAACATGCCAGTCTGAGCATCTACCAGGGGCAGGTAACTACCATCATAGGCAAGAGCGGCGTTGGTAAGAGCGTGCTGCTGAAGCATATTATAGGCCTTATAGAGCCCGATTCCGGCCAGGTCCTGTTTTCTGGCCGGCCGCTATCAAAGATGAATAAGGGTGAGCGAAAAACCATTAAAAGAAAATTCAGTTACATGTTTCAAAACACCGCTCTTTTCGACTCCATGACGGTGTTTGAGAACATTGCGCTGCCTCTAAAGGAAAGGACATCTCTGCCGGAAGGGGAAATTCAAAGGCTAGTGTTGGACATGATGCACCGGCTGGATCTGCACAAGATCGACGAGAAATACCCCTCTCAGCTCTCTGGTGGAATGAGGAAGAGGGTGGCACTGGGAAGGGCCTTGGTAACCGATCCGGAAACCGTCCTGTTTGATGAACCGACTACCGGACTGGATCCTATTCGCAAGAACGCCGTGCACAACATGATATCTGACTATCAGAAAAAGTTCGGATTTACGGCGGTGGTGGTCAGCCATGAGATACCGGACGTATTCTATATCTCCCAGCGCATTGCCATGCTGGAGGCAGGCAAGATTCTTTTTGAGGGAAGTCCTGAGGAGATTCAGAGAGTTTCTGACCCACAGGTGCAGCAGTTCGTCCAGGGCCTGGAAAGGCGACACGATGTCCTTACCGGCATGGTACCGCAACCACTTGCGGAGCAAAAATTCCGGGAGGAAATGGGCCGGCTGCAACGCCACCACACAGCCTTTTCCCTCATCCTGTTCACCCTTGAAAATCTGGACGAAATAAACGAAAAGGCCGGATATGCGACGGGCCAGACGTTGCTTAAAGACTTTGCGAAAGAAGTTCGGAAACGTCTTCGGATTTCTGATACCTGTGCCCGTTATGGGCTGAACAAGATCATTGCAGTCCTTCCCCACACCGATAAGGAACAGGCTCGCTTGACCTGTGCCAAGTTGGCCAGGGAGTTGAAGATGCAGGAGATTATAGACATGCAACCGTATCCTGGGTTCTATTTTTCGGTCAGCGCCGGATTTGCCGAGGCGCAAGAAGATAAGCCCTTGGAGTATGTGCTTGTTGATGCGGAATCGAGGAAGAATATACTGTATGAATTTCGCATTCGCTGATGCGTTGGAGGAAGTATGAAAAAGGCGTCCGTGGAAACAGCGGTAGGCATCTTTGTGATCATCGGCATCGTGTGCGTGGGATACTTGACCGTCAAGCTCGGTAAGATGGAGTGGATAGGAGACAATTATTATCCGCTTTACGCACAGTTCCAGTCTGTCTCAGGCCTTACAACAGGGGCCTATGTCGAGATGGCCGGTGTAGAGATCGGACAAGTCGATTCCATTACTCTTGACCAAGAAAGACAAGTGGCCCGGGTCAAGATGAAGATCCAAAAGGGAGTGGTCCTGACTGATGATGTGATCGCCTCGGTCAAAACAGCAGGACTGATAGGGGACAAATATATCAAGATATCCCCAGGGGGGTCGGATGAGGCCCTCAAACCCGGCGACATGATTACAGAGACCGAGTCGGCTTTGGATCTGGAGGAGTTGATAAGCAAGTATGTTTTCGGCGGAGTATGAGAGGCCGGTAGGCAACTATCTTGATGCGACAGAACTTTGCTTTTTGTGTCAGGCAAAGTCAATGATTTGATAATTTTTAAGGAAGGAGAACGCCGTGAAAAAGATCATTCTCGTTCTTGTTTTTCTGTTTGTGTGCATGCTACCTTTGACAGGTCACAGCGCACAGCAACCACTTGATGCACTCCAAGGGCCCATTAATCAGATTGTCACCATCCTGAACGATCCACAGTATAATGATGCGGCTCACAAAGATGTTGAGCGTGAGAAGATCTGGGGAATCATCCGGAAACTGTTTGACTTTACAGAGATGGCCAAACGGAGTCTGGCACGTAACTGGAGAAGTTTTACGCCTGAGCAAAGAAAGAGATTTTCGGGGGTCTTTGCGGAGTTTCTTGGGAACACATACCTTGACAAGATACAGAAGGGCTACCAGAAGGAAAGGGTTATCTACGTGAAGGAGGAAATGGTTAACGACTCTAAGGCCTTGGTCAAGACCAAGATTGTCAGAGAGAATCTGGAAATTCCTATAGATTACAGGATGCGATTGCGCAAAGGTGCCTGGAGCGTCTACGACGTAAACATTGAAGGAGTGAGCCTGGTGAAGAACTACCGGACTCAGTTTGGTAAGATCCTTCTGAACAAGTCTCCCGACCAACTGATTGAAAGACTGAAAGACAAGGTCAAGAAGCAGCAAAAAGGTGAGGCTATATCAGACCAGGCTGCTTTGTGGCAAACAGGCTGGGCAACTTCCTAATACTGATTTGTTGTAGGCTGACCAGAAAAAACACGAGTTCCATCACTAACAGATTGTGTCAAAAATCGCGGATGCTTTTTGTGATCTAAAAAGGCATTTGCGATTTTTCGGTTTAAGCCATTGAGCTTTTCTGCCGATATCTCATGTAGCACAATCCTTCATATTTCAAGACAGGGCTACATTAAAATATATTGTCACTGCTTGGCAAGATAATGAAAGGAGTAAAAAGCCTTGAAACAGTTAGCCTGGACTATTCTATTTCTCACTTTCTTGTCAGTCGGCTGCGCCCATCAATCTGCTTCAACCCGTTCTTCTGGTCCTGTTGCCGCGTTATCCTATCAGGATGAACAAACGACCCCCTCCACCAGGAACCACAGCCCGGCAAACGACAAGGGTGTGGGTTCAGAGTCGCTCAGTGACGACAATGAGTTTTTAAACGATGAGGATGTTGAACAGGGTAAGCAGGATGAGGACCCCGCGGCATCAGACAGTGGAGAGCTAGAGGCCGAGTTTCTGGATGACGACCTTGATTTCTTGAACGAAGAGACCAAAGAGGATCTGCTTCAGGTAGCAGACCCCCTGGCTCCCTGGAATCGGTTTATGTTTGAGTTCAACGACAGGTTTTATTTCTGGCTTCTCAGGCCAGTGGCCACCGGGTACACCACTGTAGTGCCCGCACCGGCCAGGGTTGGTGTGCAAAATTTCTTCTCCAACCTCACGACCCCTGTGCGATTTGCCAGCTGTCTTCTACAGGGAAAAGGGCACGCAGCTCTGACAGAATTTGACCGGTTTCTAATCAACACGACTGCAGGGGTCCTCGGTTTTGGAGATCCTGCAAAGGAACATGGCAAGCTTCCCCCCAGCGAGGAGGACCTGGGTCAGTCTCTTGGCACTTACGGGGTGGGAGACGGGATATACGTTGTGTGGCCGTTTCTTGGGCCATCGACCCTGCGAGACTCTGTGGGGACTGTTGGAGATATATTCTTGAACCCGGTCTCCTACCTGCCTATTGGGGCCTCTCTTGGAGCCGGCGGCGGGAAGACGGTAAATGAGACCTCATTCCGGACCGGGGATTACGAGTCGATCATTGATGCGGCCGTTGACCCATACGACGCCGTTCGAGATGCCTATATCCAATACCGGAAGGCCAAGGTGGAAGAATAAGCCTTTCAGGCACGCGGCATGGCCGATGTTGTTCCCAAGAGAGCTTTGTCGATCTGGCTAAATTTATTGTTGACAAAAAAATCGTCAATTGATAGTATCTTTTATTAATAACAGAATAGAAATTCATACGCTATGAAGACTGAGACAACATATGTCTGGTGGTGGTGCGGCGCAGCACTTGGAGTGTGCCCACCAACCTAGCTTCGACGCGAGTCAAAGCAAAAGCCGTGAGCCACTTCAAGGCCCACGGTTTTTTTGTCTCTTCTTAAAGGCCGTGGGGGGCTGGAACCCATGGCCTTTTTTTGTGAGCGGACGGATAATATATTCTTTGAAGTTTGTGTTGATGAAACGCAAGAGTTGAGCCTTTTTCAAACTGCTAATGAGTTACGATGAAACGGGAAATGAAAGAAAAAATTCACCCTACAAAAGATGACTTTATTACGCTCGCCGGAACCTCGAACCTCATCCCGGTCTACCGGGAGATCATTGGGGACACGGAAACACCTATCAGTGTGTTCAAGAAACTCGGCACAGGCCCATACGCCTTTCTCCTTGAAAGCGTTGAAGGGGGTGAAAGATGGGCTCGTTACAGTTTCATGGGCATGGACCCGATATTTACCTTCAGAAGCAAGGGAGCCCATACCAGCATCCTCTCAGACAAAGGGTGTGAGAAGCAGACCGCTGAAGACCCACTCGGTTTGCTTCAGACACGCCTTGCCGCATACCGGCCCGCTCAGATAGATGGATTGCCCCGTTTTTTCGGTGGAGCAGTGGGCTACATTGGATACGAGATGGTTTCGTTCTTTGAGCCGATTCCAGATGCCCTTGCCGATGAACTCCGCGTTCCGGACTCCTGGTTTATGGTTCCCCGAACAGTACTGATTTTCGACAACCTGAAGCAATCTATCAAGGTGGTTGCCAACGTCCATCTGACCATGGAGTCCGACCCGGCAGCCTGTTATGGCGAGGCCGTAGATCGCATTCAAGGTATTATCGACCGGCTCCAGCAGCCAGTGCCTGCCCAAGCCAACCCGCAGCAAATGAGTGTGGCGCCCAGCATCCGGAGCAAAATTCCCAGGGCGCAGTTCGAATCAATGATATCTCGGGCAAAAGATTACATCCGCCAAGGAGAGATCATCCAGGTAGTGTTGTCTCAAGGTTTTGAGACAGAAGCTGCGGCAGAACCTTTTGACGTGTACCGAGCCCTGCGACGGATCAATCCATCCCCCTATCTGTTTTACCTTCAGTTTGATGGAGCTGCTCTGCTCGGCTCTTCTCCAGAGGTCATGGTCCGGCTTGAGGACAGGTGTGTGACATTGCGACCCATCGCAGGCACGAGACCTCGGGGAAGGACAGGGGTTGAAGACAAGGCTCTCGAAGCCGAGCTTTTGGCAGATCCCAAGGAAAGGGCAGAGCATGTTATGCTCGTTGACCTGGCCAGAAACGATGTGGGCCGTGTTGCAGAGTTCGGAACCGTTAAGTTAAGCGACCTCATGGTGGTGGAACATTACTCTCACGTTATGCACATCGTCTCAAATGTTGAAGGGACACTGAGAAACGGACTGAGTGCCTTTGACGTGCTGCGGGCATCGTTTCCGGCAGGCACAGTATCCGGCGCCCCCAAGGTGCGGGCTATGGAGATCATCCACGAACTGGAGCCCTGTCGCCGAGGGCCGTATGCCGGAGCCGTAGGATATTTCGGTTTTGGGGGCAACATGGATTTCGCCATAACAATTCGGAGCATCCTGGTCAAAGACGCAAAGGCGTACATCCAAACAGGGGCAGGGATTGTAGCCGACTCTATACCGAGTCGGGAATATGAAGAGACAGAACATAAAGGCAAGGCTCTCTTTGAAGCTGTGAGCGCGGCAGCTACAGGATTGGAGTGAGGCTATGATTGTCATGATAGATAATTACGATTCTTTTACCTACAATCTCGTCCAGGCATTTGGGGCCTTTGGCGAGACCATACAGGTCTTCAGAAATGACGAAGTCTCCACGCAACGGCTTTCAGAACTCAAGCCCGACCGGCTTGTTATATCTCCGGGGCCGGGCGTGCCTGCTGGGGCTGGGATTACGCTGTCAGCCATCCGTCATTTTGCCGATGTCCTGCCCATACTTGGGGTGTGCCTTGGGCACCAGGCCATAGCAGAGGCGTTTGGAGGAAAAGTGGTCCCCGCAGACCGGCTGATGCATGGTAAGGTCTCTGCTGTGCATCACGACGGCAAGGGCTGTTACAGGGGTGTGGCTGAGCCGTTTAAGGCAACCCGGTACCATTCCTTGGTAGTAGACCGGAACAGCCTGCCCGGGTGTTTTAGGGTCGTTGCCGAGACCAGACAAGGGGAGATCATGGGTATCAGGCACAAGGAGCTGCCCATCGAAGGAGTTCAGTTTCATCCTGAGTCGTTTCTGACTCAGGAGGGTGAAAAAATATTGCTTAACTTTTTGCGCCAGTGATGACAAAGTAATAAAACCCTAATTGAGCGTAAACAAAATGAAGAAACATTGGATCATATTAAGATTACAATACATTCTTAGCTTTGAGTGGGGTTTGGTGTCTCTTCTATCAGTGAACGATGTTTTTTTATTTTAGGTCTTCATTTTGTTTACCCTTCGGCAAAGCCGATAATACCCCATCTGCTGTGTTGTCAAGGGTTCGCGGTAGCCATACTACAG
>CAZCWQ010000112.1:0-9248 GCA_964502365.1 uncultured Desulfobacterales bacterium | reverse complement strand
TTGTCATTAGCAACCTTGCCGCGTTCAACAGGAACATTGAAATCGACACGCATCAAAACACGCCTGCCTTTGAGTTCAACATCTTCAACCGTAAGCTTTGCCATTTCATACCTCCCTTTTTCAGATCCTCGCCGTGCCAACCCAGTGCTCGTTGCGAGTTTTCGAGTGGGTTGCCGTTGATGTCCGTCGAAGATCTAGTTGCTCAGTTCGGGACAAGAGCGCGCAGCCGCCCCAAATTCATTTTGTCGTAGTCGATCGGCCCTTTTGCTTTCGGTGTTTCCAGAATCTTCGGAACCTGTTTGAAACGAGGGTCGTTCATGACCAACCGGAAGGTCTCAATCCCGATGGCTCCTTGGCCAATGTGCTCGTGTCGATCGATGCGACTCCCAAGCCGTTTTTTAGAGTCGTTCAGATGAATCACGCGGAGGTGTCGGAGACCTATCGTCTTGTCAAAGGCCGTTAATGTTTTTTCATAAGCCCTTCTTGTACGCAAATCATAGCCTGCCGCATACACGTGGCAAGTATCAAAACAGAATCCGATCTTTTCTTGGCGGTGGAGCATATCAGCGATTTGGGCGAGGTGTTCAAATCTGTAGCCCAGGTTTGATCCTTGGCCGGCTGTTGTCTCAAGAAGAAGCTGACAGCCGGTGTCTCGGACACTATCCAGCACTGTATTTATCCCTTGTGCGACAAGACGAAGACCATGGTCTTCGCCCAGACCCATATGGGAGCCCGGGTGTATGATCACGTGGGTGATGCCGAGTCGGGATGATCGCACCAGTTCACGCTCAAGGGCCCTCAAGGACCTGCCATATTTTTCGCTGTCAGGTGAGCCTAGGTTGATCAAATACGAGGCGTGGGAAGATATCGATTGTATCTCAGTTTTCTCTTTTGCCCGGCGGAATTGGTCAATATCGTGGGCAGACAAGGTTGTCTCTTTCCATGTGCTGGCGTTTTTTGTGAAAATCTGCAAAGTGGTGCATTTGTATTCAGCAGCTGTGAACACGGCGTTGTGCAGGCCGCCAGCGACTGAAAAATGGGCTCCGAGCAATATCTTGTTGCGGCCAGGGTTTTTTGTTCTTAATCGTAGAGGGGCCGTGCTTGCTTTTTTGGGCAAAATCGGTATGGTCTCCTATAAGCATGGAAAAGGATCAACACATCACAGAAACCGGGCGGCCCATAAGGATCCCCATTGAGGATGTCCTTGATCTTCACACCTTTGTTCCCAAAGAGGTTCCCGGCCTCGTGGAAGAATACCTGAATGCTTGTCAGCAGGCCGGGATTTATACCGTCAGGATCATCCACGGCAAAGGCCAAGGCGTGTTAAAAAGTCGGGTTCGTAGTGTTCTCAAAAAACTTTCCGTGGTGGCGTCGTATTCTGATGCCTCGGCCCCTGCGGGAGGCTGGGGGGCCACCATCGTTGAACTCAAACGAGAGATCGATCTTCAGTGGCCAGAGCCTGGCGGCTTCTCCGATCGCGTGGACCAAGGCGCGAAGGCCATGGGAGTGCATTTGGATCGGCATCAAATTGCACTGTTTGCCCTCCATGCCAAGGAGCTTCTAGAATGGAATCGAGTAGCGAATCTAACCGCCATCACAGAGCCAGCAAAGTTGGCGGAAAAGCAGTTCTTGGACACCCTGTCTCTGCCCCCTTTTGTCCCCTCGGGATCTCGGGTCCTGGACATCGGCTCCGGGGGCGGCTTCCCGGGCATTCCCCTTAAGGTGGTCCGGCCTGACCTGCACCTCGCCCTGGTCGATGCATCGAGAAAGAAGGTGAATTTCCTGAAACATGTTATAAGGACCATGGGGTTAAAGGATATTGAGGCCTACCACATCAGGGCTGAAGACCTTGCGTGTAACGTGAAAACACGAGACAGCGCTTACGACGTGATCATATCCAAAGCTGTCTCAAAGTTGAACAGGTTTATCAACCAGGCCGTTCCGCTACTCCGTCGGTCAGGCAGAATAATTGCCATGAAGGGAGTGTCCGTAGAAGATGAGCTAAGTCGCGCAAGGTCCAGGATTGACAGCGAGGCCCTCCGTCTGGAGAAGAAGGCATATCGACTGCCGCTTCTCGGCATTGAGAGAATGTTGATTGTCCTGAGCAGGAAATAAAACCGCGGGGCGGCGTTTCAATGTTCCACGTGGAACATTTCCTCACTTTCCCATTTCCTCTCCCCATACTTGATGGCCTGCCTCTTAAGAATGTCATAGTAGGTCAGTACGCTTTGCACCTGGAACACCGGCTCTGCTCCCCGGCAATAACCGAACCTGCTGCTTTTATAGTACCTGGATTGCCGCAGCAAAGGCAAGGTCTTTTCCAGTGATGCCCACCTGTTAGGGTCGAGTCCCTTGTTTGATGCTATCTTCCGGGCGTCCATGATGTGTCCCTTGCCGACATTGTAGGCGGCAATGGCGATGAGGAGTCTGTCTAAGCCAGAAGCATTATCATACGACTCATACAGTTGCTTCAAGTATCTAGTGCCACCCATGATGCTTTGGTGAGGATCGAGGCGGTTCTTAACGCCCACGTCGCGGGCTGTCGGCAAGGTGAGCTGCATCAGCCCTCTTACTCCGGAAAAACTTTTCGCCCAGGGCGTGAATTGAGATTCCTGGTAAATGAGGGCTGTTATCAATCGCCAGTCAAATCCATATGTTTCAGCAGCTTTGCGGATCGTTTTTTCATACCTGGGGAGGCGAGTTTTGATCCTTTGTTGAAATTTCTTGATATCGAGGTGGTCGAACCTTTCTACGTAGACATAGTAATGGTTGTATATGCGCTTAAATGTGCCGTCTTGTTTGATCTTATCGAAGAACGCATTGATCTTGTCCAGAAGGGCGTTTTCTCCCTTTTTCACGGCCCATGCCAAAGATTGAGGTTTCTCAATGGGAAAGGCAATTCGAATATCGGGGTAATAGCGCCGATTCAAAAGGGCGATGTTCGAATTCGCTATTGTCACTCCAATCTTGCGTTGTGCTACAGCTGCGATAAGATCTTCTGTGGGAATATTGCCGTAGGTCTTAATCTTTATCTCCAGGCCGTCTTGCCGCAAGGCATAAAGCCTTTCCTCATAAGATGTGTCGCTTCTAACATGGATTGTTCTTCCTTTCAGATCCTTAATGCTCTTCACGTCCGTGTTTTCCTTGTGGACGATGACCATCTGTCGAACAGGGAGGTAGCCTCCGGAAAAATCCACGCACCCCCTTCTGGATGGAGTTTTAGTTATGCTGGCGGCTACGAGGTCTCCTCCTCTTCTGTTCAGCAGCGGGAGCATAAGGCTCCACGATTCAGCCACCCGCACCCTGAGTTCAACGCCCAGGAAGTCGGCAAAGGCCTTTGCCAGGTCGTATTCAAAACCCATGCTTTGATCTCGGTATGTATAGTAGCAATGGGCGTTGTTGCGGGTTATCACAGTGATCGTGCCAGACCTCTGGATTCGTTCCAATGCTTGGTTTTGACCGCAAGCGCCGGGGAACAAGGAGGCGATGAGCAACAAAGCAAGGAGTGTCTTCAGGGTCAAAGGACGGGCGGAGTTCAACTTTGATTGCCTGCTTGATTAACCATGTCCAAGGCCGACTTACGCTTCCAGCTTCACAGTAACATAATACTGCTGATTGCCACGTTGTATGATTAGTACCGCAGATTCCTTTTGCCGATACTTGGCTATGGCCCTCTTAAAGTCATCGACGTCCTTTACGGCCATCTCATTGACCCTGCGTATCACGTCGCCCGGTCGTGCACCTATGCGATCAAGATAAGAGGCCCGACGAAGTTCAGTCACCATAACACCATCTGTTGCTGCTATCTTGTACTTTAGGCGAAGGGATGTGGAGATATCCCGGACCCTCACGCCAAGAGACTTATAGGCCAGCTCTTCGGCGAGCTCTTCAGGGAATGTGCGGGAACGAACCTGTCGGGTGTGGGGGTTGCCGTCTTTCCATACTACCAGGGTGATCACGTCTCCAGCGGAAAAATTTCTGATAATGGCCTTATATGTCTGCTCGGAATTCACTCTCTTATCCCCAACGGCTATGACGACATCTCCCGGTTGGAAGCCAGCTGCTTGGGCCGGACTCTTGTCTGTTACATCAGATATGAGCACGCCTTGTCCTTGGGGGGTCTTGAAGTAAAGGGCAAGCCTCGGGTCTAGGTCCTGGACGAACAAACCGAGCCAGGGAATGTGGACTTCTCCATATTTAATGAGATCATCCATGACCCGCCTGGCCTTGTTGATAGGGATAGCAAAACCAATACCCTGTGCCTTTGAATAAATGGCAGTATTTATCCCAATTAGGTCTCCGTTGATATTGAGGATGGGGCCCCCGCTATTACCAGGGTTGATTGAGGCGTCGGTCTGGATGAAATCTCGATATGTACGGTCTTCGGTTTGAACGGAGCGGTTTAAGGCGCTGATAACCCCTGTGGTGACTGTGTGGGAGAACCCGAACGGATTACCGATGGCAATGACGGTCTCTCCGATCATCAGGTCATCAGAATCGCCCATCTCAACGGCTGGCAACGATTCGTCGGAGTCTATCTTCAAGACGGCCAAGTCAAAATCCGGGGCTGCCCCCACCAACTCGGCTTCAAACTCCCGCTCGTCTTTCAAGACAACCTTAATCTTTGAACTTCTCGCGATGACGTGTTCGTTGGTCAGGATGTAGCCACGCGTGCCGTCAATGACTACCCCGGAGCCAAGGCTTGTACCCTTGTACCTGCGCTTGTATTGAGGTTCAAAGAAGTCCCTAAAAAAGGAGTCAAAGAACGGATCAAGGCCAAAATCGAAAAAAGGGTTGGAGCGCTGGGTCACCTCATATTCGCTGCTAATGTTAACTACCGCAGGGCTGACCTTCCTGACGGCCTTGACAACCGCGTTTTCCCGCGAATTTGAGGCCGACCAAGATTGTCCCCGGACAAGGACCACCGAGCCTAGTACCAGCAATACAGAGGCAAAGATATTCAGATAACGATGTTCAGAATGATTCATCAGAACAAACACCTGTTTAGACCCTGCACAACTTCGTACCAAGACCTTTGAAGAACTGCTTTGAACGCCCATTATGGACTTTTTGGGGTACCCATCCGGGTGAAGCGAACGGCCTGCCCTGGTGGGCAAATCGCAAGCTGTTTGATCCGCCGGAGGCGGAACGCCGCAGGCGGAGAGTTCTTGCGATTTAGTGAGCAAGCCCGAAGATGGGTCAAAAAGTTCATGGGAACAAGTGAAAAGGAGTTCTTCAAAGGTCTCGGTACCAATTCAGGGGTTATGTAAATGTCCTCCATAAAGACTTTCGTGTCTACGTGCTTTCGTGATAGATTAACTGTTCTTTTGATTCAGCCTGTCCGTCTCACTCCGCTTGGCAGGAGGGCGGACTTATTCGGGTTAGGGTGATAACAAGGATACGATGCCGCGTCAATCCCTGGAAGACATGTTGCCCCTGCTGCGCCATCCGAGCCATTACCTAGGTTCGGAGATAAACGCCGTACGAAAAGATTCGGGGCGTGTGCGGATGCGCATTGCTCTTGCCTTTCCAGACCTTTACCAAGTTGGAATGTCTCATGTGGGTATTCAAATACTATACCATGTCCTAAACGCCAGAGAAGATATCGCTGCCGAAAGGGTCTTCGCCCCGGGGGTTGATCTTGAAGACGAGTTGCGGGCCAGAAAGGTCCCGCTGTGTTCCCTTGAGACCCATACACCCCTTTCAAAGTTTGATGTCATTGGTTTCAGCTTGTTGTACGAGCTTAATTTTACAAATATTCTAAATATGTTGAGCCTAGCAGGGTTGCCGCTTCATGCGCTAGAGCGCGACGACTCACATCCCTTTATTATAGCCGGGGGACCTTGCGCGTTCAACCCGGAGCCAGTGGCCGAGTTCTTTGACGCAATAGTTGTTGGAGATGGTGAAGAGGTGGTCCTTAAGCTGGCAGATGCTTGGCTTGAGTGGAAGGATGCTGCTTGTGACCGCCAAAGACTCCTTGAAAAGTGGTCAACGCTAGAGGGCACTTATATTCCTTCTTTTTTTGATTCCGGCACAGACTCCAAAGGGCTTCAACTCCTCGCCCCTCGGTATCCTTGGTATACAAGAGTGCACAAGACCATAGTCTCCGATCTCAACCGATCTCCGTATCCGGACCATCCTGTGATCTCGTTCGGCAATCCTGTGCACGACCGCCTGAGCCTGGAGATCTGCCGGGGTTGTACCAGGGGATGTCGCTTCTGCCAGGCCGGCATGATCTATCGGCCTGTGCGGGAGCGTGCGGTCGAGACGGTGCTTTCGTTGGCGGAGCGTGCCTTGGCCGGCACCGGCTACGAGGATATCTCCCTTCTTTCGCTCAGCACGGGGGACTACGGTGCCATCCATGTTCTGGTGGAGCGACTTATGAGCCGATGCGAGCCTGAGAAGATAGCCGTTTCACTGCCTTCCCTTCGAGTCGGAAGCCTAACCGAGACCCTTATGGGCCAGATCAAGCGAGTGAGAAAAACGGGTTTTACAATAGCCCCAGAGGCTGGGGGCCAGCGACTCCGTGACGTGATCAACAAGAATGTTACTGACAAGGCTATTGAGGAGACCCTCCAGAATGCCTTCGGGCTGGGGTGGCGGCTCATCAAGCTCTACTTTATGATAGGGCTTCCGACCGAGACCCAGGTCGACCTTGATGCGATTGTTGAATTGGTAAAACGGCTTCAGGGGGTTCGTGTTCAGGGGGGTGGGAAAAAAAATATTACTGTTAGTGTGTCTACTTTTGTTCCAAAGGCGCACACCCCCTTCCAGTGGTGTCCTCAGATATCGTTGGCTGAGAGCAGGGATAGGATTCGCATGCTTAGAAGCAGGCTAAGGGGCAAGGGGCTCCGTTTCAAGTGGCAAAGCCCCGAAATGAGCATCATTGAAGGGCTCATGGCCAGAGGTGACAGGCAGGTGGGCCGGCTGTTGGTCAAGGCGTACGAGATGGGATGCCGTTTTGATGGTTGGGGCGACAGGTTTCAATACAAACGATGGCAAGAGGCTATAGAGGCGTGTGGTATTGATGTTGATTTTTGCACCACTCGAGCCCGTGAGCTGTCAGAACCTCTTCCCTGGGATCACATAGATTCCGGGGTTTCCAAAGATTTCTTGACTCAGGAGTGGGACAGGGCCTTGGCAGCGAGTCAGACTGCTGATTGCCGTCAGGGCGAGTGCAATCTATGTGGGGTGTGCGACTTTGACGCCGTAAGACCAGTGACTTTTGAAGCAGAAGCTACAGGAAAGGCTTGCCGTATTGTTCGTGTGGACCCGGTAAGACCCCCGTTCAAGAAACTGCAAGTTTCCTACGCCAAGCAGGGTCCGGCCAAGTATTTTGGTCACCTGGAACTTGTCAAGATTTTGATGCGTGCCTTTAGGCGTGCGCACATTGCCTTACGATTTTCAGAAGGCTTTCACCCAGCCCCAAAGGTTTCCTTTGAATGCGCGCTTCCTGTTGGCATCGAAAGCGAACAAGAGCGTTTTCTGGTTGAGGTGCCAGCCCGCGTCCAACCACCAACGCTAATTGAGCGCGTTAATGATCAACTGCCTGAAGGCCTAAGAATTACAGGGTGCACAGAGGTGCTTAAGGGGAAGCTACCACAAAGGCGCAAGACCGTGCAATATACGGTTACAATAAAAGAAGCTTCTTTTTCCGAAGCCAAACTTAAAGACTTTTTAGAAAGTGCAACATGGCCGGTGACGAAAACAAATCGAAAAGGCCGAGTCAAGACGATTGATCTTAAGCTAGCGGTCAGGGAGCTGTGCGTTGTGTTCGGGAGAACAGCAAAAATTACACTGGATGTCTCTTCCGGACACCAGGTGAGGCCCACGGAGGCGGCTGGTTATATCTTTGGTTTGTCAGAAAAAACGCTGAAGCTGGCGACCATCATAAAGGAAGCGGCAGCCGAGCCGGTGAAATAGGCTGCCAGCTTCTGCTTAGCGCAGTTTCACAAGAGGTGATCCGCGATGCGGAGTCTGGGGAAATATAAATTGGGCTGGGTGTTACCTTCAGGGCGGGCTTTCCTTGCGGCTAGAACATCGGCGATCGTTTGCTTCAGATCCGTAAAGTCGAGGCTTTTTGCCACGTACGCGTCGGCTTGAGATAAGCGGGGGTCATCCGCAAAGTCGCTATGCGCTGTAAGCATTATGACTGGCAGTTCTGGATATTGCGTCTTGATATCCTTGAACAAGCCGAATCCGTCAAGCCTATCCAGATAGAGATCAAGAAGGACCAAGTCCGGTTGTGAAGACCCGAGGTGTCCCCTGGCCGATTCGGCATTGGCTGCCGTCGCAACCCCGTACCCCTCACAGATCAGTTCATTGGATAGGAGTTTTCTGACACAAGGCTGGTTGTCCACAATCAAGATATTCGGCATGGTGCACTACGGCTCTCTATGTATGGCCTGCCAGCGGTTCTGATGATGCACAAAGGCCCCGAAACAGATCAATCCCAGTCTTCCGTTACGTAGGGTGCGAAGGGTGCCGGTTTTCGGGGCCTTTGCGTAAAAGAAAATCCTTTGCCGGCCCGGCTGCTGCCTGCAAGAACAGATTGGAAATCAGCTTTACTTGTCAGACCTACTATTTCACACTTAGCAGAGTTGCCGTCCTATTAAAAGATTGACAATCCGTTGTCAAACCGAAGGGCATCGGGTCCAATCCGATTTGTGAAATAGTTTTCAACGCCTTATAACTATTTGGCATCGTTGTATTATGCCGCGCCATGCGCGCAAAAGCCCCGCGATCCGAGTCTTCTTGAAGGATCGTATTTCTGTGTGTGTTTTTGACTCCTTGCGGGCGATATAGTCTGTCTTCAGGCCTGCCCCGGCCCGAAGAAACCTCCGTTTTTCTCCTGTTTTCTTCCATTTTTGAAATATTTTGTCTGTGGTCAGGCCAGGGGCCATAATGTTGCGTTCTTGCAAAGGAACTGCCCGGAAATTTTGTCTGCGTTCGACTCCCGGCTCACTTGCGGCTTTATGCCTCTGATTATTTCAGAAGGTGAGCTCCAATTTATGCCCTCCCAAGTAACTTTCCACTTGCTTCCCCGCGACTTTGACGCCACAATCGGCTAAAAAAACGCGTACTTGCAGTTCCGCCGTTCCATTTCTTAACCAAACACATACACAGGAGGTGACATGAAGCTAAAGATGTGCCTGCCTAACTGCTGACGGGACGTGGGGTGTTCTGTTGCAAGGATGGGATTTTGATACGCATTTGAGGTCACAACTTTTTGCAGAGTGTAGATGCTG
>CAZCWQ010000111.1:0-9832 GCA_964502365.1 uncultured Desulfobacterales bacterium | reverse complement strand
GTTATGCCGATGAGGGGCACTGAGGATGTCATGTGGACCTGCAAATTCAGAAACGGCCTGATCAAGCGCTTCAAGTTCCCCATCAGGACCACACCAGAAGGTGCGGCCAATGAGTATGGGGATCTGCAGGGTAAGGATCTTGACAGCCAAGCGCTCGCCACTGAGGAAGCAGACGGCAAGACCGTGCCTACGCCTCAGCTCTAGGGGCCTGTCAGGCAAGGTCTGATCAAGGAAAGAATTTAACATTAAGGAGGATACTGATATGGCATTACCGAATAAACCGACGGGAGAGCTTCTCGCGGTAAGGGATCCTGAAGTCGAAGAACGAGACGTCGACATATTGATTATCGGCGGTGGTATGGCCGCTTGTGGTGCTGCGTTTGAGGTCAAGAAATGGTCAGGTGACAAGAAGGTCCTTCTGGTTGACAAGGCAGCCATGGAGCGAAGCGGCGCTGTTGCCCAGGGTCTTTCGGCCATCAACACGTATATCGGCGAAAATCCGATAGAAGATTATGTCAGGATGGTCAGAAACGACCTCATGGGCCTTACCCGCGACGACCTGGTCTACGATGTAGGCCGCCACGTGGACGACTCTGTCCAGCTCTTTGAGGAATGGGGGCTTCCGATCTGGAAAAAGGACGCAGAAGGCAAGACCCTCAACGGAGCCAAGGGCCAGGAGATGGGCACCCTGAAGGAAGGGGCCCAGCCTGTGCGTACCGGCAAGTGGCAGATCATGATCAACGGCGAGTCCTATAAGTGCATCGTGGCAGAAGCTGCTAAGAAGGCCCTGGGTGAAGAAAACATCTTGGAAAGGGTCTTCATCGTAAAGCTCCTCCTGGATGCGAACAAAGAGAACACTGTTGCAGGCGCTGTAGGCTTTAGCGTCCGCGAGAACAAGGTGTATATAATCAAGTGCAAGGGCATGATGGTTGCCTGTGGCGGTGCGGTGAACATCTATATGCCTCGCTCCCAGGGTGAAGGTAAGGGTCGTGCCTGGTATCCGGTCTGGAACTCAGGCTCTACTTACGCCATGCCTGCTCAGGTGGGTGCCGAGTTGACCATGTTTGAAAACCGGTTCACCCCGGCCCGGTTCAAGGACGGCTACGGCCCGGTAGGTGCTTGGTTCCTGCTCTTCAAGGCAAAGACCCTCAACGGCCTGGGTGAAAACTTTGCGGCAAGTGATTTTGCAAAGGCAGAGCTCAACAAATACGCGCCTTACGGCCTTGCTGCGGTAACCCCCACCTGCCTGAGGAACCACCTCATGCTGGCCGAGATGAAAGAAGGCCGTGGGCCGATCATTATGGACACCGTGACCGCACTAGCCGCGCTAGGCGAAAAGTTGGACAAGAAAGAGCTCAAGCACCTCGAGTCTGAGGCTTGGGAGGACTTCCTGGACATGACATGCGGCCAGGCTAACCTGTGGTGCGCACAAAACTGCGAGCCTGAAAAGATGAACTCCGAGGTCATGCCCACGGAGCCGTACCTGCTCGGTTCTCACTCCGGCTGCTGCGGTCTGTGGGTCAGCGGACCGGAAGAAGACTGGGTGCCTGATGCGTATAAGTGGGGCTATAACCGGATGACTACGGTTAACGGCCTGTTTACGGCAGGCGACGGTGTTGGCGCCTCTGGTCACAAGTTCTCTTCTGGCTCCCACGCAGAGGGTCGCATTTCTATAAAGTCCTTGTGCAGGTATGTGCGCGACCATGCGGACTTTACCCCAGCCATCAAGGAATCCGCAAAGGAACTGGTAGACATTGTCTACGCACCGGTAAGACTCTTTCTGGACAACTACAAGTACACCACGGCCATGAACATCAATCCCGAATATCTGAAGCCGGACGGCTTTGCCATGCGGCTGATGAAGGCCACCAATGAGTATGGCGGCGGCTGGATGACCTACTACCAGACCAGCGACAAGGCCCTCGAGATCCTTCAGGGATTGTTTGACGTCATGCATGAAGATGCCGAGAAGCTGGCAGCTGGCGACCTGCATGAACTGATGCGGTGCTGGGAGATGAAACACCGGCTCTGGACCGTGGAGTCCCATTGCCGTCACATTTACTTCAGGAAAGAGTCCCGCTATCCGGGCTTTTACTACAAGGCTGATTATCCTGGGACCGACGACGCAAATTGGTTCTGCTTTACCAACTCCCATTATGATCCGGCCACCAAGAAGTGGGAGATGAAGAAGGTAGACTACATCAAGATCATCCCTGACGCCTAGTATCATATTCCTATTTGAATTTGAGGGGATGAATACTGAACTCCGGGTGCCGCTTGTGCGGCACCTGGAGATTTTTTTAACTGTACTTTCCACATGGCATTTTTCTCGCCATTTCATGCGCATTTTTCGTGATTGATATAACATGGATGGAGGAGTAGCATGACAGAAGAGCAAAAAGCTGAAGATCAGATCAAGACAGGCAGCATCCTGGTTGTGGGAGGAGGTATTAGCGGGCTCACTGCCACCCTTGAAGCCGCTGAAGTAGGATACGAGGTCTTTCTTGTGGAGCGGAATCCTTATCTGGGTGGAAGGGTCGCTCAGTTGAAACATTACTTCCCTAAGCTGTGTCCTCCAACGTGCGGCCTTGAGATCAATTTCAGGAGGATCAAGGATAATCCAAGGATCAAGTACTTTACATTGGCGGAGGTGGAGAGCGTTTCAGGGGGACCGGGAAATTACGACGTTACCATAAAACTCAACCCCCGGTATGTGAACGAAAAGTGCACATGTTGCGGCGAGTGTGAGAAGGTTTGCAGTGCGGAAATCCCTAATGAGTTCAATTTTGAGATGGATTCCCGCAAAGGGGTCTATCTGCCTCATCAGATGGCCTTTCCTATGCGCTACGTGATGTCGCCCAAGATTGTCGGTACGGACGACGCAAAAAGGAGTGTTGAGGCGTGTAAGTATGACGCCATCGACCTGAGTATGCAGCCCAAGACCATCAATCTAAAGGTAGGAGCCATTATCTGGGCCACGGGCTGGAAGCCCTATGATGCTTCAAAGATAGACAATCTTGGGGTCGAGTACAAGAATGTGATCACAAACATGATGATGGAACGGCTTGCTGCAATCAACGGCCCGACCAACGGCAAGGTCTTGCGTCCTTCAGACGGCAGAGAGGTATCACGTGTTGCGTTTGTACAGTGTGCAGGTTCAAGAGATGAAAATCATTTGCCATATTGTTCTTACATATGCTGCATGGCATCCTTGAAACAGGCCACGTATATAAGAGAACAGTATCCTGAGGCAAAGATCTATATCTTCTATATCGACGTCAGAGCACCAGGGCAGCGTTACGAGAAGTTTTACAGGAATATCAAAAAGGATGAAAACGTTTTTCTAATCAAGGGCAAGGTGGCTGAAGTCACGGAAGATCCGAGCAGCAAAGATATTACGGTTGTTGCAGAAAATGCGGTAACAGGTGAAAAGGTCCAAGAGACAGTTGACATGGCTGTGTTGGCCACCGGTATGGTCCCGAACACGGCCGGAATGAACCTGCCGGGCGGACTCAAGTGCGATCCTGACGGCTTTGTGGTATCGGACCTTGCACAAGGGGGTATGTTTGCCACGGGTTGTGCAGCAAAGCCCTTAGATGTCATTTCATCCAATCAACATGCCACTGGTATGGCCCTTAAGGCCATTCAGACTCTGGTGAACAGGTAGGAGGTTTCAATGCAAAAGAAACTAGGCGTATATATATGCAAAGGTTGTGGGATCGGAGATGCCCTTGACATTGAGAAACTCGACAAGAAGGTTCCGCCAAAAGTCAAGTTTCGCAATAGCCATGATTTCCTGTGCGGACCAGAGGGCATTGAGCTCATAAAGAAAGATATCGAGGGTGAAGGGGTAAACACGGTCGTTATTGCCGCTTGCTCCCGCCGGGTTCTCCATGATGTGTTCAATTTCGGTCCTGGCGTCATAGTGGAAAGGGTGAATCTGAGGGAAGGCGTTGTCTGGAGCCACGAACCCAGGCAAGACGCCCTGACCGGCGAAGAAGGCGGTCCACAGGTGGACGAGTGGATCCAAGAGATGGCCCAGGACTATCTTCGTATGGGCCTTGCCGAGGCCGAGAAGATAGAACTCCCTGAGCCGTACCAAGAAGAGACCATTGACAAGAAGATCCTGGTCCTGGGAGGCGGGATTACAGGCCTGAGTGCTGCCCTTGAGGTGGCCAAGACAGGCTATGAGGCCACGGTTATAGAAAAAGGGCCCAAGGTTGGGGGCTTTGCAGCCAAAATCCGCAAGCAGACACCATGGTCTTCTCCCTATGAGGCCTTGCAGGAACCCGTGATTGAGCAAATCGTCCAAGAGGCCGAGGCCCATCCGAAGATCTCCATACGCACCGAGACCGAGGTGGCCCGTATTGCCGGTTCCCCTGGAGTGTATGACGTCACCTTCAAGCCCGCCGGGACCAAGAGCATGTGGGACGTCATGTCAAAAGAAGAGGAGGAGGCCTTGTTGGAAAAACTGGCAGAGGCCGGGGAGAATCCAGCATTAAGAGAGGCGACCCCTGATTCGCCTGCCACTATCCTGAAGAAAAACCCCGATGCAGAAAGGTTTGGAGCTGTCATCCTGGCTACAGGGTGGAAACCATGGGACCCCACAGAGTTTCAGCAGGCAGAACCGGCCGAAGAAGGGGAGGCCAAGGAGGGTGAAGAGGGACCCAAAGAGTCAGTTCCCAGTTATGACCATCTTGGCCTGGGAAAACTCCCGAATGTGGTGACCAATGTGGCCTTTGAAGAGATAGCTGCCAAGGGCAAAATTCAGCGCCCGTCTGACGGAAAACCGGCCAGCAGTGTCGCCTTTGTTCAGTGTCCCGGGCAGGGATCAGATGAGGACTTCCCCTATGCTTCGTCAGTTACCAGCATGGTTGCATTAAAGCAGGCCAAGTATGTCAGGGAGGATAATCCCGATGCCAAGGCCTATATCATTTATCAGCACATGCGTACCCCAGGCCATAACGAATATTTCTACAAGAGCATCCAGCAGGACGAGGGGATCTTTTTGACCAAAGGAGATGTGGTGAGCGTCTCCGGGAACGGAGACGGCCTGGTATTGGAGGCCAATGATACCCTCCTGGGCGAGAGCATCAAGCTGAGGGCAGACATGGTCGTGCTGGGCACAGGGATGGTCCCCCTTACAAGGGATGAACCTGTCATGAACCTTGCCTATCGGCAAGGCAGAGGTTTTTTGGATCTAGACCTCTTTGACGGTTACCCGGATTCGAATTATATTTGCTTCCCTTACGAAACCCGAAGGACCGGCATATATGTGGCAGGTTGCGCTCGTAGGGCCATGAGCATTGCAGAGTGCAAGGAGGATGCTGCCGGCGCGGCCTTGAAGGCGATTCAGTGCATCGAATCTGCCAACCGAGGTGTATCAGTGCACCCCAGGTCGGGGGACATGACATACCCTGATTTCTTCTTCCAGCGCTGTACCCAGTGCAAGCGATGCACGGAAGAATGTCCCTTTGGCGCCCTGGATGACGATGAAAAGGGGACTCCGCTGCCCAATCCCACCCGATGCAGAAGGTGCGGCACCTGTATGGGGGCTTGCCCTGAGCGGATTATAGGATTCAAGGACTACAACATTGACTCCATCGGATCCATGATCAAGGCAATTGAGGTCCCTGAAGAGGATGAAGAAAGACTTAGGGTTGTCATATTGGCCTGTGAGAATGACGCCTATCCGGCCTTTGACATTTGTGCGATGAATCGTCTGGCATACTCCGCGCACGTGAGGGTCATTCCGGTCAGGTGCCTTGGATCTGTGAACGTAGTCTGGATCAAGGACGCCCTGTCCAAAGGGGTCGATGGCATTATGGCGATTGGCTGTAAGTACGGGGATGACTACCAGTGTCACTTTGTCAAGGGAAGCGAACTGCTTGATATCCGTATGGACAAGATCGGCGAGGCCTTGAAAAGCTTGGCCCTGGAAAAAGAGCGCGTCAAGCAGGTCCAGATTGCCATTGACGAATACGACAAACTCCCTGGCATAGTAGCCGAATTTATGGAAACAATGCAAGAAGTTGGTCCGAATCCCTTTAAGGGTTTCTAGTTGAGTGTGCGATCTCAGTATGATGTTTTGTTAGGTTTTTAACTGCATGAGGAGGTGGGAAAATGGCAGAGAGCAAGTGGGTTGAACCTGACCTTGACATGGTCAAACGGCTTAAGACAATGGGGGGAGATACGCTTAAGAAGTGTTTCCAGTGCGCGACCTGTTCGGTAGTGTGTCCCATCTCTCCGGACGTAAAACCGTTTCCGAGAAAAGAGATGATCGCAGCCCAGTGGGGGTTGAAAGACAAGCTCGTCGGAAATCTGGATGTGTGGCTTTGCCATCATTGTAATGATTGCTCCACGTACTGTCCGAGAGGAGCAAGGCCTGGGGATGTGCTTAACGCGGCGAGAGCTTACAGTATTTCCCAGTACGCATGGCCGAGTTGCCTGGGCAGGATTGTGCCTGATGCCAGGTTCTGGTGGCTGTTACTGTCCATTCCAATAGCCGTCTTCCTCATAGTACTAGGGGCCGCGGGTCACTTGCACATACCGGAAGGCAGGATCGTATTTGACGAGTTTTTCCCTACCATCATTGTGGACGCCATTTTTATCCCTTTAACCGCATGGGTGTTCCTGACCTTTGGAATCGGTATAACTAGGTTCATGAATGATATTCACAAGAAGGCCGTTGCTGAGGGAAAGTCCCACCGCGCGGACTTGAACATTCCCGATTTTCTGAGAAGCATAGTCTGCACCATCCCCACTATTTTAGGCCACAGCAAGTTCTCCCAGTGTACTGAAAACAAAGACAGGTATGTTCCCCATCTCTTGGTCTTGTTTTCCTTTATTGGGCTTTTTATCGTAACCAACCTGTTTTTTGTGGCCTTGTACATCCTGCACTCGCCAGGCCCTTATTCACAGGTTAATCCTGTAAAAATCTTGGCAAACCTTAGTGCGATCGCCCTCATCGTCGGAGCCATATGGATGATCTCAAACCGCCTCAGGGACAAGGGCGATAATGACAATGCCGCCAAAGGGAGCTACTTTGACTGGTACTTACTCATACTGGTCCTGGCGCTGGGGGCCACTGGGGCACTTTCTGAATTGACAAGGTTGGCCAACCTGCCGGGGGTTGCTTATCCGATGTATTTTACCCACCTAGTTTTCGTGTTCTGCCTGTTTGCCTATCTGCCTTTCTCCAAGCTTGCCCACCTTGTATATCGAACGCTGGCAATGGCGTACTCACGTTATTCAGGAAGGGAGCCGTGTGAGTAAGGCTTCCGGCTGGCCCGGTTTTTGCCCATAAAAAAGGGAGAGACCATTGTTGCTCTCCCCCCTTTCAATTTCTTGTCACAAACTTGTAGTGTCAACAACTATGTTGCATCACCTGTTGCAGCGCCGTGCAGCTTGATTTCTACCTTTTCGGTTAGACCCTCATAGTAACCTCTCAGAATCTTCAGAACCTCATCCCGTCCAAAGTGATCCGGAATCTCGCCACCCTCTGAGAGAAGCTTGCGGAGCATGGTTCCGCTGAGAATAACACGGTCTTCCTTCTTGTGCGGGCAGGTTCTGAGCGATGCCATGCCGTCACACTTGTAGCAGTAGAACGTCCAGTCGATCTTCAGAGGCTTGCAGAGCAGGGCCTTTCCGGGCTCTTTGGGATACGGGATCTTGTCAAAGATCGTCTGCGCCTCGAACATGCCGTAAAAGTCGCCCACGCCGGCATGGTCGCGGCCGATGATCATACGGGAGCAGCCGTAATTCTGGCGAAACACCGAGTGCAGCAGGCCTTCTCTTGGCCCGGCATAGCGCATGTCCATGGGATATCCGCCCTGAAGGACCTTGTCTTCCACAAAGTAGTTCTTAACCAGTGTATCAATACACTTGACGCGCGTGTCCGCAGGGATATCGCCCGGCTTCAGGTTCCCCACCAGGGAATGGATGTACACGCCGTCACAGACCTCAACGGCGATCTTGCAGAGGTATTCGTGTGACCTGTGCATGGGGTTTCTGAGTTGCATGGCCGCAACCTCTACCCATCCTCTTTCTTCAAAAATTTTGCGTGATTCAGCAGGTCTCATGTAGATGCCGGCGTACTCGGTGGGAAACTGGGCTTCGCTTAGCACCTTGACCGGGCCTGCCAGGTTAACCTCTTTCTGATTCATGACCATCTCGACGCCGGGGTGATCGTCTTTGGCGATCTTCCAGAATTCTACAGGATCTGGAACGCCTTCACCCATGAAGATCTTTTCGCACTCCCACTTCTTGTCTGCCTCGGTCATCTCGAATTTTTCCGTGACCTTCATGGTGGCCCTGATTTCCTGCCGCTTTGGGTCAAAAAGGGCGATCTCGTCGCCTACATTGATGCTGTCCGCATCTTCCTTAGAGGCGGAAAGAGTCACGGGAACGGGCCAGAAAGTGCCGTCGGCAAGAAGGAATTTCTCGCATACACCCTTCCAGTCGGCCTTTGTCATAAAGCCATTAAGGGGGCTGAATGCGCCAATGCCCATCATGAGAAGGTCGCCGTTTTCACGCGGGGCGATCTCGATTCTTTTCAGACCTTCGGCCTTTTTCTTTTCCGCTTCTAATTCTGCGCCTTCAAGCAGGCAGCAGACCAAGCCTTTTCCGCCATGAGGTGGGATTAATTTTGACATTTTTTCAATCTCTCCTTTCTCAATGCGTTCTCAATTAGATTTGCGCTTTTGATGAATCTGTTGGACTATTGAAAATGCTCTGGGGTGTCCCCGCCTATCCTCCTTTCGTATATGTGATTGACAATATGTCTCCAGAACTTCTTGTGCTCCAGAAATCAAATGTGTTTGCCCTAAAAAAGGCCCGTCGGACTTTTTAAGACTACGACTGGGCTGGAACGAAGCGTCGAATTAGGTTTGAGAAAACCCCAAAGGCAGGGCAAACCAGATTTGTTTGTCTAGTACAAAAGCCGCCTTTTGTCAAGGACAAACTGTCCCGGAAGCCTTTGTCTTTCGTGCTTTTCCCACGTCATTGGCCCAGAAGTGGGGATTAATGCCAGCGGGGAAATATCAGCTGGCTCGCAAAGCCCCGCTGCCTATCACAGCACAGGACAGGAACGGTTACATTTCCCTAGCCAACACATATTCTGCCATGTCTTCCAGGACTAAGCGGCTTTTCGAGGACTCGAAATGGTTCAGGCTCTGCTTGGCTTGTTCCACCAGTCCTTTAGCACGGCTCTTGGTGTAGGCAATACCACCATGTTTGGTGACAAGCTCCAAGATGGTATTGAAATCCGTTGTGCTGGCCTGTTCTTTTCGAATGATGGTCTCCATCTGCTGGCGGTCGGTTTCTGGCGCATTGGCCAAGGCATGGATGAGAGGAAGCGTCAGTTTGCCTTCTTTCAGATCCGCTCCGGTGGCCTTGCCCAGGACCTTCTCGTCGGCTGTGTAGTCCAGAAGATCATCCACCAGTTGGAAGGCGCATCCCAAGTTGTGACCGTATTGAGCAAGTGCCTGGACTTGGGCTTTGGGGGCACCTGCAAGCAGGGCCCCCACCTGACAGGCCGCTTCGATGAGACAGGCCGTCTTGCGCCGAATAACCTCCATATATTCGTCTTCGTCCATCGTGAGATCTCTTTTGTGCAAAAGTTGGTGAATCTCCCCTTCGGACATTTCGGCCGTGGTGCGGGCAAGAATGTCAAGAATGGCAATCTGATCCGTCTCCGCCGCAATCGCGATGGAACGAGCAAGCAAGAAGTCTCCCACCAGCACGGTTCCGGGCGCCCCCCAAATCGAGTGTGCCACAGGGTTGCCCCGACGCACTTCAGCGCTGTCCACCACGTCATCATGAAGCAGAGTAG
>CAZCWQ010000110.1:0-10083 GCA_964502365.1 uncultured Desulfobacterales bacterium | reverse complement strand
TTTGACAACATCCACGAGAGGTTACTGAAAAGGCTATGAAATTGGAAAACTCATATTGACATATGTGGGATGTTTTGCTCTTAATGCTTCCAATTTGACCAACGATATGGTAAAGGGAGTCGGACAGCCTAGAGGCACCTGAACCGGGAAGCACCGCCCTTCAGGGCGGGAGAGGCTTCACTTTTGCAGCATCAGGGCAAACCTGTGGACCGTGCTACCCAAAAGTGGCATTTGTTTTCTCAATATGCGACTTTACTTGCTCAAATATGGCGATCCAGTGTCCGGCGTAAGTTGGCATAATAGCCTGAATTATAAGAAACATTGCTGCAATCAAGTGGTTTGGCATGATGTTTTCATGCAAATTTTTTGACGTGTTTGACCCAGACTGCCCAAGGAACCGTGGGCAGGCCAACACAGTGATGTGGCATTTTACGAGGAGTTGAAGCGGAAAGCGATCTCGGGAGGGACCTTGTATGGAAGCAAGACCACGAGACAACGGAGGGAGGCGCTCAGGCGTTGACAGAAGGCAATTTTCATACAGCAGCTATATTCCTGAAAGGCGGAACACCAGTGAAAGGAGAACAGGACTGGACAGAAGGAGTGGACTGGATCGCAGGAGGACATTCCATCCTTGATTTGCAGCTCGATCGACTCTGACCCACACCTCAACCCCTCCCCTCCATCCGCTGTTGTACCGTTTCTACCTCTTTATCTTTAAGGCAACTGCCCGCTTTTCGTTGTTGCTCAGGTAGACTTACTTAACTCCTCCCCAACTCTATACAGCGTATCCATCAAGTGGCCCAGCCGTCCGCGGATTTTCCTATATTCATCCGCCGTCAATTTGCCCCCACACAATTCAACAGCTTTGATAGTCTCTTCTATTTGCACAAGTGCCGCATCAGCAAGATTGCGGCCACGGCACTTGCTTCGAACTTTCTTCCCCATCTTTCCTGATTTCTCCTAACAACAGGTGCCCTAAGGTTCCCGCTCCAAAAAAGGAGATCCACCGCGAACAAGACCGAGAAAATTCGTGGGTGATCATAAAGGATTGACATGGAAAGTCAATCGATACCCGCTTTGCATAGTTGATGTAGGGCATGTTTCTGGTTTGCCGTGGGGTTCGTGATTTGACATGTTGCTTGTGTTACTCAAATGTGGCATTTGTTTTCTCAATAGATAACCTTAATTACCCAGAGTTTGCTGCATTGTGCTGTCTATGTTTGGGCTAACTTACTAGAAAGTAAAGCAAAAATTTCCCATGGAAAACTTGGCATGTTCTTTTCATGTCTCTAATACACACTGACAGACTGATTTGGGCCAAAAAGGCGGATGTGATACAGCGCCTTGTCATGGTGATTCAATAGAGGCCTTCTTTTTTTCCAAGCGCCATACGTGGTGCGAATATAATGGATAGGATTTGAAAAATATGGCGTACTCGGCACGGGTCCAAATGGCAACAACACCGCCCGACAATGGAGGCAGGCGGATAGGAATTGACCGAAGGCAATTCTCTTATAGCAGGTATATTCCCGAGAGGCGAGATGGTGCGGACAGAAGAAGTCCTATGGCGGACAGACGGGTCGCCGGGGACAGAAGAATTGGTGTGGACAGGAGAAAGGCGTTTCATTTTTGATGATACGGTAAGTTTGCCCCATTTCAAACGCTTGTGGAGGCTCACCCACAGAGGCCCTCTCTGAGAGCCCGTTTGGTGGTTTCTCCCATTTTTCCCATGCATTATATTCGGCCTAGAAAGGCACTTTTTTTACCAAAAGTATAACCATAATTTCACAAAGTATAACCATAATTTCACAAATTCTCGAGGGTATGGACTCAGGCCGGATTCATGTAAGTATTTAAGTATACTGATTATAAATTGCACTGTGTGGTCATTGGCATTACTGTTGCTCCCGCTTCTCATAGTGCATGGGTGCCCATGTGGTGAGGTGTGACTAGGTTGAAACAGCTACCAGAAAAGACCATGAGGCTTTGTTTAACAATCGTTTTTCTCTTATGTTGCATGGCGTGGCCTGCATCGGCCGACCTCAGTGACCTGCACCCAATGGTTGAGTGGAGTCTGCCGGCAGACATCATGCAGGTCCAGTTTTCTGATGAGACCTGGGTCTACCGTCTGTATGAAGACGGTACAGTAAAAAAGATAATAAACCAGAAAAGATACCTTTCAAAGTCATCTGCGATGAACGCCGGTCAGGTTTAATGAAGCGCAGCCACTGAAATGCCCTAGAAGCCCGTCGGAGAACCCTGTTTTTGGAGGCTGATGGAAAATGCACAGATGCAAGGCATCCGACATCCCGAGGAATGAGGCGTACTTACAAGTACGCTGCAGTGACGAGGGATGAGGATAACACCGCAGATGGGCGTTTTCCGACAGCCTCCTAGCGGACCTTTTGGTACATCCCGGAACAACAACACGGTTGCAACAGCCTCTTCACAGTGCTAGTGTTGTGTCCCACAACTACCTTCCATAATATCGGATTCGTCCAAGGCCTTTTGCAAGCGAAATTGAGCCGTTTTGGGAAAAGAGCTAATGAAGAATAGTAAAAGGTCACCGTTCAGTCATTATCGCGTATCGGATGCTGAGGGCATGAGAGTCATAGGATTTGACGGCATGGGCCAGGTTCATTACGTTTTTAGGGACAACAGGTGGGTCTATTGGATTAGTGCTCATTCGGGGCGCATAGATAAGATTTTGGCACATATACTCAAAGGCAGCTGAGCAAGAGCTTCAGGTCCTTTTTCCAACTTTCCAAGAATCCCCCAGTCATACGCGCAAAGCTATCCCGCCAACGGCAGGACCGATTTGCCCATAGCACCGGAGCGAACAAAACCGACTTTTTACGAAACCGTCAATGTTTGACATGGTCATTGCTTGCCTGATATTAGTTTAAGGTATCAATTACTGTAAATCCGTGTGTATTGCCAAAATAACAAATCAGGAGGGAGCCTATGAAGGAATTGAGAGTCCTTGTCACGGGTGGAGCAGGTTTTCTGGGCAGCCATCTGTGTGACAGGTTGGTTACACAAGGGGCAGACGTGCTCTGCCTCGACAATTTCTTTACCGGATCAAAGAAGAATATCTTGCACTTGATGGGGAAGAAGAATTTTGAGCTCATCCGCCACGACCTTGTTGAGCCCATCTTTGTGGAAGTTGATCAGATCTATAACCTGGCATGCCCTGCATCACCGGTCCATTATCAGTACAATCCGGTCAAGACCGTTAAAACGAATGTAATGGGAGCCATCAACATGTTAGGCTTGGCCAAACGGGTGAAGGCCCGTATTTTGCAGGCTTCAACATCTGAAGTGTACGGCAATCCCAACCAGCATCCCCAGAAGGAGACATACTGGGGGCACGTGAATCCCATCGGGCTGCGCAGTTGTTATGATGAGGGTAAACGGGTGGCCGAGACACTTATGATGGACTATTATCGCCAGAACCGGGTAGACGTCAAGATTGTACGCATCTTCAACACATATGGTCCTAGAATGGCTGTTTCGGACGGCAGGGTGGTGAGCAATTTCATTGTCCAGGCCTTAAGAGATGAACCTATCACGGTCTATGGTGATGGGAGTCAAACACGTTCCTTTTGCTATGTTTCAGACATGATCGATGGGTGCGTAAAGATGATGAATAGCAAAGATCTAGTCGGCCCTGTCAACCTCGGAAATCCAAGCGAGTTTTCCATCAGAAGGCTCGCTGAACTAGTGGTCGAGATCACTGGGTCGAAGTCAGAAATCGTATACAGATCCCTACCCGAGGATGATCCTGTTCAACGATGTCCTGACATCTCTTTGGCAAAAGAAAAGCTAGACTGGACACCGCGGGTAGATTTGGCCGAAGGCTTAAACAAAGCAATCGATTACTTCAGGCAGGCTATAGCATGAGACGTTTGCATAACCTATCAGCGTAAGGAAGCATTCAAGGCATGGCAGCGGTTGACGATATAAGGTTAGCCTGTGTAGGCGCCGGCTATTGGGGCAAGAACCTGATCAGGAATTTTGATGAGATTGGCGTCCTTCATATCATCTGCGATACGGACGAGTCGGTTCGTGAACCGTTCAAGAAAATGTATCCGCAAACACGGCTTTGCTGTTCTTTTTCCGAGGTTCTTTCAGAGCCGGCCATCAACGCTGTTGTAATCGCTGCTCCCGCAGAAAAGCACTATGCTTTAGCCCGTGAGGCCCTTTTGGCCGGAAAGCATGTTTTTGTCGAAAAGCCCCTGGCGCTTAAGGTCGAAGAAGGAGAGGAATTGATTGCGCTTGCAGAAGAGGGCCGGAAAGTTTTGATGGTCGGCCATATTCTGGAATATCATCCGGCGGTCTTGAAGCTGAAGGATCTAATCGATGCCGGAGATCTGGGCAAGATCAGCTATATCTATTCAAATCGTCTAAACCTCGGAAAGGTGCGCACAGAAGAAAACATTCTTTGGAGCTTTGCCCCCCATGATATCTCAGTACTGCTCATGCTCCTTGGTGAGATGCCAACCGCTGTCACAGCCTTAGGTGGCTGCTATCTGCACCATGAAATCGCAGATGTGACTATCAGCACCCTAAGCTTTCCCAGCGGTGTGAAGGCCCATATTTTTGTAAGTTGGCTACATCCTTACAAGGAGCAGAAGCTTGTGGTGGTGGGCGATCGCAAAATGGCTGTCTTTGACGACACTTCGAGAGACCACAAAGTCCAGGTCTATGACGAGGGCATTGAATGGATAAATCGCATGCCTGTGCCGAGAAAGAAAGACCCCGTTACTATCGAAATAGACGCAGATGAGCCTTTGAGGCGCGAGTGCTTACACTTCTTGGAATCCATCACAGCCGGCAAAACCCCCAAAACTGACGGACGCAGTGCGTTGCGGGTATTAAGGATCTTGAATGCGTGCGAGGCGTCTCTTGACTCGGGAGGGATTCCAATCAAAATTGGGGTGGCCGAGAGCACAAAGACGTATTTTGTCCACCCAAGCGCTTATGTCGATGCATCCGCCTCCATAGGAGCGGGAACCAAGATATGGCACTTTTCCCATGTGATGGAGGGTGCTGCGATTGGTGAGCAATGCAACATCGGCCAAAATGTTATGCTGGGTCGCGGTGTTCGAATCGGAAAGCACGTGAAGATACAAAACAATGTATCGGTTTATGAGGGAGTGACGTTGGAAGATGATGTATTCTGTGGGCCATCTATGGTCTTTACAAATGTTTATAATCCCCGCAGCCACATTCCGAGGAAAGACGAAATCAAGCAGACCTTGGTGAAGCAAGGCGCCACAATTGGTGCCAATGCTACCGTTGTTTGCGGAAACACCGTGGGGCGATATGCCTTTATTGGTGCTGGAGCCGTGGTAACCAAAGACGTTCCGGATTATGCCCTATTTGTGGGAAACCCTGGCAGGACTCAGGGATGGATGTGTGCCTGCGGCATAAAGGTCGAATTTGAATTAAGCAAGGCCCGGTGTTCTCGCTGTGGCGCCCGCTATGTAAGAGACGGCAACGGTGTACGTCCCGCCGACAGTGTGCAATAAAAGACGGCTATTGTCATGTGTAAATAAAACTGTACGGCAGTGGGGATCTATCCCATATGCCAGGTTTGGGCATTATGCTCTGGTCTATGACAGTCATCCAGAAGAACTCGGAGTTCAACTCCCTTAACTTGCCATCCTCGGGGAATCTGCCATGGCTGGTTCGGTCATAGGTGGTCTGGAAAATTACAATGCCGCTGTCCTCATCTTGTGCGACAAGGTAATGCTTCTCGATAGTGCTGACCGCGAGGTTGTTAGCCCCAGCGATGTCTTGTATTTCTGCCTTTGTCAGCTTCAATAATATGTATTTTGAGACACCCCTTTCCGAAATACGGTAGAGCCCCCTTGACTCACTGCTTCCCACATATACCGTGGATATGCAGGGCACCCGTCGGAGGAACTGCGCTCCTACCACCGCTGCTGTGCGACGCCCGCCGGATGTGGTAGGCAATCCATAATATTCGAAGAGCTTCTTTTGTATTTCCTCGGCATAAGCCTCTCCCTTTTCATACAAATCCTTGGATATATACCGTAGATCACGGGCCAAGTCTTCAGCAGCATCGGCAATGGGCCAATCGATGCGCACACGGAAGTGCGAGAGGCTATATCGATTTCTTGCCTTGATAGTTGGATCCCGTTGGATAAGAAGGGCATAGTCGACCGGGAGCAAGCCTTTAAGAAAATCTGAGAAATGGGTAGACTCAAACAGCTTTATGTTTCTGAAATACTTCTTTGTAAACCGGACTGTTCCAAAGCGCATCAGACTCTCTTTGGTCACCTTATTGTCATCAAAGAATCGTATATATTTCTTGTAAGCACTGGGGACGAAATCCTCCACGAATATTACAAGGAAGTGGTTATGCTTTTCGTACTCCACATCAGGAATCCGTGCCCTCGGCTTTAGCTCCCGCTTCTCTACAAATGGATAAACAAGGCCGTCATCCGCGAAGTTCTGATAAGATTTCACCAAACCATACTCAATGAGGTGTTGGTCCAATTCATCCCTGAGAGATTCATAGATCGACCGTCGCAGCTTGTCCTGGCGGCTCAACTGTTCACGGAAATTCCAGTAGGTCACAAGCCGTCTCCTTTACCGTTGGCTGCTGGTAACTTCTTATTTCTTGCCTATATCCTACTCTTACTCGGTAGTCAACAGTGTGTTGTCCGGTTAGGCACATTCATGAAGCAGTGAAAACTCAAGGTTTCCGCAACAGGTCAGCTCTTCGAAAAAAATGGCCGGTTCAACGGCGATCAGACTTTCTCTGTGGTATTTCCTCGGTCGATCCACCTGTAGATACGCTCTCGCCAGCAATAGGCAGGGATCACAAACGCAAGGGAGATAACAATCAGCAGGATAAGCGTGGTATAGTCCTTGTGAAACACTTGGGCCCCTTGTAGACTCAGCATCAGGGTACCCGGCATGCGCCCGATACCGGCCATGATTATGAAGACCTTAGCAGAGAGATTTGTCAACCCAAGAAAAATGCACACGTAGTCCTTGGGAAAACCGGGCACCACAAAGAACAAAAAGAAAGCCAGAGCGCCCTGCCGCTTTGTCAAGGCATCAAACCTGCTTAGGTAACGGGCCGGAACCCATTTTTTCACGTATCGTCTTCCCAAAATCCGGGCGAGGGCAAAGTTGACTCCTGAACCGATCGTAAGCCCGATAGAGGAATAAACGAATCCGGATATTGTCCCAAAGAGATATCCGCCTACAAAGCCGCTGGCTTCTCCTGGGAAGGGGGCGAATACTACCTGAAGGATCTGAAGTCCTACAAAGGCCAGTGGCGCTCCGATGGGGCCCCAGCCACGGAGGAATGTTCTTACCTGTTCGGGGTCTTTGACCAACGCGTATAAGGTCGTGACGCGGTCCGCCAGGAATGTCCAGCTCAGAAATACAACCAGAATGAGGAAACTCGCACCACCGAGGAATACGGCAACCTTACCGGGGCGATTCATAACAAAAGGGCTCCTGTAGACCTTGCTGAGAAATGCTCAACTCCACTCGATGGCATGAATCGATTGTTTATTACAATCGCATCGCAAAATCAACCCTGTGAACCACAAACCTTAAGGGCTCTTGCTTTTCAATCGTTCCTCTAGATGATATATGTCATTTATGAAGCACGGGAAGAAAGGGCTTTGGCATTTTTTCGGTTTTGGGGCCCTGGTCGTTTGGCTTGTAATGATGGGCATGCTGGCCAAAAAGACTTACTTTGGGGCATCATCCGACCCAGCATCCCCAATACTTGATAGCACTGAGTCACCTGGAGAAGCAGAAACATGGATGGCTATTTATCACCACGACGACAAGATCGGATACACATATTCGCGCCTCACAAAACAGTCTGATGGCTTCATGGTCTGGGAAAGAGCGATGATGAATCTGCGCGTTGGAGGCGGCACTCACAGGATTTCTACCGAAGTCACAGGACACCTCAACAAGGATGCCTCCTTGCGGTCTTTCGTGTTTCGCCTTGGCTCAGGTTTGGTTCGTTTCGAAGCCCGAGGTAGAGTGAAAGACAAGCGCCTAGTGCTCAGGGTGGGGTTTGGCAAAGACCTAAGAGAATCCACGGTTGCGCTCAACGAAAGACCGTTCTTGTCCATGGGACTGTTGCCCATTCTTGTCAAAAGGGGCGTGACCATAGGGGATCGGTACAGGTTGCCTATTTTCGACCTGTCCTCTATGGTCCAAAAACCGGTGTATGTGGAGATAATAGGCCGCGAGACGGTCGCCTTGGACGGGCGACAATGGGATGCCTATAAAGTTAAGACTACATTCATGGGCGTAAACGTCTTTACTTGGATTGGGCCCAATGGTGAGAGGCTGAAAGAAGAAGGGCTTATGGGGCTCCGACTGCTCAGGACAACACAAGATGGGGCGCTTGAGGGGATAAGGTCTGACCCGATGACCGACATGGCAGAGAACGTCTCTATTCCCAGCAACAAAGCCCTGAAAGATGCGGAAACATTGTCCTATCTGAAGATCGGCCTCGACGGTATAGACTTGCAAGGACTTGATCTCCAGGGAGGACGTCAGCGTCTTGAAGGTTCGGTGCTTGAAATTGCCATTGAACAAGGACCGTTGAGTAAGAAACCTCTTGCCTCGTATGATAGACAATACCTTGAGCCATACTTGAAGACGGAGATCATGATTCAGAGCGACAATCCGAGGATAAAGGCACTGGCACGCAAGATCGTCGGCAACGCCGCGGGCGCCGAGGATAAGGCCCGGCGAATCTTAGAATGGGTTTACAAATCGTTGGATAAACGTGCCACCGTTTCCGTCCCTAACGCATTGGGCACTTTGGAGACAATGGCTGGAGATTGTAATGAACATGCGGTCCTTTTTGCTGCCCTTCTCAGAGCAGCTGAGGTTCCGGCCAAATTGTGCGCAGGCCTTGTCTACAGCCGTGGACGGTTTTACTATCATGCCTGGAATGAACTTTTGCTGGGACCATGGGTTGCGGCTGACGCACTGATGGGACAGATGCCGGCTGATGTCACTCATATTAGGTTTGTAGAAGGGGGACCTGATCGCCAGATAGATATGGTTCGCGTTATTGGTCATCTGAAGCTCACCGTTCTCAAGGCATTATGATGCTAAATGAATGATAAGTGGCGAATACTGAATCCCGAACTTGGCAACAGGTGTGAACAAGAACGGGCTTTTCTCAATTGCTAAACTCTTACAGCGATGATTACCTTGACGCATTTGACAAAGCGATTTGGCAGACTCACAGCGGTAAGTAATTTGAGTCTGGAGCTACGCCCAGGCGAAATCTTTGGCTTCTTGGGACCGAACGGGGCCGGAAAGACCACAACCATTAAGATGATTGCCGGCATCCTGGAACCCACTGAGGGCAGTATTACTATCTGCGGCAAGAACCTGGCTGAAGATCCGGCAGGTGTCAAACAGGTCACAGGCTTCATTCCTGACCGCGGCTTTCTCTATGAAAAACTCTCAGGCATCGAGTTTCTGCAGTTTGTGGCGTCGCTCTACGGCATGGATAATGGCCGCTCTGAATCAAAAACAAGGGAACTACTAGCTTTGTTTGAAATGAACGACTGGGCCGGAGACCTGATAGAAAGCTATTCCCATGGTATGAGACAAAGGTTGGTAATGTCGGCTGCCCTGATACACGAGCCAAAGGTAATTGTGGTAGACGAACCTATGGTGGGATTGGATCCAAAGGGTGGAAGGCTTGTTAAGACCATCTTCAGGTCACTTGCCGACAAGGGAGTGACCATTTTTATGTCCACCCACACGCTTGCCGTTGCCGAAGAAATGTGCGACCGGATAGGTATCATACACCAAGGCCGGTTGATTGCCCTTGGCACGGCCTCGGGACTCAGACAAAAGGCGGGCGGGCAAGCAGACACCCTTGAAGCAGTGTTCTTGAGGCTAACCGAAGATTCTTAGGATGGTGAGTATGAATTTAGCTTTCTTTTTAAAACACGTAAAGTCAAAAACCTCATATCGAAGAGCTAGACGATGTTGTGCAAGCCTATCAAGGTCAGCTGTATTATTGCATCGACTCGGTAGGCGGGG
>CAZCWQ010000109.1:0-10251 GCA_964502365.1 uncultured Desulfobacterales bacterium | reverse complement strand
ATGGGTGCCCCAAAAACCTCATAATTGTCGCTTTCCGAGGTTATGCAAAGGTCTCATTATCTTATGTTCGGGTAACAACTATTACCAATCGTGTCAAGAAAAATGCAATGAGCCCGCCGGGAGATTTGCAACGTTAGGGTTGGTCTTCCGCGTTTGAAGTGTCCTCATGGAGAATATTTAGCCCCCTGTAAATATATTGAAATCCGGAGGCCACGGTCATGACGCCTGCAAACCAAAATAGGGACCATTGAGCCTCGGCTATCTTCGACGTGCAGAAGCCTGCCAGTACCGAGCATACGGCAGCCAACTGTGCTACCGTGGTTATCTTGCTCAGAATCGAAGGCCTCGCTTCAAACTTTTTTTCCATTATATTGAACAGGGCCACTCCAAACAAAATGAGTATGTCTCTGGTGATAACGATAACGGTAAGCCAGCTTGGAATCAGCTCCTGAATGGCCAGGGTGACGAATGCGGTTGCCAGCAACAATTTGTCGGCCGTGGGATCTAGGTAAGCTCCCAACGTGGTCTTTTGTCGGAAGACACGGGCAACAAGCCCGTCCAGACCATCCGTCAACGCCGCAACCACAAAGACCAACAGCGCAGCTCCCAAGAGGTGCCTGATCAAGCAGATGGCAAAAAGCGGGGTCAGCAATATCCTGAGAAGGGTTAAGGTGTTGGGGATGTTTATGGGAAGAGTTACCACGTCTCAGGTCTGACCTCGTTCTGTCTTTCGGATTCGCCTGGGACATCCTCCTTTGGCATCAGTTCAAGTTTTATCTGACTTTGACCAACCTCGAAGATATTCACCCCGAAGCCTTCAAAGCTCTTCAACATCAACTCATCCACCAGTGTGCTGGTGTCTACATTTACGTCTACGTCCATCTTGGCCTCGCCGGCCGCAATGGCGCGCAAATAAACGTTCTTAACACCAGGAATTTCATTTTTTAGAGTCATCCGGAACCGTACAAAATCAGCATATTCTTTAATGCCCTTAACAACTAGTTCAACCAGAGTAGACCGTCTACTCTCACTAGCCCAGTTTGCCGCAATTTGCCTGGTGATGTCCTGGGCAGCTTCTGAAGCGGCAAGCGTAATGGCTTTGGTGCCGGCAACCATTTCGTTCGCATGAACGGCTGCCGCCGTGACCTCAGATGAACCGATAACCATACCATTTTCGGTCCTGATTGCATGGATAGATAATGTGGCCTCAATGGACTTCATGTCCGTGCCTAAGACGTTACCGCTGAGGGCTGCAAAGGCCTTGCCCGTGATTACTACGTCGGCATTCACTTGCTCGGCTAGTTTTGCTGCCGCCTCATCGCTCATTTTGGTGCCTGCATATTCATGTTCGAGGTCATCACCGCTGTCTGAGGGGGTCCCAGGAGCCAGGATGATAAAGCCTTTCTCCCGCATGAAGTCCGAAAGACTATCTTCTATAGCCAAGGGCAGCCTGGCAAAGGGGCTCTGGCTCCAAGAGGATCGCGGCGAGACCTCGCCCACATTTTGCTCCGATAACAAGAACAAGACGCTCGGCAGCTCCTTGTCCGTCATAAGGACACCGATCGCTTGCAGCTTGTTCTGAATGGCAGTCATCAGCAGGGTAACTTGTATTACCACACGATAATATCGGCCGGACTTGGACTCTGTGAGCACCTTATAATCTTGCACGAACGTCTCGGTTTGGGAATAGACGTGATCGTTCAAAAGTTGAAAGTGATCAACCACCGATGCCGACGAGATCAAGAGCCCGACACCCTGTTCCAAGGCATTCCACAAGCCACGTTCAATCGCCTCGTCCCTTGCCTTTGCCACGTTGTCTCGGTAAATTTCGCCTGTCCCAATTACCTCCAGACTCTTTGTCTGTTCGACCTGTTGGCTCCACGCTCTGGTGTCAGCATTCCACATAAACCCGAAAAAAAAGAGAACTATCAAAACATGTCGTTTTCTCAAGTGATTCATCTTTTATCCTTACACATGTTATCGATCACATTAAGGCCATGCCTCGCTTCATGAACATGGGCCTTGTTGATCTCCAAGACCTTCTTGAAGAGTTCTCCTGCCTCTTTGAACTTTGACGCCTCCTTGTACGCCTCTCCCATATAGTAGTGAGCATCGGAGGAGTCTGGCAGGAGAGATACGGCATCTTTGTAGGCCGATTCAGCTTCCTGAAGCCATTTGCCAAAGGCAGACCCTTTACCAATCATATAAAATCGTATAAGACCCACCTTGGCAAACACTTTTTCTTTCTCCGTATTTGCAAGGTCCATGGCCTTTTGGATCTGTTGGAGTCCCTTCGTGTAATCACCCCTGTGGCCCCAAACCAGGCCGGAACCGACGTAGGCGTTTGAAAATACTGGGTCGGACTCCTTGGATAGTTCAAACTCACGCAGGGCATCATCGTATCTGCCCATGCTTAGAAACTTCATACCAATGTGGACATGATGTTGCGGCGAATCCAACACGTTGTGCAGGGGCACCGCCTTTGGTGCACACCCCTCCAATGAGGTAATGCCTGCCACCCAAAGCCCTATTAAGGTCAGGACTGCGATCTTGTGCTGAATTTGCATCTTGTTTTTGCCCCCCTTATAGTTGGGTTATCCGTGGGATGGCTCATATATGTCGGCCTCAGACGTATTTCTGGTGTCATTTTGGACCTCTTGGTGACCGTTTCCGCTTTTCCGTTCACAAGTCTCGATGGGTCAATCCAAAACGATTATCACCCTGCACTTTTTCAAGAACAGGAGATTTCCAGAAGCACTTCGAATCTTCGAGGCATCGGCATTGCTGATAACAAAATCGCAACGGCCGGACCCTTGTGTCCTCAACCCTTTAATGACCAAAGGGTTATCTGAGACCCTCGGGTTATTCCGAGCTGATTTCAGGTCTCTTTCATAGGCTACCATCCCATGCTGAACTGCAAATTCGCGGCTTACATAGGCTGATCCGTAAACCTCCTCACCGCTGTCAGTCGTTATCCTGGGTGACATAGCCGGCCTGCCGTGAAGACCGCTGGCATCCAAGACAAGGCCCGTGTAGATAGTAGGTACAGGATAAGGTGTGGTGGGCGGTTTCCTGCCAATCGTTTTTATCTCGGAAACTTGCTTGATATCCTCGGGGAGCGCAAGCTGGGAAAACCCACCGGTCATCTCAAAGCCCAGTGTTACTTCCAACGTACCGTCAGACAAATACTCCCTCTTGACGATCTGTGCCGCCTTGACCATCCCTTGGAGCTGGACTCGGATCATGTCGCTCTTGTCCACCAAATCCTTGACCAGGGTAGATGAATCTATCCTCACGGCTTTAATCGTTTCAAAGAGGTTGGAGTAAGCATCCGCGTTTACCCTTTGTGCTGTTGATCTATCAGGGGTCTTGTCACGTCCCTTTTCGCGGCACTTCCCTATACCCTTAGCATATATCATTGCCTGGGACCAGTTGACATGACCATAGGTACCAAAACGTTCAACAACCTCGTGGCTTTCTGTCCCAAGGCCCTGTGTTGTCAAGCCCAAGATTATGCTGGTAATAGCCACACCGGCAATCAGACTTGGTATTTTCATGACGGGCTTCCTTACGACGATGGCGGAAAGATTCAGAAATGCTCATTTTCCATTTGTTGGTTGTCTCTTATCCGGCATCCTGGCTCAGATCGTATTGTGGTAATTGCGATCATGGAAAAGATCAATCAGCACGTCTCCGATTGATGCTGCTGCAAGAAGCAATGGATACGGTTAATGGCTTCCACGTACGCCTTGGCACTTGCCTTCAGGATGTCCGTGCTGGATCCGCGCCCTAGGGCGCGAAAGCCCTCGCGTGAGACCCGTACTGTGGCAACCCCAATGGCCTCTTTTGTCTCAGTAACAGCCTTGACCTGAAAGTCTTCCAGCTTGTGGAAAGACCCCACGATCTTATCAATGGCCTTAAAGATGGCGTCGATCGGCCCGCTACCTTGAGAACTGGCCTCTAAGATGACTTCTTCCCTCCGGAGCCTCACCTTGGCATCAGGAGCCTCGCTGTTGCCCGTACTTACTCTGTATGATTCAAGGCTGTAAATCCTGTTGTTGATCAAATTGGCAAAGATCACATCCTGGACAATGATATCCACATCTTCATCATAAACCTGCTTCTTCTTGTCAGCTACCGACAAGAAACGCTCATACACCGTCTGAAACTCCTCCTCATTGAGGTCGTAGCCAATCTTTGCTATTCTATCTTTCAGGGCATGTCTTCCAGACCTTGCCGTCAAAACCATGGCGTGCTCTGAAATACCCAGATCTTCAGGACGTATGATTTCATACGTGGCGCGGTCTTTCAAGATGCCGTCCTGATGGATGCCGGAAGAGTGGGCAAAAGCGTTGCTGCCCACAATGGCCTTATTGGGCTGAACCATAATTCCCATGAGGCGGCTGACCAAGCTGCTGGTTCTCATAATCTCTCGGGTGTTAACAGAAGTATAATAATTGAAATAGTCCTTTCTGGTCCTAACACCCATGACGATTTCCTCCAGGGAAGCATTTCCCGCCCTCTCTCCGAGACCATTTATTGTACACTCTACCTGCCTGGCCCCGTTTTCTATGGCCGTCAATGTGTTCGCTGTGGCCAGGCCCAGGTCGTTGTGGCAGTGAACGCTAAGAACAACTTTATCGATGTTGGAGACTGCCTCTTTAAGATGGGCAATCAGTTTGCCAAACTGTTGAGGGACGGCATAGCCGACCGTGTCCGGAATGTTTACCACTGTTGCTCCGGCCCCAATCACCTGTTCCACCACCTGGACGAGATAGTCAGGGTCTGTCCGCGAAGCGTCTTCGGTAGAGTACTCTACTTCAGGACAGAGTGTTTTGGCAAACTTTAAAGCCTCAAGCCCCCGCTGCAAGGCCTTGTCTCGATCAAGACCAAATTTTTTCTGGATATGGACATCAGAAGTGCCGAGAAATACGTGAATGCGGGGTTTTTCCGCCCCTTTTATAGCCTCCCAAGCCCTTTCTATGTCTTCACGAACCGCTCGAGCTAGCGCTACAATTGTAGGACCTTTCACCCTCTCGGCAATTGATTTGACAGCATCAAAGTCGCCCGGAGATGAGATAGGAAAGCCGGCCTCGATAGCGTCCACCTGCAACCTGGCAAGCTGCATGGCGATCTCCAGCTTCTCTCTGGGATTTAGGCATGCGCCTGGAATCTGTTCCCCATCCCTCAATGTTGTGTCAAAAATGAAGATCTTTTCCATCGTCTGTTACTCCTTATTGAGAAGTTATAAAAAGGTCTCTCCGCGCCTGCGGCAGAATCATGGTCAAATCTCCTGCAAACAAAAGGCCACAGGTCTTGAAGCAGTTCCCTGTGGCCAAAAAAAGGCCGCAGGTTTTACTGCCTGCGGCCCGTTATTACCTGGATTGTGCGTTAGCTACCGCAAGCAGGCTCCTTTGCTAAGAAGCCCGAGGAGAGGCAAAAGCCCACAGGGTAACAAGCACACACTATATCCGTTGATGTACATACATAAACAAAAACATGACATTTCCCAAATGTCAAGCAAATTTTGTCAGGCAGAGAGAGATTTGCAGAACCACTTTAGCAAGCGAGCCAATGGATGAGTCAAAAAGTTCATGGGAACAACTGAGAAGGGGCTGCGCATGGTCTCACACAAAGATCTTGACTTCATAGATCCTGGTTGTTAACAGGTGCGGACAACTCAGAACTTTCTTGGTAAGCCTGGAGCAATTATGAAGCTAGATGAACATGTAATTACCAAGGCCATTATACAAAGGTTTACTGAAAAATGGCTCGATCATCTCGATCTGGACGTAGCCGTTGTGGGAGGGGGGCCGGCAGGATTGGTGGCGGCCTATTATCTTGCCGCAAATGGCCGGAAAGTGGCCCTTTTTGAACGCAAGCTGAGCACCGGCGGGGGAATGTGGGGTGGCGGAATGATGTTCAACGAAATTGTCGTCCAGGATGAGGCGAGACTGGTCCTGGAGGAACTGGGGGTCTCCACAAAACCTTTTCAAACTGGCTACCATACGGCAGATGCCGTAGAGGCTGCTACTACCTTGGCTTCCAAGGCATGCCAGGCAGGAGCAAAAATTTTTAACCTCATGAGTGTTGAAGACGTGATCATCCGTCAAACAAAGGGTCCGGAATCTGCCAGGGTGGTTGGTCTTGTGGTTAACTGGACGGCAGTTGAAATGGCCGAACTCCATGTGGACCCCTTGACAGTGCATGCCCGCTGCACCATCGATGCTACAGGCCACGCCACTGAGTTGATGCACCTTATTGAAAGAAAGTCGGGATCAAAGCTTCTGACGGAAACCGGCAAGGTTATGGGCGAAAAATCGCTTTGGGCCGAGGTGGCGGAACAGTCCACCCTTGAAAACACCTGCAAGGCCTTTCCAGGGGTCTACGTGGCCGGCATGGCTGCCAATGCAACCTTCGGTTCCTACCGCATGGGTCCTATTTTCGGCGGGATGCTCCTTTCAGGAAAAAAGGTTGCGGAACTGATTATCCAGGAATTAATCAACCAAGGGCATTGACCGGCTCAGCCGGCCAACAGGCTGGCCGGATAGTCTCCTCCTGTGGATCTTCTGTTCACTCACCGCATCTCCAAGATCATATGAAACTTTCCAACTTTGTTCAGGCCCTGAAAACCGATCCGCAGTTCGGTGAGGCATTCGTTTACCATCGATATCTACCGCCAAGGCAGGCAGTGTACGGACCACGACTGAGCTTTCATGATGACATCGCTGAGACGATGCACCGTCTCAGCCTCGACAGGCTTTATTGCCATCAAGTAGAGGCTATTAACCGCTTGAGGCAGGGATGCAATGTGATGGTTTCCACACCAACAGCCAGCGGTAAGAGTCTGATTTATAACCTGGTTGTCCTGGAAGAGGCCCTGAAGCGCAACCAAGCGAAAGCTCTCTATATTTTTCCTCTAAAAGCCCTGGAGCAAGACCAGTTGAAGAATCTCGCCGTATGGCTCAGAGGGATACAAGGAGAAAAAATATCCGCTGAGATCTATGATGGCGACACAACATCATACAGACGAAAGAAAATCCGAAGTGAGCCTCCCCATATACTTTTCACCAACCCCGATATGCTCCACCGAGGCATCTTGGCCTACCATCATAGCTGGGAAAAGCTCCTGCAAAATCTTTCATTTGTGATTTTGGACGAAGTTCATACTTACCGAGGAATTTTCGGATCCCACGTAAACCAGGTGATCCGTCGACTCAAGCGGCTTTGCAAACTCTATGGTGCCGATCCTCGCTTCATCCTGCTCTCAGCCACCGTGAGTAATCCGAGGCAGTTCGGGCAAAGTCTAATCGAGGAAGATCTTCAAGTGATCCAGTCAGTGGGAGCGCCCAAGGCAGGCCACCACTTTCTATTTCTGAACCCGGTGGCAAGCCCCGGTTTTTCTGCGGCCAAGCTCTTTGTCGACTGCGTACGCAACGGCTTCAGGACCATTGCTTTTACGCAGTCCAGGCATGCCACAGAACTCATTCATGTTTGGGTCTCCCGGTTGTCTCCCAAGCTTCAAAAGAAGATAAGTTCCTACCGGGCCGGTTTTATGCCCGAGGAAAGGAGGCAGATTGAAAGAAAACTGGCCAGTGGAAGCCTGCTCGGGGTCGTATCCACCAGCGCCCTGGAGATGGGTATTGATATCGGCTATCTTGATATATGCCTGCTTGTGGGTTACCCTGGCACCATCGTCAATACCTGGCAAAGAGGGGGACGAGTTGGCCGCTCAGGAAGAGAATCGATGATCATACTCGTGGCCAAACCAGATGCTCTCGATCAATACTTCATGAAACACCCGCATGACTTTTTTGAAAGATCTTACGAGGCTGCGGTCTTGGACCCCCACAATCCTCATGTGATTGAGGCCCATTTACCTTGTGCGGCTGCCGAAACTCCGGTCACTCTTGATGACGAAAGATTCTGGTCTAAAGATCTGTCTTCGCACCTGGAAAACCTGGAGATCAGGGGCGCGTTGCACCGAAGCGCAGAGGGTCAGCCCACATGGTTTGCCACCAAACGCAACCCCCAACGTTATGTAAATATTCGCTCTGCTGGTGAGAGTTATTCGATCCTTGAAAAAGGCACCGGCCAGGTCATTGGTACTGTGGATGGCATCAGGGCGTTTAAAGAATGTCACCCCGGCGCCATCTACCTTCATCGAGCTCGTCAATACCTGGTGGATGATTTTATAATGGCCAAAAAAGACATTATAGCGCACAGGTCGAACGTGCAGTATTTCACGCGTGTCCGAACGGAAAAGGACACACAAGTCATTCAGGTCCATCGAAGTAGGCCCAAGGGGCAGTTTTTGGTCCGTGAAGGCAAGCTTAAGGTTACAGAGGTAGTCACCAGTTATGAAAAAAGGGCCTTGCCGGGTCAGACGTTAATGGGCACTTATCCGCTGGACTTGCCTCCTCAGACGTTTGAAACCGTCGGTTTGTGGATAGAAATAGAAGAGGCGCTGAAGCGCTTTGTGGAAAAGAGGGGATGCCACTTCATGGGAGGCATCCATGCCATCGAACATGGGGCCATAGGCATGTTCCCTCTCTTTGCCCTTTGCGACAGAAACGATATCGGTGGTATCTGTTATACCTATCACCCCCAAGTGGGAAAAAGTGCCATTTTTATATACGACGGCCACCCGGGTGGCGTCGGTCTCGCACAACACGGCTTTGAGATAATCCTTCAACTCCTGGAAAAGACGATGCATCAGATCAGCAGCTGTGAATGTGAGGAAGGGTGTCCGTCTTGTGTTCATTCTCCCAAGTGCGGTTCAGGAAATAAACCACTGGACAAAGAGGCCGCCCTCTTAATTCTTAAATGCCTTCTGGGCCATATCCCCTTTAGCGAGTTTTCCGATACAGCAGACGAGGTCGGGCCTATGCCGTTTGTACCAGAACAAGAAACTACCCATGAAGAAAAACAGGAACCACGGCTCATGTTTCTTGACTTGGAGACCCAGAAGACGGCCCAAGACGTAGGCGGCTGGCAAAACACCCATCTCATGAGGATCTCCGTAGCAGTTCTTTTTGACAGTGTTGAAAATCGGTTTCTGGTTTACGATGAGGACAACATTGACGCCTTGGTGGTCCATCTGGAAAAAGCAGACCTGATAGTTGGATTCAATATCAAGAGATTCGATTATAGTGTTTTGGGGGCTTATACAAACAAGGACCTCAACGTGCTGCCCACCTTTGACATATTGGAAGATGTCTTCAATCGACTCGGGTTTCGACTGTCCCTGAACCATCTCGCTTCAGAGACCTTACACCGCGGAAAGACAGCCGAAGGGCTTCAGGCAGTTGAATGGTTTCGAGAGGGGCAGATTGAAAAGCTGACCGAATATTGCCGTCAAGACGTTGTTATTACCAGAGATCTGTTCCAGCATGGCCTGGAAAAGGGGCACCTGGTGTTCAGAGAAAAAAAACACAATCAACGGGTGAGGCTCCTAGTTGACTGGAAACTTGATAATATCAAAAGGAGACATTAGGCCCCCACATAAATTCCCCTGCCCTTTCTCTTGATTTTGCCCTGGCTGAACGCCTTGGAAACAATATTCCTGACCTTCTTCTCGCCGTGCCCCGTCTTCTTCATCAATGTTGGCACGTCAACGCCTTTCTTCGATCTCTTGATGATATTGAGTACCTGGTCAGTGGCCGTAGTCGCCGCACCCTTTTTCTTTGCAGGGGCTTTTTTTGTTCTGGTCCTGGCCTTGGCTCGACTCTTAGCTTTTGGTTTCCTGGAAGCTTGATCCTTTTCAAATTTCTCAACTGCCTTGGTTATTCTATCTATCGTCTGCGTCAGAGCCTTCAGGGCTTGTGCTGTTGTGCGGGCCGCGTTTTCCGGTTTCATTGCTGCCCGCGCCTTGTCCAGTTGATCACTCACCTTCTTTATTATTTCTTCTCTCAATTTTTTCGTCTTCTTCGTCAGAGCCTCGAATTCCTTGGCCAGGCCTTGAAGATCATTCTTCACCTTTTTCATTGCCGCGCTCCTCCCTTTCTTGGTATTAATATTTTTTATATCATCTTAGTACTTGTACTCAGCAACGATCATTGTTGATGTTAGTGTAACGCCCTCAATTTTTCTCATCTTCTCAGATAGAAGTGCATCAAGGTCCTCAATTCTTACTACTGAGGCTTTTGTGATTATATCCCATTCACCGTAAAGCTCGTTAATGTCCTCTACTTCAGGTATGTCTTTTAATTCCTTTACAATATTTCTTTCATATCCCGGTGTAACTTTCAA
>CAZCWQ010000108.1:0-10344 GCA_964502365.1 uncultured Desulfobacterales bacterium | reverse complement strand
ATGCACTTCCTTTCATTTCGAGAGCTTTGCAGAACCTCGCCTCGCTCTTTGATATTGAGGCCTTTAATAGAAAGCTTTCCGAGGTCCTCCAAAGCTCTCGAATAGCACTCTACAATTAACGCGCTTCACTATAGACACGGCTACAGGATACTGGACACAAAGCGACTTGTCCACAAAAACTGCGGCGAGACAAAAGGCCTTAACACAATATAGACGGCCCTTGGCGACTTACTGCGGTTTGTAGCATGATACTACTGATAGGGTAATGTTGTTTGCAGACAGTGTAACTAATCGCTGCATTGCTGGGGTCATGAGGTCTTTTCTAAGGTAACTGGCGGGCGGGCCGGGAGCCTCAGAACCACAGAAAAGACCTCATGATCCCAGCCAGATTGCGTGAGATGCAGATCAAGGGTTGGGCATATATTGCAAATTACTGGTAAAAAAGAGAGCCATTGCTATAAAGCCTGCAACCACGGGGGTGAAGAACCAGCCAGTAAGAATGTTCGCCAGGGTTCTGGTGCTCACTGTCCTAATCCCCTTGATAATACCCACTCCCAGAATGGCCCCGATGACTGCTTGTGAGGTGGAAACCGGTACACCGACAAACGTATAAATGTGGACCGTGATCGCTTCTGCCAAAACGACAACCAGAGCTGAAAATGGGTCCAACCGCACCAGCTTTCTTCCCACAGTCTCCATGACACGCCTGCTGAAAGTAAAAATGCCCAGACCGATGCTCAATCCACCAATCAGTGCAGCACGAGGCACATTCAGGTAGCCGGCTCCGACAAAAACAGCCGTCACATTCGCTACATTGTTCGCCCCGAGCGCGTAAGCACCATAAGATCCAGCGGCTATCAAGGAAAGACGGATAAGTATGTCAGATGCAAACAAGTCAATACTCATTCGATTGTAGAAGAGTGCGAGCACCTTGTAAGCGACGATGGCTATGACCGCACCCCCTAACGGCGTTCCAAACCAGCAAACCACCACCTTGCTCAGACCCGCAATGTTGACATGACGGTTCATGAAGCCGATGCCCAGTATGGCCCCAACAGCAGCCTGAGATGTTGAAACAGGAAGCCCGAGCAGCGTCATAATAGTCACCGTGGCAGCCGCTGCCACAGAAGAAACCACAGCCTGTTTTAGGGTAAATTGGGTCAGGCCCTTGAGGGTTTCGATACCTGCCTGGCCTTCTAGAAGGGCTCCCGCAATAACAAACGCGGTCGCCAAGATTGCAGCTGTCCGGAATTTAAGCATTCTGGAGGCCACGGCCGACCCAAACACGTTGGACGCATCGTTGGCACCCAGAGACCACCCCAAATAGACTGCACTTGACACGTAGAGCATTACACGCGCCTCTTCATGGCCATGATATTCACGCGCTTCGAAACCCGATCAGCCTGATCTGATATCTCACCCATGTACACGACCATCTCCTTGAGTTGCAGCTTCTGGAACGGATCCAGATCCGAATCGAATATTCTTGTGATCATTTGCCGTTCTATGTGGTCACAACGGCTTTCATTGTGGTCAATGGTGGAAAGCAGCGCCCTGATACCTTCTTGTTTCTTCAGCATGAGATCAATCTGCTTGATCATAAGATCACAGCTCTCAAGAGAAACCCCGACCAGCTCCTTGATGTCCAAAACAATAAAGTCAGGGATAACCAGCCTTTGAGTCTTAATCATATGAAGAATTAGCTCGAAGATTCTCGGAATCTCGTCAATCGTTTCCAGCAATGTCATTATATCTTCTCGGGACTCCGGTATCAGGGCCTTGCTGTACATGAGGAGATTAATCTCTTCGCGAATGTCGTCTGCCTTAGACTCGAATTTGTGAGTTCGGTCCACCAAAAAGTCAAAGTCATCACACAGGCCCTTCTCCAAGAAAGTCTCGATAGCCTTGGAAAAATGATTCAGGACTCTCCCAAGGTTCTCTAAGTAACCGTATATCAATGACTGAAGCTGTCGTTCTCTTTTAAAGAAAAAATTTAACATAATAGCCCCAAGAGGCACGTCAAGACAAAGAGTATCAAGTTTTCCCCGTCTCTCAGAAACATCCGGACACACCAAGGGGTGTATCCATGACTTATACTTCGACTTTGTTTACATCCTTGGTCATTGCCCTTTTGGAAGGGTAAAATAGAAAGTTGCACCATGCCCCTTATCAGATTCCACCCAGATCGTTCCACCGTGATTCTTTATGACCCTCTCAACGATTGCGAGTCCTAAGCCTGTTCCTCCCTCATCGTCTATTTCTTTTAGCCTATGAAACATGTCAAATATTCTCTGATGATGTCTTGGATCGATCCCTATACCATTATCCCTTACATAGAACTGATGCAACGCACCTTTGTCTTCGTATCCGACTTCAATTCTGGGACTGTCAGTATCTCCCATGAACTTGATCGCATTTACAAGCAGGTTTTCAAAAACCTGATATATCTGTTCCCCGTCACACCGGACAAGGGGAAGATCGTCTGCCCAAATAAGTACTATCCCCTTCTCCCTGAGCCTGTCTTCCAGATCGGAGGTTACGTTTCTCACTATATCAAGAGAGGAAATATCCTCCAAATTGGGAACCACTTGACCGATTCTTGATAATTGCAGGAGGTCAAAGACCAATGCTTCCATCCGACGGGCATTGGTTTTGATCTGTTCAACGTACCTTCGACCCTCTTCCCCCAATACTCCTTCATACTTCTTCAGCAGTTTGGATGAAAACCCATGGATGCCGATAATAGGGGTTTTCAGGTCATGCGAGACAACATCGATAAAGGCCTTGAGTTCCGTGTTTGTCTTTCGAAGTTCTTCCTCTGCGCGCTTCTGTTCCGTGACATCGATGATGTTGCCCAGTATGGCGGGCCTTCCTTGGTACTCTATCCGCCTGTTTCTTCTTTTTACCCATATGGTTTCACCGTTTCTTGTCAGTCCCCTGGCCTCGTATTCAGCAGGGGCGGCTTCTCCCCTCAGCCTTTTTGCCCTTACTGCATTTGTCAAATCTCTGTCGTCAGGATGGACTAATCTCCAAGATTCAATATTGATTGCCTCCTCTTTTGAATACCCATAAATCTCTGCAAACTGACTGTTGGCAAATACGATCTTGCCGTCCTGGTCAATATAGATGCCGGTATGGGAATTCTCAGCCAATGTGCTATATTTTGTTTCGCTCTCCCGAAGAGCCTCCTCTGCCAGCTTGCGATCAGTAATGTCCTGTATCAGGCCATCATAGGATAGGAGCCTCCCCTGAATATCAAAATTGAGAACAGGGGTATTCCTCACCCAGCGCATGGTGCCGTCTTTCCGGATGATCCGATGCTCTAATGGTTTTACCTTTATCCCGGCGAGGATCTGTGCGGCGTGTTCTTCGACAGCCCCACGGTCTCTTTCATGGACCATCTGTATCCATAGAGAGGGGTTGGCCCTATAATCCTCTGACGTGTAACCCGTGACTGCGACGCAGGCCGGTCCGTGGATCGTCTCCACGGGACGGCCATCCTGAACGCGCACGGTAAAAATGTAATCTGTAACAGCTTGAGTAATGCGTTGATATCTCTCTTCACTCTCCCGCAAGGCCTGCTTTGCCCTCTCACGTCCGCTAGTCTCGACAAAAGAGGCCATTTTACCGATGACATCCCTCAGGGTCCGTGACGTCGGAAAAAGATATCTCCACAGGGAATATCGTGCTGTCATTTCTAGACTCTTCCTCCGCTTGCCTGAGTCGCACGACCTCCTTTCCTAGCTCTTGACCCTTCGTTACAGCTCTTCATACCTCAGCCTTTGGCCATTAGGCCAGCCCCAAGTTAGAATTTAAACCAGGGAGGCCCCAAAATGAACCCTTTGTATAACCTCAGTAAGTGACAATCATGAGGTTTTTGGGGCACCTATCTGGGCGAACCGAACGGCCCGTCCGAGTGGCCAAATCGTCCCGACTCCGTTGGGATTTGATCCGCCAAAGTCGGAGCCCCGCAGGCGGAGAGTTCTTACGATTTAGCGAGTGAGTCCACGCGTTCGACTCGATATATGAAAATTTCCTGTCCAGGGCTGATAAGATCGGCATTAGACGGCATCCAACACACGCTGCTGGATGATTGTGGCTCCAGGAGGAGCGCAATGAGTCTTGAAAACGGTGGAGCAACGTTGATCCACAAATCCCCTGGACGACACTTCAGGGGGATCTCTCTCTCAGTCAGGGTGGCTGGGCCTGGACGGCACTTTTTCGTCTCATCCTGACCGTGAAAGTTGCCTGCCGCCACCTGCTGCGCCACGACCGTTATCGCGAAAGGGTCCTTAACAACCTCATAGCCGACTCGATGCCGATCCAGAATCTCACGTAATCTTTTCTGATGGGCTGTGACTACGTATGCCTTCGGCAACTTCATTAGGTGTCGCGGTTCAACAGCGCGATGATCGGGAAAGCTGATCCGGACGACCTCGCCGGTCTCTCTCTTCCGCAGCTGGATTTCTGCCCTTGGATAGTGTACGTCTTCGACATAAAGCGCATGCAGCCAAACCGACAAATCTGTCCTTAAATCTCTTGCTTGCTTTGCAATGGCCAAGACTTTCTTTCGAGCAGTGTGGACAACCTCGAGCCAGCTCCTAACACTTATTAGTTGCTTGGCGACTCGAGCCTGTATATTGCGCGGTGTGGGGTAGCTGCCGGTGGAGGGATCAAGACGGTTTTCTACCAGAAAGGCAAATGACCCGAAAACTCCGGCCTTGTTTCTAATATTTCTCAGCGAGAGGCCCCCGTTGGTGATAGGTTGACCAAGGCTCGTTATCTCCCCGATATAGCGCTGAGCGGGAAGCCCTTGCGCCTGAATACGGGCAATCACTTCCGGAAGCAAATAGTTCAGGCTCATAGACCGGATTCTGGAGTCCACGTTTGGGTTATTTGCCACCTCCAACTGGGCCTCAAAGTCTGTAAGGTAGCCTTCACGCCCAAGGGACTTCTTCTTGAGGATGGCCGACTCGTGAACGTCTAATACCGCTTCCGGCTTCCAGTGCAGCAATGCGTCGTTCAACGCCTGACTCTCCGGTTGAGACAAGAGCATAAAATCCGTACTGACATTGACGCCGTTGGCGTTTGTACGCCGTCGCGCCTCACGTCCATCTGGATTGGCGTTCGGAATCAAGATCACATCTGTGTCGACAAGAATGTGCCTTAAAGAACCTGTCAGCAAATCACGAGCGATGAAGAGCAAAGCCTCGGCCCCTGAAGGCTCGGCACCGTGTTGTGACCCAATGAGAAGGACAGTCAGACGATCCGGCGTTGTCGCCGAGCTTGCTGCCCCCAGGTACGCTTCTTCTGCAAGGATGAGCGCCTCAAGTGGTCTTCCCCCGGCAGATTGCCCGAGCAGCCTCTTTTGCGCCAGGGAGGAGTGTTGGGCAAGTTGGTCCAGGTACTCTGAGATGTCGGCAGAACTGGTAATGTGCGCGTAGTTGTTTCTTTCAAGCGGCGGGGACAAGGTAACTTCTTTCCCAAATGCTGGGGTGAGGAAGCTCAAAACAAAGCTGCTCACGAAAACGGCCAGCAGAGTGAAGATCGTTTCTTTCATGCCTGACTACGAAACAGTCTGCTTCTAACCAGAAACGCGGCCACATACCAGCAATTCGATCCCCTTACGGACGATCATAACCGCTATAGCGGCCAACAGAAGGCTGGCAATCTTAGACGTGGTCTTCGTTCCCGCATCACCAAGGAAGCCGTTGATTGCCCTCGCGGACTTGAAGATCAATCCAGCGAAGAGAATATTCAACAGCAACATTGTGGCTGTGGGCAAAAAACCGTGTTCATTCAGGAGTAGTACTGATGTCGTGAGCACTGCGGGTCCAGTGATTAAAGGGACCCCCAAGGGCACAGCCCCAAGACTGTCCGGGTCCACTTGTCTTTGGACCTTTTCGGCTCTCAGGAGGTCGCTCATGGAAATCACAAAGAGAAGAACGCCACCGGCAACCATGAAATCTGCCACGCTTATCCCCAGCAGGCTCAGCACTCCTTTGCCGATTACCAGAAAAGCAAGCCCTACTGCGGAAGCGGTGAGTACCGACTGACGCAGGACTCGACTTACGACAGGGCTTTCCAGGCCTTCAGTAAGGCCCATGAACATGGGTAGAACACCGACAGCGTCAACCGCGACAAAAAGAGGAACAAAACAGAGCCAAAACGATTTCCATTCCAGATCAACCATGGGTCAACAGCAACCCCCCGACATCGATAATGAAACCCGAACCGTCAGATGAAGTTATCCGGTCACTGAGACCCCATAGTCCCTGAAAGGTCGCTACAGTCATCATAAAGTAATGTCTAATAAGCGATGCGGACTCGCCGCCTCTCCACTTCCTCGAAAATATCATGCACTGAGTAAAGAACCACGAATTTTTTCTCCAGTTCGTTCGTAAGGGATCGAACTTGATGTCCCGGCAAGGAGCCGGTGCGGATATACACGTTGCGGCGTCCTTCCTGCACCATTTCTCTTGTGGAGAGAATACTGACTATGCGTCCGCCGTGCGAACGGATTGTATCAGCAACCTCTTTGATTGAGCCTGGGCGGTCCTCCAGGCTGAACCCAAACTGAATTCCACCAGAGTAAATCCCAGCAATGTTGATCAGCACTTTTAAGACGTCCGTCTGCGTGATGATGCCCACCAGGTTGTCTCGTTCGTCCAGGACCGGAAGCGACGCGACCTTGTTCTCCAACATTAAAACCGCTGCAAACTCCACTGTCTCATCAGGCCGGGCAAACACAATCTTCTTTGTCATAATCTCTTTGACGCTAAGCGTCGACAAGAGATAATTAAGTTCATAAACGTCAAGGCTCGTTGCCTTGGACGGAGAGGCGGCCTTCACATCACCGTCTGTAATGATCCCTACCAGTTTCCCTCGCTTGTTCGTCACCAATAGGCATCGGATCTGCTTCTCCTTCATCACGATTGACGCTTTCGTGATCGGGGTCTCTTCATCCACGGTCACAACGCTGCGAGTCATCCAGTCTTGTACTAACATCTTTCAACCTCCGCTTTTTGGGATATGAGTTGTCTCAAAGATGGTTTAATGGAAGGCTAGATCAAGGTAAACGAAAAAACGCGAGACTGGACCGCCCAAGCTTCCTCGAGTTCTTCGTCGGCAACATCATCTTTTTGTATACACTGCACAGGAGTGAGTTACAACGAAAAACCTACCTAGTTTCCATCCATAAATGGCCCTTTTTCCTCTGAGCTGCGTTCTCCGCGGGTTTTCGCCTGCGATGTACGAAAAGTACGCCTCGGCGTAAACCCTTGTGCGGCCTTGCTCAGAGAAAAAATTGCTCATTTATGAATCGGAAACTTACGCTTGTGCCCATTCCTCAAAAATGCATCCGTGGATGGGCACTACCTAGCTTGTCCTCTAGGGCCCGGAGTCGGATACATCTTCACCTCTGTCTTATCACGATGCCGCTCCAGGTTTTTGTGTCGCTTCAAGGCAAACTCCGCCATCCGTCTTACGATATGTGCTAGATCCGAGACCTTTTTTTCTGGTTTTTGCAGAGTCTTGTCCTGGTATTTCCAGCATCCATGCCAGCTCAGGCTTCGTGGATCGCTAGCTCTTCTTCGAGGTTATCGTTTGAAAGGAGGATATGAGCTGCTTCACCTTTGCTGCCTGGCATTTCGGGCACCTGACCTTCTTTTTCTCGTATTCCGAGACACTCACGGTCAAAAAAGAAGGTTTTGTTGCACTTCTCGCAGACAAATTCGTATGTGGGCATGGCGAAACCTCCTTCAGACGAAATGTTAGGTTAGTACATGTCCTCGGGAGGCATGGCTGCCGCCTCGCGTGTCTTCTTCTTAGGTTTTTCGATGACCGCAGCCTCTGTGGTTAGTAAGAGCCCCGCTACCGAAACAGCGTTCTGCAAGGCAAATCTGGCCACTTTTGTAGGATCGATAACCCCGGCCTTCACTAGGTCGTCACATTTACCCGTCTCGGCATTAAACCCGAAGGCATCCTTGCCTTCCATCACCTCTTGGACCACCACGGACCCCTCAGCCCCTGCATTCCCAGCAATCTGCCTCATCGGTTCTTCAAGCGCTCTTTTGACGATTTTTGCGCCCAACTGCTCCTCACCAGGGAAGTTGGCGTTCTCAAAGGCCTTCATGGCACGGATATAAGCCACACCGCCACCCGGCACAATGCCTTCCTCCACGGCTGCGCGCGTAGCATTCAGAGCATCTTCGACCCTGGCCTTTTTCTCTTTCATCTCAGTCTCGGTCGCTGCCCCGACGTTGATTACCGCCACACCTCCAACAAGCTTTGCCAGGCGTTCCTGGAGCTTTTCCCGGTCATAGTCACTGGTGGTTTCTTCGATCTGCACCCGAAGCTGCTTCACGCGACCCTCCAGGGCCTCACGACTCCCACCGCCCTCAACGATTGTGGTGTTGTCCTTGTCAACGGTCACCCGTTTCGCCTTTCCCAGGTCCTCCAAAGTGACATTCTCCAGTTTGATACCGAGCTCCTCGCTAACCACTTGGCCGCCGGTCAAGACAGCAATGTCTTGCAGCATGGCCTTGCGGCGGTCACCAAACCCTGGGGCCTTAACCGCTGTACATTTCAACGTCCCACGCAGCTTGTTGACGACCAGCGTGGCCAGAGCCTCCCCCTCCACATCTTCTGCAATGATCAAGAGAGGCCTGCCCATTTTGGCAATCTGTTCCAGGATGGGAAGCAGTTCCTTCATGTTGCTGAGTTTTTTCTCGTGAAGGAGTACGTTTGCCCCTTCCAGGTGAACTTCCATCTTCTCAGCGTCAGTAACAAAGTAAGGGCTCACGTACCCTCGATCAAACTGCATCCCTTCCACAATCTCGAGGCTGGTTTCCATGCCCTTGGCTTCCTCAACAGTAATGACACCCTCTTTTCCCACTTTGTCCATGGCTTCTGAGATGATCTCACCTATGGAGCTGTCGTTGTTTGCCGAAATAGTGCCTACCTGAGCGATCTCCTTTTTGTCCTTGGTCTGTTTGGACATCTTCTTGAGTTCTTCAACGACCAGATCGACAGCCTTTTCAATGCCTCGCTTTATGGCCATGGGGTTTGAACCTGCTGCCACCAGCTTGGAACCCTCACGATAAATGGCCTGGGCAAGGACAGTGGCCGTCGTCGTGCCATCTCCCGCCACGTCAGAAGTCTTGGAAGCAGCTTCCTTGACCATCTGCGCGCCCAGATTCTCAAACTTGTCCTCTAGCTCAATCTCCTTGGCAACGGTCACCCCATCCTTTGTTATCCTTGGCGATCCCCAGGATTTCTCAATGAGAACATTGTGACCCCTTGGACCAAGGGTCACCTTAACGGCATTGGCCAAGGCGTCCACGCCTTTCATCATCTTGTCTCTAGCACTCATGCTGTATCTGATCTCTTTGGCTCCCATGGCTTAAATCTCCTTTTCGCTATTCGATCACGCCCAGAATATCATCTTCTCGAAGGATGAGATGTTCGACGCCATCGATCTTAATGTCCGTACCAGCGTATTTGCCGAAAAGCACGCGATCGTTCTCTTTGACATCCAGGGAAATTAGCTTACCATTGTCGCCCTTTTTTCCCAGTCCCACGGCCGCGACTTTCCCCTCCTGAGGTTTTTCCTTTGCCGTATCAGGAATAATGATTCCGCCTGACGTCTTTTCTTCCTTATCAATCCGGGTCACGATCACCCTGTCATGTAATGGTCTCACTTTCATCTTATAAACCTCCTTCTCGGTCTATCATCACATTGCATTCGTCCTTATTACTTAAAAGTCTTGTTCGGATGAGCGCTACGGAGGCTCGCCTCCCTCACGCTCTTATCTCTCAACACTCTCGCGCAACAGAGGGCTAACCTGCCTTTACCCCGATCTTCTTCACAGTCGCCTGCTTAGTTTTTGGCAAAGCGATCTTAAGCACGCCATTCTTGTACGTGGCGTCCACCTTGTTCGAATCCACCTCCGCAGGGAGCCGGACTGACCGGGAGAAGGCGCCATAGCTGCGCTCAATGCGGTGGAAATTCTCGTCCTTTTTTTCTTCCTCTTGTTTCCGCTCTCCCCGAATCGTCAGTACGTCACCGGTGATCGCTATGTCGATGTCTTTAGGATCCATGCCGGGGACTTCCGCCTTCACGATAAACTGTTTGGCTGTCTCCGACACATCCACCGACGGGGTCCACTCCCGACCTTCAGCCGAAGCTCGGAAAGGCCACCCCTCAAAGAACCGATCAAAAAGTCGGTCCATCTCACGCCTAAAAGTGGTCAGTGCTTTTTCCTCTCTCCATGGTGTGAGGTTCATTGCTCATTCCTCCTTTCATGTGATTCTTCCTTCTTCATCAAGGATTAGATATTTAGT
>CAZCWQ010000107.1:0-10425 GCA_964502365.1 uncultured Desulfobacterales bacterium | reverse complement strand
TCACGCCAATGCCCAGTGAGCCTGTCCAGACGATTTCGCCTGTGATCTTGATCGGTTTATCGCGATTGGAAGGTGAAAATGTCAGTGTAATCTGCTCTCCGATGGAAAAGGGTATGTGGGTTTCAATAAACACTCCACCCGCACTTACGTTCTTGATGAAATCCTTGAAGGCACGATCCTCTGTAGCGTAATCTACAGGTCCAACCCAGTACCGTCTGGGGTGTTTCCTTCGCTCCGTGCGCTGCCAATCTTCTAAGATGCTCAAGAGTGCTTTTTGTTGAGCCTCTGACAGATTGTTGAACAGTTCAGTCAGTCTGGCTGTAGGGGCGGCGTCTTTTGACTCTTTGATGGAATCTGTCATAGGGAATCGCTCCTTCGATAGAGGCCACCCAATAGATCGACCGGCCCCCGAAGTTCTCTATTATAACTGGTCAATTGGAAATGCAAGTTTGGGGCCACCACGTCTCTTAATGGGCCGATATACTGAAATCCTGCACAACCCATTTTCACTTAGTACTGAGGGTGTCAAATAGTCTGCATCTCACATATCTGGCAGGGGTCATGGGGTCTTTTCTTCGGTTCTGAGGCTCCCGGCCTGATCATTTCAAGGAGTTACGCACGGGGGAAGCCAACCCCCTCCCTGTTCCCGCTCTTACGAGCGGGCCAGGGGGTCCCCCATCCATAACTCCCTGAAATGATGAAGGCCTCCTGCCAGTGACCTCAAAAAAGACCTCATGACCCTTGCTACGCAGTGATTATGAGGTCTTTTCTAAGGTGACTGTCACTTTCCTAGGTTATGCGATGGTATCGAAGCTGAAGGGGCAGAGCATGTCAGGTCGTCAATGGTTCACCAGCAATGCCTCGTTTAGCATCGCTGCAATCTTTCTGAAGTCATCAACAGAGGCCTGCATATCGTCACGCACTCGAAGGAATGAATCCTTGTGCTGGCTGAGTTGAATCTTCTGGTGTGTCGTCAGCTTGGGGTAATTTTTTATTATCGCGGCGTAAGCTTGACCCAAAGCGATCAAGTTTTCGGCTAATGTGATGAACTGCTTCACTAGATTGGGGATATAGTCATAGACAAAACAAAAATCATCCTCTGCGTTTACATTGCCGCTTGAATGGGAGGAGCTCGGGAAAAGGAGCTTAATGGCCCCGCCCGTGCTTTTTGACATCAGGACACCCAATTCAATAAGGTATAGAATGCAAGCCCAACCATGCCACCCAGAATACCTACGATGACAGTCACAGTCACTAACGTCATAATATCTTTAATATTTTTCACTAACCTTGCTCTTTCGATTTAGCCTGGCTGTCTTGTGCAAACTCTGCAAATCTTAACGGCGGTCACGGAAAACCATGTAAGCCATGTGTAGATAAGCCTTTCGTACCACTTACATATTGCAATGCACGCCTTCCTGTTCAACCCCCTCTCTATCAGGCGGCAATACACGTGAAGGGGGTTCATTCGGTGTTGGATGATTAGCATCAAGTTCTGCATAAGGGGCTACTCCGCATGAACTAGTGGAAAAAGCACTGGGTTTATAATCTATTTCTATCAAGTACCGTGCCAAATTGACTAGAAAAGACATATTCTTGGCTTTTCAGCTACTTAGCTCATGTGCTACAAAATAGCATGTTCAATATTTGGGTAACTGGAGTCATATAATGTGAAAAGATATACCGTCCTGCTGAAATGAGGGCTTTCCGAGGTTATGCAAAGCTCTCTGAAATCTGACAGGACCACAACAGTGGCAATCGATGACTGGATCGTGAAGTGGTGGGTTAGTGATGCTCAACAGATATCCTGTGGAAAAGACAAGCAAAAGTCGACTGAATTACGCATGGCATGGCATGATTTTTGCGGCACCGTACGCCTGAGCTGGCTAAGTCAGCTCTCCTGCTAAGCGGAGTGAGGCGGACAGGGCGCAACAAGAAGGCAAGGTTAGAAAAAAAACACAAAGTGGGGTGGTTTTTCCAGTGTGAATTGTGTGGCTGGCGGCTATGATGTGTAGGCAGTGAGGGTGGGCGAAATGCTTATTGATCGAGGCTACGCTGGGATGCATGGCAAGGATCGTGAAGGAGTGCAAGATGCCATGCGAATCCTGGTAGTTGATGATAACAATAGTTTCCTGGGCCTGGTGTCGCAAATGCTTCAGAACTTTGGCTATGAGGTGATAACTGCATCTGACGGCACAAAGGCCTGGAATATGTTGCAAGAAGAACCGGTGAGTTTCGTTATTACGGACTGGATAATGCCTGGAATGGATGGGCTGGAACTGTGCAGACGCATCCGGTCGGGCAAACTGCCTGGCTATGTCTACGTCATATTGTGTACAGCAAATGGCGGTAGCACTGAACTCATTCAGGCGATGGAGGCTGGTGTTGACGATTTTGTAGTCAAATCTTTTGACAAACGTGAGCTCCGTGCACGAATTAGGGCAGGTGAAAGGATCTTGAAACTCCAGAAAGATCTGGAGGAACGCAACAAATGGCTGAGTGAGTCCAACAAGAAACTGAGTGAGGCCTACTCAGTGATCAAGGAGGATCTTGAGGCCGGGGCAAAGATTCAATCAAGCCTCCTGCCACGATCAGCTTCTGTCATTTGTGGAGTTCAATTCGATTGGATATTCTTACCGTCTGCTTTTGTGGCTGGTGATATTTTCAATTACTTCAGGCTTGACGAAAGTCAAGTCGGTTTTTATCTACTTGATGTGGCGGGGCACGGGATACCGGCTGCCATGCTTTCTGTAACTCTGAGCAGAGTTCTTTCCCCGACAAATCATCAAGAATGTCTATTGAAACAGTTTATGCCGGTACCAGAGCCTCCATATTACAAGATAATAAACCCTGCCAGGGCAGTTCGATCTCTAAACGAACGTTTTCAAGCCGATGACGATACCATGCAGTACTTTACTATGCTTTACGGAATTATTGACACGAGAAATGGCGAAACACTGGTCACTCAGGCTGGTCACCCCCCGCCGATATTTTTGAAAAAGGGAACAACTGCCAGTCTGATTGGGACAGGCGGATATCCGGTTGGGATGCTGCCTGATCTTGATTATGGTGAAGAGGAGCTTCACCTGGACAGAGGAGACCGTCTTATTCTGTATTCTGACGGAATCACTGAATGTTCGAATGATAAAAACGGACAGTTTTCAGTAGAACGTCTGATTGAACTATTAGAAAGGGGGCAGCACCTCACTTTGCGAGAATTGATGGTAAGCATTGAGGAGAGTCTGCGTCTGTGGAAAGGAAACAATGAGTTCGAGGATGATATGACACTGCTGGCCATGGAAATTGTCTGAGAAGAGGAAAAAGATGAACATAGAAGATAGGAGAGAGGGCGACGTGTTGATTGTTAAACCGCTGGGAGAAAGGCTGGATGCCTCTGTGGCCGTGGCTTTCAACGGAAGGGTGAGTGAACTTATTGACAACGGAAATGAGCTTGTCGTACTGGACATGTCGGAAGTTGGCTTCATTGACAGCAGTGGATTGGGAGCGGTTATCTCCACCGTTAAAAAACTCGGAGACAAAGGAGAACTTGTGATCTGTGGCATGAAAACGCCAATTTCAAGCCTGTTTCATATGACCCGACTGGATAGGGTGGTGAAGATATTTTCAAGACAGAAAGAGGCGATTTCGGAATTATCCAGGCGCGATGATGAAAGAGGCATAGGATACAAGAGGATCAAACTCGCAGTAGATAGCGACCTGGGAAATGTGTCTCTTATCGGCATGATAATAAACAAACTATGTTCTTCTATTCCTCTTTCGGATACCGATGCCTATCAGATTGAACTTTGTGTGGTTGAAGCCGTAAATAACAGCATCGAACATGCGTACGCAAACGAGAAAGGACACGAGGTGGAGGTTGTTTTTGCCCTTCATCCGGACAGACTTATTGTTGATGTTTGTGACACTGGAAAGCCTATGGATCAAGAATGTTTGGAGCAAAAAGACGTTTCACTCCTAGAAATTGACCCCAATGACCTCGACAAGATACCCGAACAAGGAAGGGGCCTTCCTATAATGAAGGAGATTATGGACAGCATGACGTACAAGACAGAGAACGGGAAAAACTGCCTTACTCTGACAAGAAATATATAGATCAAATCCTCACAAAGGAGGCCATCATGCAGGTTGAAGATAAAAAAGAAGGAGATGTTCTCATAGTCAAGGTCTTGAACAAGAGATTGGATGCCCAGGCTGTCGGCGACTTTAAGAAGAAAATGTCGGAATATGCTAGTAATGGCAGTCATATGATCGTCTTGAATATATCAGAAGTCGATTTCGTGGATAGCTCTGGACTGGGGGCAATGGTTTCAGTCCTTAAGTTGTTGGGAGAAGAGGGCCAGCTTGTGATTTGCGGCACCACGGAACCGGTTGCCAGAATGTTCAAGTTGACCAGAATGAATAAGGTGTTCAGTATGTTTGAAGGGGAAAGTGAAGCTATTGGGGCCTTATCAAAATGAGACCTTTGCATAACCTCGTCTCGCTCTTTGATATGAAGTTTTTGATTGTCGCTTTTCGAGGTTATGTAACGCTCTCAAAACCTCATCGTAGTGAGCGTGTATGAACTAGTAAGGCCGAGATTTGCCATGGGGGAGTGTAAGTGAAAAAGCAGGAGTTAAGGAATTCGACAAACGGTTTGCGTGATTTCCAGAATCTGGTGCGTCACCACGTAAAGTACTCAGAGGGAAAGGCATGGGATCAGGCTACAAAGGGTGAACTCTACCAGGCAGTGGCCCTTGCAGTCAGGGATTGGTTGATTGACGTAATGTTGGAGACAGATGAGCGCTACAGGAGTAGAGACGCAAAGAGGCTATACTATCTGTCTATGGAATTTCTTATGGGCAGGGCCCTCGGGAATAATCTGTACAACCTGGGGATCTTTGGTTTGGCCAAAGATGCCTTAACAGACATGGGAATTGACATAGAAGAAGTAAGGGATAGCGAAATCGATGCAGCCCTTGGAAACGGCGGATTGGGCAGGCTGGCGGCATGTTTTCTCGATTCAATGGCAACACTCGGAATGCCTGGGTATGGCTACGGCATAAATTACGAGTTCGGTATCTTTAGACAGGAGATAGACAACGGTTATCAGAAAGAAAAGCCGGATCAGTGGCATAGCGAAGAGACACCCTGGCTGATACAAAGGCCTTACGAAGCCTGCATTGTCCCGGTATACGGCAGGATAGAGCATTATCAGGACAGGTTAGGAAACGACAATGCGATGTGGATGGACTGGAAAATGCTAATAGGTGTGCCGCACGATATGCCTATTGTCGGCTTCGGCGCAGAGACCGTTAATTACCTCAGGCTATTCTCCGCAAGGTCTTCTGACGAATTTGACATGCGGATATTCAATGAAGGGGACTACTTCAAGGCGGTTCAACAGAAAATGTCTTCAGAGACCATATCCAAGGTCCTGTATCCGTCAGATTCTGTTAAGGCCGGCAAGGAGCTTCGCTTGCTTCAGGAATATTTTCTTGTGGCCTGCTCGGTCAGAGACATAATAAGAAGGTATCTTGCAAGTCACGATACTCTGGATGCCTTTGCAGACAGGGTCGCTATTCAACTAAACGATACTCATCCAGCCCTTACAGTGGCTGAGCTGATGCGCACCCTGATTGATGAGCATGACATGGAGTGGGAAAAGGCGTGGGAAATCACGACAGCTACTCTCGGTTACACCAACCACACGCTCCTTCCAGAGGCCTTGGAGAAATGGCCTGTTCTGCTGCTTGAAAATGTACTGCCCAGGCACCTCCAGATAATCTACGAGATAAATCGCCGATTCCTGCAACAGGTCTCGTCCCGGTGGCCTGATGACGGAGACAGGCTGGCCAGAATGTCCATAATTGAAGAGGGTGAGACTGAACAGGTCCGCATGGCACATCTTTCCATGGTTGGCAGCCATTCGGTAAATGGTGTGGCAGAACTTCATTCTGAACTTGTAAGAACCTCTCTGGTTCCCGATTTTTACGAGCTGTGGCCCGAGAGATTTAACAATAAGACAAATGGTGTGACGCAGCGTCGTTGGTTATTGAAGTCAAATCCCCTGCTGTCTGAACTGATAACGGACACAATTGGCGATGCCTGGATTACGGATTTCGACAGGCTGAGGCAGCTGGAAGAATATGCAGATGATGAAACATTTCAGAAGAAATTCCTGGAGATCAAGCGGGCCAACAAGGAAAGATTGGCGAAGGTGATTCTTGATACAGCAAGGGTTGAGGTAGATTCTCATACGCTGTTTGACACCCAGATCAAGAGACTTCATGAATACAAGCGGCAGCTTCTAAATGTTATGTATATTGTTCATCAATATATGAGCCTAATAGAAGATCAAAAGCAGTTGACAGTTCCTAAGACATACATATTTGCAGGCAAAGCAGCGCCCGGGTATTTCATGGCAAAGCTGATCATAAAGCTCATATGCAGCGTGGGTGAGGTCATAAACAAAGACACCAGAATCGACGGGCAGATGAAAGTCGTCCTTGTCCCGGATTACAGGGTGTCTCTTGCAGAAAAGATCATCCCTGCTGCTGATCTAAGTGAGCAGATATCAACTGCGGGCATGGAGGCATCGGGGACGGGAAACATGAAGCTTGCCATGAATGGGGCCCTGACAATAGGCACCCTGGATGGAGCAAATATAGAGATATTAAAAGAAGTGGGAGATGAAAACATATACATATTTGGTCTCAAGGTTCAACAGATTCAGGAAATGAGGAATGGCGGTGGCTATAATCCCTGGGATTACTACAATCAGAATCCGAACATAAAGCGTGTGATGGAAAGCATCGGTTCGGATATGTTCTGTACCAACGAGTCCGGCCTCTTTAAGCCGATCTATGATAGCATCCTCCATCAAGGAGACTATTACTTCCATCTTGCAGATTTTCAGTCTTATCTTGAGGCACAAGAAAGAGTGTCTCAGGATTATAGTGATCCGTCAGTGTGGGCAAAAAAGGCGATCTTGAACGTAGCTCGCATGGGCAAATTTTCTTCTGATCGCACAATTTCTGAGTATGCCAGAGAAATATGGGACCTGAAACCGGTGGTGTAGGGAGTTAACGACAAATGACAAATGGACAGTGACCAATGACTCAGGAGGCAAAAGAATGGATCGGCGAGAGAAAAGAAGTGGCGAAGGGTTCCTGAATGTCATTGGCAAGGACTTTGAGATATCCAGGGGCGGGCCTCTTCCCCTGGGCACCACCATTAAACGGGATGGGATCAACTTTGCAGTATTTTCAAAGCACGCTACCTGGCTCAGCCTGGTGCTGTTTACCCCCGGCAGTGATGATCCGATAGCAGAGTTTCCTCTTGATCCCCGCTATAACAGGACCGGCTATACGTGGCATGCCTTGGTTCGAGGACTAGATCCCGGCATCGAGTACGGCTACAGGGCTGACCGCCAGCCCAACGACGAACAACATATCCACAGGTTCGATGTCACCAAGGTTTTAATCGACCCGTACGCCAAGGCACTCTCCGGGGGAGAAGTGTGGGGAGAGATAAATAATTCCACATCGAGGCATTCATCCGATCGTGATGTCAAGACACGTCGCAGCCTTATAGTAGATGACGATTTTGACTGGGGCTTTGATCAGCCGCTGAACATTCCCCTTTCCGAGACCATCATTTACGAGGTTCACGTCCGCGGCTTGACCTGCCACCAATCCTCTGGTGTAGCCCATCCCGGGACCTATACCGGCCTGGTAGAAAAGATCCCCTATTTAAAAGAACTGGGAGTCACCGCGGTGGAACTACTGCCCGTAAACGAGTTCGAGGAGACTCAGACGGACAGGGTAAATCCATTGACCGGCGAGCGGCTCCTGAATTTTTGGGGTTACCATTCCATTTCCTTTTTTGCCCCTAAGGCCTCGTATGCCTCAAACAACAAGAATGGAGCACAGGTTAAGGAGTTCAAGACCATGGTAAAGGCGATGCATGAAGCAGGCATCGAAGTCATCCTCGATGTGGTCTTCAATCATACGGCCGAGGGCGATGAGCGTGGACCTACCCTGTCCTACCGAGGGCTAGATAACAGCACCTATTACATGATCGTTCCTGGTTCCGGAGTCTACTACAACTATTCGGGGTGCGGAAACACCTTGAACTGCAACCATCCGGTGGTCCGCGACATGATCCTGGACTCTCTGCGCTACTGGGTAACGGAGATGCACATAGACGGGTTCAGGTTCGACCTGGCCTCTATTTTGGGCCGGGGCCAAGACGGATCTGTGCTCGCCAACCCCCCGCTGCTGGAAAGGATTGCCGCAGACCCGGTGCTGGGCAATACGAAACTTATTGCTGAGGCATGGGATGCGGCTGGAGTTTACCAGGTTGGAACCTTTCCTGCCTGGGGCCGGTGGGCAGAGTGGAACGGAAAGTTCAGAGACGACATCAGGAAATTCGTAAAAAGTGATTCCGGAATGGTCTCGGCCCTCGCCAGACGGATGATGGGAAGCCCTGACATATACCAAGGGAGCGGCCGCACGCCGCAACATAGCATCAACTTCGTCACCTGCCACGACGGCTTTACCTTGGCGGACCTGGTTTCATACAATGACAAACACAATGAAGCCAACGGCGAGGATGGAAGGGACGGGGCTAATGATAATCTGAGTTGGAATTGTGGGTGGGAAGGGCCTGCGAGTGGCGCCAGCAGTGGAGCCGGTGTGCAGCATTCCCCAGAAGAGGTGGACTCGCTTCGTCGCCGCCAGGTAAAAAATTTCGCCGCCATCTTGCTGCTTTCCAGGGGGGTCCCAATGATCCTGGCCGGAGACGAGATGGGCAGGACCCAGCTTGGAAACAACAACGCCTACTGTCAAGGCAACGAAATAAGCTGGGTGGACTGGAACCTTGCGTATAAGAACTCCGGTTTGCTTCGATTCTTCAAGCTCCTGACAAAGTTTCGCAAGAACCATCCGGCCTTGAGATACGGAAGCTTTACCCACCAGCAGGGCAGGGATGGCTTTCCCGTCACTTGGCACGGGATGGAGGGGGGTCAACCGGACTGGACCTGGGAATCGAGGACTGTGGCCATGCAGATTTCAGAAAAAACTCCCGGTGTCTCCTCGGAACTAAGCGATATCTACATTGCAGCCAATTCCTACTGGGAATCACTTAGATTGGAACTTCCGAAATTGACGGGGAGCAGGAGGTGGCTTTGCGTTGTGGACACCATGCAGGAAAGTCCTCAAGACATCTTCGAGCAAGGCAAAGAGCCTTGTCTTGATAATCAGGATGTGTATGAAATCGGTCCCCGTACTGTGGTGGTGCTGATTGGCAGATAAGTTTATGTATTGTCCCGTATCCCTTTCCACTGTTTCGGTTATGGCTTCTGAAATGCTTTTTCTCGATTGACCAACACCTTCAGGATCGTATTTTGTTCTTACCGCACGTTAACGCGTATCTGGGTATCCCTCCTGTCTGATCCCCAAATGTGGAAAGGATTAAATAAATAGCATGAAGATTCCGATATATATGATCAATACAATATGCAAAGGATAGAGATGGACAAACAAGGTTTTGTTGTCCTCATGGCTGAGGACGATGAGCACGACATTATCGCGACCAAACGGGCTTGGAAGAAGCATCAAATCCCCAACCCGCTCTATATCGTGAATGACGGTGAGGAGTGTCTAGACTTTCTCCACCAGCGAGGAAAGTATAGTGATCCCAGCAGTGCTCCCAGGCCCGGCATCCTTCTGTTGGACATCAAAATGCCCAAGATGGATGGCCTAACAGTTCTTAAGCACATCAGAGAGGATGAGGGGTTGCGCCGCCTGCCTGTTATCATCCTCACAACATCAGAGGCCGAGGAAGACAAACTCAACAGCTATGATCTGGGTGCCAACGCATATATCGTGAAGCCGGTAGGATTCGAGAATTTTTCTGAAGCAGTCGAGACCATCAACCTCTTCTGGCAATTGGTGGAGCTTCCCAGATCGGATAGGCAAAATTGGTCGTTATCATGTTAACTTCATTCCTTGCTTGAACCTACCCCTGACCCCGCCGCCATGTCACTGATCAGCTTTGTTTCTTTGGTTGGGTTTGCAGGACTTAAAAAGTAGCTTAAGAAGTTTAGTACTCAATTGCAAATAACGCTTGTATCAATCTGCAACATTGACCGGCCTGCTCCCCGCGGCAAGCCGCGGGGAGCTTCACTCGAACTGGTTCTATGCTGCTGCTCCATACCAGCCGGTAGACATGGCCATTAATAGATATTTACGTAAATCGTAAAACCTACCTTTGAACTCCCGATTGCCGTTGCTGCTATTCTATCCAACCATTTGAAATCCCGAAAGTTTTGTGATATTTAGAGGGGATCTTACTTTATAAATTTGTGGGGTGAAGTATCTTGCCTGAGAATTCCTGTTGGGAAGAGCGATACAAAACTGGTTC
>CAZCWQ010000106.1:0-10526 GCA_964502365.1 uncultured Desulfobacterales bacterium | reverse complement strand
ACCAACTCACTTCAAGGGCGGTCATTATAAAATTTGAGTTTTTCACCTGGCTCACCCTTAAATACCCTTCAAGCAACCATTTTTTCAAAAACGGAAGCCATTACCTGAGATCGTAAGAGCTTAGCCTTTGAAAGCTTCGCGAGGTTCTGCAAAGCACTCCCTTTTTCAAAGCGCTTAAGTGTTACCCGAGATCTTATCGGCGTGTGATTTCCAGCATACGCCCCACTGCCCTGGCAGCCCGTTGACGCACTTCATCAGACACCTTCACCTGGTGAGTCATTGTCTTTAAAGCTCTCAAGACATCACTCAGTGTCGTTTTTTTCATATTTTCACATATCATGTTGCCCGAGACTGTATAAAAGGACTTATTCGAATTTGCCTTTTGCAGCGGATAGATTAATCCCTCCTCTGTCCCCACAATGAAGGATTCTGAGTCGGATTGTTTGGCAAAATTGAGCATACCAGAGGTGCTTAACACAGTGTCGGCCAGGGCTAAGACCTCAGGACGACATTCCGGGTGAGCCATGAACAGGGCCTCTGGGTGGGATGCCTTTGCTGTGCGCACTTCCTTTGCAGTCAACTGGTCGTGGATAGGACAGTATCCGTCCCAGTAGAGAATCTTCTTGCTGGTCGCCGAAGCGACATATTGAGCGAGGTTGCGATCCGGTGTCATAAGAAGCTCATCTTCTTGCAGGCTGTTTACCACAGCCACTGCATTGGCAGAGGTACAACACACTGTAGAGTGCGCCTTTACCGAAGCAGGGGAGTTGACATAGGTCACTACGGGAATCTTGCCGAGTTGAGTCAGCTTGGCCCCAAGGGACTCAGGCGTAATCATGTCTGCCATGGGACACCCTGTGTCCATGCGAGGAGTGAGTACGATTTTGTCCGGTGACACAATGGCTGCCGTCTCCGCCATGAAAAGGACACCGCAAAAGAGGATCACATCCGCATCGGTTTTAGCCGCCTGGATGCTTAGTTGGAGGGAATCTCCGGCAAGGTCAGCAATGTCCTGGATCTCAGGCGGCTGATAGTTATGAGCGAGCAAAATGGCGTTTCGCTCCCTAGCCAGCGCTCTGATTTCTTCAGCTATGGTGCCAGTCATGGTTCACATCACGCCCTGAGACCTTTGCACTACTGCCCCTCCAACTGAAGCACATCTGAGTCTTTGGGAATCTCAAAAACAAACAGAGACAAATCCAGCCCCTGGTCAAACTTAAAGTGTGAAAACAGGATGCTGGTTCTGTCTCCAAAACCATTGTACGTATCCGATTGTAGGATATCGAAGGTGCTCTTTGAAATAAACAAGAGGACCTCTGCCAAATTCGGCTGTTTTTTTTTCGGGACAAGCTTGAGAACAAATCTGTCTTTTCTCTGCAGTTCCTTGGCTGCCGACCGCACAGAAAAATCATCAAGCAGTCTGCCGGGTTGGGCGAAAAAGTCTGCCCATTTTATGGCGCCAAAATAGTCGGCCGCCCGGCCCACCATGACCTGGTTTTCCTCCGGGAGATATATCCAAACACTTTGCCCGTCAGTAATAATAAGGTGTTCCTCCGGCGTCTTATAGTGCCAGCGCATCATGGCAGGGGGTCTGAAATATACATGCCCCTGAGCGGCGTCGACCATATCCATGGCCTTTAGGTGAGACTCCTGGACAAAATCCGCCTCGAAATCGGCTGCTGCATACCGGTGCTGGACCCGCTCCAATATATCAGAGACTGAAAGAGAATCTGAGAAAGCAAATGGGGCCTGAGATAAAAAGGTGAACCATATGAGGCATATGCCCGCGTATAGGGTCTTTTTTCTCATCTGTTGTATCCCCTGACAAGCACTTCTCTTGGTTTGCTTCCTTCGCTGGGGCTCACAACGCCATCTCGTTCCATCATTTCGATCATACGGGCAGCCCTATTATATCCAACCCTGAGGCGACGCTGGATCATGGAAATCGAAGCCTGTCGGGTCTCCGTGACCAGGGCCACTGCCTCATCGTATTTTTCATCGTATTCGTCTTCTCGACCTTCTTCTTCCTCTAGGCGAGTCTCCAAGATTTCTTCTTGATAGATAGGCTTGCGTTGCTTTTTCAAGAAATCTATGATCCTGCGGATTTCGTCTTCCGAGACATATGCTCCGTGGATGCGCTGAAGTCTGGCAGTACCAGGCGGCAAGAGAAGCATATCTCCATTTCCCAATAGATTCTCTGCGCCGTTGGCATCCAGGATGGTTCTGGAATCAGTTCGAGAAGAGACCTGAAACGATATCCTGGTTGGGAAGTTGGCTTTGATAATGCCCGTCAAGACATCGACCGAAGGTCTTTGCGTGGCAATGAGCAAATGTATCCCTGCCGCTCTAGCCATCTGGGCCAACCGCGTGAGGGCCAATTCCACATCCCGGGAGGACACCAACATAAGATCCGCAAGCTCGTCGATGACAATCAGGACAATGGGAAGTTTTCTGTCAGTACGGTCTTCTGGAGGCAACGTTCCTGAATCCGCTGATTTGGTGGCCCGTTCGCCAGCATCTTTTTCCTTGGTCAGCTTCCTGTTGTATTGGTCTATGTTTCGTACCCCTTCGTCGGCCATAAGGGTGTAACGCCGCTCCATCTCCTCAACGGCCCAATGCAAGGCTCGTGTTGCCTTCTTCGGCTCAGTGACCACGGGCACAATCAGGTGAGGGATCCCCTCATAGACAGAGAGTTCAATACGCTTGGGATCTATCAACAGCAATTTTACCTCATCTGGCGTTGCCTTGTACAGAACACTGCAAATCATGACGTTTAGACCAACACTCTTGCCGGCCCCTGTGGCGCCCGCGATTAGAAGGTGGGGCATTCTTGCCAGATCGGTTATGAATGGATTTCCTAAAATGTCCTTGCCCAAAGCCAGAGTAAGTTTTGATTTGGATCTTTCAAAGATTTCAGAGGCAACAATATCTTTGAGTCTGACAGTCTCCCGGTCTGCATTTGGAACTTCTATGCCAATGACCGCCTTTCCCGGGATCGGGGCCACAATGCGGATACTCGCGGCCCTGAGGGCAAGAGCCAGATCGTCCGTTAGACTTACAATCTTGTTTATTTTGACTCCTGCTGCGGGTTCGTATTCATACATGGTCACCACAGGCCCAGGAGAAACCGCCACCACCTTCCCGGAAACACTGAAGTCGCTCAATTTCTTTTCCAGCAATCTAGACCCCATCTGGAGACTCTCTCGGTCAACTGCTTTCTCGTCAGCCTCTGAGCCATGGAGCAAGTTTAGTGAAGGAATCCTGAAACCATGATCATCATTCATAAATGCAAATACTTCCTGCCTAGCTGTGGGCGCAGCTTTGAGTTGCCTGGGCAAGGGTGCCACGATTTTTACAGGAACGTCCTTTTTTCGTGACAGCTTTTGGCCAGTCTTGGCTCGTCTCTTGCCCTTTCGGTAGCGCTCTTTTGAGATTACCCACGCAGCTTTTGCGCGACAAAAAATACCACTGAACGAAGCGGTTAACCACTGGAACAGCCTGATCAGAGATAGCCTGGTGGTCATGATCAATGCGATGGTCCAAACCGCAAGCAGGAAAACAAACCCGCCTGTTGTGTTTATATACTTCGTGACGATCTTGGCTAGTGGGATTCCTAAAATTCCTCCAGCGGACAACCGTTTTCCAAAGAGCACATAATGGGCTGTGTGGAACGACAGGAGCGCTCCGGTCGTCACCATTAACAGGAGCCCCCCCACAAGGGCAACAAGAATGGCTCCCCTGGAGTACGACTTGAAGACATATAAAGTTATGATAAGCATGACGACGGGCATCCAAAAAGCACCGAGCCCGAATACAGCGATAAGGAAACCAGCGACATGAGCACCAGCCGGTCCGAACAGATTATGCACCTGTCCTGAGGTCTGGACACGATTAATACAAGGATCCGACGGGTGGTAGGAAAGAAGGCTTACGGTAGTAAAAACCAAAATGAAAATCAGGATAACTCCCAAGATTTCCTTTCGCATCATGCCCTTTCACACCTCCATAATAATCGGATTAATAATTGGTTTTCTTTTAGCGCACGGTGAACTGTTCCATTTCATCTGTCAGATACCAAAGCCCAAGCCTGTCCTGCTCTTATCTTTTCAAGGTCTTGTATCATGATGGAGCGGACCGATTCTCTGAGTTCTTTCTTAGTTTTACTATTGTAAGAAGCAGTGTCAATAGGCGGATTGATACTGACAACAATGGTACCCGGTCTTATCCGCAGACTCCCTTTCGGCATGATATGGTGAGTTCCACAGATCACCACTGGGACAATTGGCCGTCCAGAGCGAATTGCCAGGTGAAACCCACCCGCCTCAAACGGCTTAATCCAGCCATCTGGGCTTCTTGTCCCTTCGGGAAAAATCACTACGGATACCCCTTGAGCGATTTTTCGAGCTGCTTCCAGCAGGCTTCTGTGGGCTGATTTCCGATTTGACCGGTCAATGCTGATATATCCTACCCGGGCCATGGAGTATCCGAAAACCGGAATCTGAAAGAGCTCTTTCTTAGCCAGCCACCGAAACTGAACAGGAAGATATCCGAGAAGCGCCAAGATGTCGAACATACTCTGATGATTGGCCATGTAGATGTAGGTGGTATTAGGATCTATGTGATGCAATCCCTGAATAGAGACCCTGACCCGACTGACAAGAAGGATAGATTTCGCCCATAATCTTCCCGCAAGGTGTGGAAAGTTGCCACCTTCTTTTAAAAACGATGTGACAATTGCAGCCAGGGCGCAAGTGAAAGTGCTCAAGACCACCCAGAGTCCGATCAAAGCTGTTCGAATCATAAGCCGGGAATTTGGAGCGGAAGAAGCCATATCCCAACACAATGGACGAACATGGGAAAGTGAAAGGCCGCTGCACGTGTCATTTTGGCACTAACTAAGAATCTTCACAGTCTCAAACATAGTGTCAGCAAACCGGATGATACTCTCCCTTTGTTCAGCGTTGGCATAACGGATGCAGTCGCATCGAACTCTGTTTCTCGTTCGGATCAACAGTTCAAAAGAGATGGCCGTCGGTCTCAACTCGACGGCAAAGCAAAAGGGTTGACACCCCCTATGGGATGTCTGAACTTCATCCAGCAGGTCATTGTCCAGGGATATCCAGTACAGATCTTCCATCTGGGAAGGTCCATAACGCTCATCCAAATAGGCCTTGAGCTTTTCATAGTCCCCAGGCCGGAGTTCATCGATACAGTACTGTTTCATGGGTCGTCGAATTGTCGTTCAAAGGCTCAACTCATCTAATACTTTTACTGATGAAGGCCTCCAGCCGGTCACCTCAGAAAAGACGTCATGATCCTTGCCAGATTCCGTGAGATGCAGACTATTTAATACTCTTGGTAACTATCACACCTGTTGGCAACAATAAAGTGAAAACCATGCCCAATACTCCGAAAAGAATTGACATACGGCGACCCCACTGGTACGGGATTCTTGTCTCGCCGACGAATAATGAAAAAGATTGAAGACATTTTCAAAGAGCCCTTCGGTGATAAGGAAAATCAGCGATCCGAGCTAAACGAGGATGACAAGCATAGGTATATGTGCATTGATATGCATTGCCATTCCCATTATTCCTCCGACGCCATGGGCTCCGTCAAGTCAATTCTCAAGAAGGCGTCAAAGCTGGGCATAGGGGTCGCAATTACGGATCATAACACAATTGTGGGAAGTCTGGAGGCGCTGGAATTGTCTCACGGAAAGGTCACAGTTATTCCAGGTATTGAGGTAACCTCTGTGGAGAGAAAGGACCTTATCATATACTTTTATTCACCTGCCGATATGTCAGATTTTTACAACAATTATGTTATGAACCGATGCGCCAGGGGTGTTGTGAACCGAACAAGCATGACCTTAAAACAATTAATAGACGCGGCCCGCCAATATCATGTATTTATTGGAATCCCTCATCCCTTGGGGCTCGCTTACAAGAATCTTTACAGATATCTGAAAAGGAAGAAACGGGAATCTGTCATAGGCTTGGCAGATGGTATCGAGGGCGTGAATGCGAGTTTGACTAAGTCAAGTAATCTCAAAGCCATGGCACTGGCCGCATCATTTGACAAGCCGATTTTTGGTGGAAGCGATGCCCATTCGGTTGCCGGTGTGGGACATGCCCTGACGTGTTCTCGTGCCAATAACTATAAAGCATTTCTAAATAACCTCCGCAGCGGCGACAGCTTTGTGGTGGGAAAAAGAAATCACGTCTATTTGTCGTCCTTGACCTCCTCAAAATCCGCATCTACCACATCTTCATCTGTGGAGCCCTGAGATGCAGTCTGGGCCGAGGCGCCAGCAGCCCGTGCCTGGTCACCGGCCCGACCCGCAGCAGACGCCTGAGCATACATGGCCTCAGCCAGTTTATGAGAGGTTTGCATAAGTTCTTCGCTAAGCTTCTTGATCTCTTCGGTATCGGTTCCGTCCATGGCTTTCTTTAGCCTTTCCATGGCTCCGTCCAGATTCTCCTTGAGTGTCGGGTCTACCTTGTCACCCAGTTCCTTGATAGACTTTTCTGTCTGGTAGATAAGGCTGTCTGCCTGGTTCCTGGCTTCAACCAGTTCTTTCTTCTTCTTGTCCTCTTCGGCGTGAAGCTCAGCCTCTTTGACCAGCTTTTCGATTTCCTGATCTGATAGGCCGCTTGAGGCTGTGATCTGTATGGACTGTTCCTTCCCGGTCCCCATATCCTTGGCCGAGACATGCACAATTCCGTTGGCATCAATGTCAAAGGTAACCTCAATTTGGGGGATACCCCGAGGTGCCGGTGGAATCCCAACCAGTTCAAAGCGACCCAAGGTCTTGTTGTATTCAGCCATTTGACGTTCACCCTGAAGTACATGAATGGAAACCGCCGGCTGATTATCAGCAGCCGTCGAAAATATCTGGCTCTTCTTGGTGGGAATGGTGGTATTCTTTTCAATCAGTTTTGTGAACACGCCGCCAAGAGTTTCTATGCCCAGCGACAGGGGGGTAACATCCAGAAGAAGGACGTCCTGGACATCGCCCTTCAAAACCCCCGCCTGAATCGCGGCTCCAGCCGCCACCACCTCGTCCGGGTTCACACCTTTGTGAGGTTCCTTGCCAAAGATGGCCTTTACCTTCTTCTGGACAGCCGGCATCCGAGTCATACCGCCCACCAAAATGATCTCGTTGATTTCCGAGGCCTTTAACCCAGCATCTTTCAGGGCAATCTCGCACGGTCCCACTAATTTCTCCAGGAGATCATCAACCAATGATTCAAGCTTGGCCCTGGTCAGTTTGATATTCAGATGTTTAGGCCCACTGGCATCCGCCGTAATAAAAGGCAGGTTTACATCTGTCTCCATTGAAGTTGACAGTTCCATCTTCGCCTTTTCCGCGGCCTCCTTTAGACGCTGCAATGCCATTTTGTCATTGCGGATGTCGATTGCCTGATCCTTCCTGAATTCGTCTGCCAAATAGTCAATAACTCTTTGATCAAAATCCTCACCGCCCAGGTGGGTGTCACCGTTTGTGGATTTTACCTCAAAGACGCCTTCCCCGATCTCAAGTACGGAGATGTCAAAAGTGCCGCCGCCCAAGTCAAAAACCGCTATCTTCTCATCCTTCTTCTTGTCCAGGCCATAGGCAAGCGAAGCTGCTGTAGGCTCATTAATGATTCGCAAGACGTTAAGCCCTGCGATCTTGCCTGCATCCTTCGTGGCCTGCCGCTGACTATCGTCGAAATAGGCCGGCACGGTGATGACAGCTTCGGTGACCTTCTGACCCAGGTATTCTTCCGCCGTCTTTTTCATCGCTTGCAGTACATAGGATGAGACCTCGGCGGGGCTGTAAGCCTTGCCCTGAATTTCCACCTGTGCATCACCATTGCCTGCTTGGGTAATCTTGAAAGGGCAGATGTTTTTGTCCTGCTGGACTTCTTTCGAGGCATACTTCCTTCCGATGAGCCGCTTTACGGCAAACACAGTGTTCTCCGGATTGGTGATGGCCTGCCGCTTTGCCGTTTGGCCCACCAGGCGCTCTCCGCTGCTCGTCCAGGCGACCATGGATGGCGTAGTTCGCCTCCCCTCCGGGTTGGTAATCACCTTGGGATCCTTTCCCTCCATAATGGCCACACACGAGTTGGTTGTACCGAGATCAATGCCTATAACCTTACTCATCATTTTCCTCCTTAGACTGTCTGTTTAAACTCTAGTGAACTGTTATCTTTGTTTTGGATTCATCCTCAGGACCTATTGATTTCTCCTTTACCTTGTCATCCGGCTTTTTCGAAACCACAACCATCGGGGGCCTGAGGAGTCGGTCCCCAAGCATGTAGCCCTTTTGAAGTTCCTGCGTCACGGTATTTTCAGGGTATTTCTCAGATTCTTCTTGTGAGACCGCGTGGTGAAAATTGGGGTCAAAGGGTTTTTCCAGGGCCTCAACGGGGACAACCCCAAACTTCTTAAGGCTGTCCCTGAGCCCCTTTAGGGTCATCTCCACGCCTTCTCGTATTCCTTCGAAGGCGTCCAAATCCTTTTCATATTCTATTCCCAGAGCCCGTTCCAGATTGTCCACAATGGGCAAAATCTCCTTAATAAGGGCTTCGTTGGCAAATTTCCTGAAATCATTCATTTCCCTTTCCATACGTTTCTTGTAGTTCTCATAATCAGCAGTCACTCTCAAGAGGTGCTCATAGTTTGTTTCGGCCTTCTTTTCGGCGGCCTTCAGCCGCTCTTCAAGGCTTTCCTTCTGCTCAACCTCTTTCTCAGCCGCGCCTTGGGTCTCTTGGCCAAGTTCTTCGGTGACTTCATTTCCGGGTGGTTCTTTAGAAGGCCGGCCCCTGCTTATGGTCAACGCGAACTCCTAACATCTGCTTGATCTTCTTGAGTTTTGTATTTGCTGTAAGTATGTGAAAAAATAAGAACCGCACCGGTATTTGTCAAGGGGGTATGGAGTGACAATTTTACTCACTTTACTCACTCTTGCCAGAAATCTTACGAGGCCAGGTGGCCTGGTCAGCTTGGGCGGGGAAAGGGGCAGCGCATTAATCAACGTGGGTTACAGATCAGCCTGCGCAGGCCGGTAGAGTCTCCCCTGCCATGTGTTCCGATCCCGGAGAGTCTCGCGGATCAGGAAAAGAGTCTGTTGTTTCTCCAGGGCCCACACGGGGGCGAGCAGGGCGGAAGGGTTGGGATCTCCCGTAAGGCGCTGTATAACCATGTCAGGACAAAGACGTTCCAGAAAAGCAACTACCCACTCTACGTATGTATGCTGACCAAGGGTTTTGCAACCGCCGGCCTTATATAGACGCGCCAAGGCTGTGTCTTTCAGGACATAAAGGCTGTGGATCTTAATGCCCTGAATGCCGAGGTTGGCTATTGCGTTGGCCGTGTCAAGGATGTCCTCCTTGGATTCACCAGGCAGACCCAGAATAACATGGGCGCAAATCAGTATGTTGCGGCCTTGGGTCATGCGAACGGCGTGGACAAAATCTTCAAAGGAGTGACCGCGATTGATTCTGCTCAGTGTTTGATTGTGTATGGATTGAAGTCCATATTCAATCCAAACCATGCGACTTGCTGCGTATTGCTCGATAAGATCCAGTTTTTTCTCGTCAATGCAATCTGGTCTTGTCCCAATGGCAAGTCCCACAACATCCGAGTCTGCCAGTGCCTCATCGTAGCGCTTCCGGAGAACGTCACATGGGGCGTAAGTGTTGGTAAATGCTTGAAAATAGGCAACAAACCTCTCCGCCCTGTAGCGCGTTGCCAGGCGAGTCTTTCCGTGCTGAATTTGGTCCTTGATTGATTGGCCCCTGCCTGATGCGCCTGTGCCCGAGCCCTTTAGGTCGCAGTATATACACCCGACGTCCGAAAGTGTCCCGTCCCGATTCGGGCAGGAAAAACCCGCATCTATGGTGATCTTCTGGACCCTGCAGCCGAATTGCCTTCTGAGATAACCGTTAAAATCATTGTAGCGCATTTCCATAACGCATTATGAAATCGCTTGGCGATTTCATGAGTTGGCTGCGCACCCTCCTTCGAACCCCTTCCGCGGGACCTCAAGTTGTCATTGTTTGGTCGCAGCCGACCCACGACACAGGCTGGAGTACTTACCGCTGCTTCCTCCCGGACCTGACGGGATTCGTAACCGCCTGTTGCGTGGTGCCCGACCAGGGACAACCATTGGCACACGGAACGATGGACCCTCAAAAGGGAATTCAGCCCCGCATGAGCGGATTTCGGGTGACAGGGCACCGCTAGCTCCCCGCCTAGCGCAACCAAGCACAAAATTTATAGCTCAGGGGGCCTTTTGTTTCAACCACAAAAAGCACGCCTATTCTTTTCCCTTGACTTAAACTCTCTGAAAACTTTAGTATTTTTTAATACCTTAGCGCTTTGAAAAAGAGCGTTTTGTTCACAGGAGTGAGCAAAGTCGAGCTTTTTTCAAAAAGTCAGACTCTTACAATATTTTGATAAGAGAGCTTTGCATAATCTCGGAAAGCGACAATTATGAGGTTTTTGGGGCACCCATCCGGGCGAAGCGAACG
>CAZCWQ010000105.1:7712-10650 GCA_964502365.1 uncultured Desulfobacterales bacterium | reverse complement strand
AGTGACTGCCGGTAGGGCGCCGTCTTTTCGCGACTTATCTCTGGGGGAGACCGCATCCCCGAGCTTGTCGAGGGGAATGCGGAGGGGGCAAAGCATCCCCCACAAATAAGTCGCAGAAAAGACCAGCCCGAGAGGCTCGCAACGAAAGAAAAGGTATCAGTACCCTTAGGTTTTTCATAAGGCTAAGGTGTCACATCATTTGCAGAAAAGCATAAAGGCAATCACGAAAACACGAAAGGTGGAAAACATGAAATGGTGTCTTATTTTTCGCGTCTTCGTGCTTTCATGGTAGCTGTCTCTATTGGTTGTGGGTTGTGCGTATTGGGATGATTTTGAAGTGCACGACTATTGACTCAATATCTTCCTGATACTCTGAGACAGCTCTGCCATATGGAAAGGTTTCTGAATGAATCCGTTGCAGCCTCGCTCAAGTATGTCAGTGGCCTTGCCTTCCACACTGTATCCGCTCGACAGGAGGACCTTGATATCAGGATTGATTTGCTTCATTGTATCATAGATATCGCCGCCATTCATTTGCGGCATGATCATGTCCAATATGAGCAGGTCGATCTTATCTTTTTTTGCTTTGTATATTTCCACAGCTTCTTTACCATTCCTGGCTATCAGGACGCCATAGCCCATGGCTTCCAATAGTTCCTGCCCTATGTCAAGGATCATGGCCTCATCGTCAACCAAAAGGATGGTTTCGTTGCCTTTGGCAACCTCTTCTGGGGGCTTGGCAGCACTTTGGATTCCTTTGTCGGAGGCCGGCAGATAGATCTTGAATGTTGTGCCGAGGCCCTTTTTGGAGTCCACGTCAATGTACCCACCGTGGTTTTTGATTATCCCGTAAACAGAAGCCAAGCCGAGACCTGTACCACGGCCCATCTCTCCGGTCGTAAAGAAAGGTTCGAAGATTCGTTCACGGGTCTTTTCGTCCATCCCCATGCCTGTGTCGGTAACCATTAACAGTACATAGTTGCCGGGTCTTGGTTTGTAGAGCTTGCCCTTCATATCCTCATAGGTGGTATTTTGGGCCCTCAAGGTGAGATGGCCACCATTTGGCATGGCATTTGCGGCATTTACAAAAAGATTCAGCAATACCTGCTCAATTTGTCCCTCATCGACCTCTGTCGGAAACATATCATCTGCCAGTTCCAGGTGAATGGTAATCTCCTTCCTGGTCCTGCCAAAGGTCTCGGCCGTCTCTTTCACCAGTTTGTTCAGTCTTACTGGCTTGACCTCATATTTGCCCTTTCTGGCGTACCCAAGAAGCTGGTTGGTCAGTCTTGAGCCACTTTCAACCTGTTTCCCGATGCTGTTAATCTTGTCGTAAAGCGGATGTGAGGGGTCCATGTTGAACAGAATCAAGGATACAGTGCCCTGTATGGCCATGAGCAGATTGTTAAAATCATGGGCAATACCGCCGGCAAGAGTTCCAACCGCCTCCATCCTCTGGGCTTGCTGGAGCTTGGCCTCCATCCGCTTCCTATCGCTAACGTCATTGAGAACGACAATGGTATTGTTCCCTTCGTCCTGGATAGGTGAAACATTCATGATAATCTCTTTTTCATTTAGTATGAAAGTCTGGTCTTGCTCAGCCTCTTGAGAAGGGTCGTTCAGTGTCTTGAGAAGGCTTTTGACCTTTTGACGGGTATCACCTTGAAAGAGGTCTGGAAAGTATGAACCCAATATGTTTTCCTCAGGGATCTCCAATAGGGAAAGGACGCTTGGATTGGCATAGACAATCCTTGAGTCGTGATTCAGCTCGAGAATCCCTTCTGACATGCTCATCATGATCACTTCCAGGTGTTTCTTGACCGAAAGCAATTCCTTTGTGATTTCACGGAGATGAACATCTTCAAGCCCTATGATGGCCTCTGGTACGACTTGTTGTGTCTCCGACTGCGTCTTATCCAAAGTGGCCAGAACGTTCTTTGCCATTTCGTTAAACGGCCCTTTTGCGATACAGGCATTTGCTCCGAAGTCGGTGAAGTTGACCTTTTCTTCTGCAGCAATAGCAGAAAGAATGATGAGGTAAACATCCTCCAATCCGGGCATGCCTCGGATAATCTGGCACAGCTTGTCTCCGCTGATATTCGGCATGACCAGATCGACAAATACCACATCAGGAACGTAGTCTTCCAATATCACCAGCGCCGCAAGGCCGTCTTGTGCCGTCTTCACGTGGTAGCCATTCTTAGTGAGAAGTTGGGTCATAAATTTTAGTATGACAGGGTGGTTGTCCACCAGTAACACGTTCTTCTTCTCTTTATCACCATTCATCTTCTTTTCCTTGTGGCACACCGGAAACTAACCAATTTGCTTTTCTCTGAGGCTCTCGGAAATCATGGCAAGTTCTCCCCTTATGGAACCAGCAGCCCCCAGGCTGCCTTCCAAAATATCTTGCCGGGCATTCATCTCGATGCTTTTCGCAAGTTCATGAGAACCCTTAAATCCGAGGCTTCCTGCTGCGCCTTTGATGGAATGGGCCGCTTCAACTACTTGCTCCGTGGCTCCGGCGGAAATAGCCGACTCCAATTTGGCCAAATCAGAAGAGGTTGTTTCGAGAAAGATCTCAACCAGTTCCAGGTAGTCCTCTTCATCCAAATCCAGCTTTGTTGCCAATTCCGAAAGATTCATGACTGACTCCTTAAGAAAGATCGGTGATAATTAACTGCCTACTCGTCCCGCTACATATCAACCTTGTGAGAACGCGGAAGTCTCGAATGGAGCCTCCCAACCCTTTGCAGTGCCTCGTGTTTTTGATCCACCGTGTTTGTTTTCAAATCTCGTAGCCACTCAGGGACAGGAAGTTCATAGTGCGCCATGATCCGAACTGCTTCGTTAACCGGGATCTTCAGATTTTGGCCGATGTGATAGGCTGCAATATCGCCCTTCTTGATCCAGTTTCGGATCGTCTGACGCGTGACCCCCA
>CAZCWQ010000105.1:0-7612 GCA_964502365.1 uncultured Desulfobacterales bacterium | reverse complement strand
TGCAATTCTTTTTCGATCAAGGCCTGAAATCCCTTCATGGTTCTTTGTCTCAAAAGCCTTCCGTTCACAAAAACAGTGGGGGTTCCTCTTACTCCTGCTTTCTTCCCGTCACTGATATCTTTGCTGATCACAGCCAGTATCTTTGGATTCCTCATGTCTTTCTGAAATTGCTCCTCCTTTAATCTCAGCTGACGAGCAATTTCGAGGACTTTCTTGTCATTGAGCTGGTTGAAATTCTTAAATAGTAGGTCCTGGAATTCCCAAAACTTGCCTTGGCTATTGGCCACGAGGGCAGCTGCGGCCGCCTTCTTGGCATATTTGTGGTTTCTCAGTGGGAAATTCTTAAACACTAGCTTCAACTGATCGGGATACTTATCAAGCACCTGCTCGAGTAGGGGCAATAGCCTTGCACAGTACGGTCATTGAAAATCGTTGAAAACAGTAATCACTACGGGGCCATCGGCTGGCCCTTTGAAAGGAGAATGTGAGACATCGATGTCATATATGAAGTCAATATGAATTTGTTGAATGGTCTTGTTCTTTTGGCTGGTGACAAAAAGGATGTCTTCATTCGGGCCGGCTTTGATACCGTCTATATGGTTTCCGACAGTAATGGTTTCTTTCAGTGTACCATCCGCTGAGTAGATAACGATGCTACCTTTATCGGTAAGCACAAAAATCCATCGTCCATTGGTCGAAAATGCTACGTCGAGTGGTGATTTTTCTAACTTCAATGTGTTCCGTATATCCCATTCGACTGAAGCTATACTTTCACCAATCAGAGACAGGCCAACAAATAATGCCAGCACCAACCTAACGCACCTGCTTTTCACGTTAAGACCTCCCTTCTTGACGCATGTCGGTCCTGAAGATTCACATGAAGAAGCTGTCCCCATGGACAGCGGGTCGTAGCACTAAAGATAACATACCAAGTTTCATATGGGAACTGTAAGGGGAGTGCAAGAATGTAAGGCAGATATCGTCAATTTTGTCAAACTCTTGGGCGAATCTTGGTGAGTTTCCAGAGCCAAGACCCGGGGCTGGGCAAAGGCTATGATGAAGACGCGGTCGAGGAGTGACAATCACACGTAACCGCAAACACATACAAAAAAAGCCCTGTTAGGTGGCATGCCTAACAGGGCCGAAAGGAGGTGTGAAGGAAGGAAAGGAGGAGAATCTTCAACCTCTCTAGCTGTGTACTACAGCAATTATTGTGCCACACCACTTGTGGTCTCAATTGTTCGCAGACGCCTTTTCCAGGGCAAGCATGCGTTTCTTCAACTCTGTGCCCCCTGAAAACCCGCCTGGTGATCCGTCCGCCCGGACCACGCGGTGACATGGGATGACAACCGGGAAGGGATTTCGGCGAAGGGTCGCGCCCACAAATCGGCAGGCCCGTGGCCGGCCAATTTGTGCGGATATCTGACCGTAGGTTCTAGTGGCTCCATGGGGAACCACTGCCACGGCTTTCAATACAAGGCGTTGCAAAGGGGTCAGGCCCCGGAAGTCAAGCAGTTCCAAAGGAGGGGTTATGGGAGCTCCGTCAAAATAGACCTGGATATCTCGACAGAGGCTCAGAACCTCTCCGGTGACTGCTGAGGTTGCAGGGCCTGTGTCTTGTATGCGCCCCTTGACCACACTCTTGCTGGGATGCGGCAAGAAAATTCGTTTGACGAGCAAGGGCTCTGTTTGAAACACAACAGCTGCATATCCGAATGCTGTGGGAAATATATGGTAATAAATCATGTCATTTGGTTCGCAGGAGGGGCGCAGCGCTCCAACTCAATGTCATTAACCTGAGACCTTTGCAGAACCTCGCCTCGCTCTTTGATATGAGGTTTTTGACCCATCTGCGGGCTCGGTCACTAAATCGCAAGAACTCGGCCTAAGGGCCTCAAACAACTTGCGATTTGCCCACTAAAGTGGGCCGTTCGTTTTGCCCGGATGGGTGCCTCAAAAACCTCATAATTGTCGCTTTCCGAGGTTACGCAAAGCTCTCGACTTGAGCATTTCTGTTAGAACCGCAGAATATCGAACAGCGAATAATGAACATAGATAGGAACTGAGACGTTAGTATGTGTAAAACCCTCTACCAGTTTTGCGGCCCAGATATCCCGCGTCTACATACTTTTTGAGAAGGGGGCAGGGTCGGTATTTGGAATCTCCGAAGCCTTTGTGGAGGACTTCCATGATCGACAGACACGTGTCCAGACCGATCAAATCTGCCAATTCCAGGGGCCCCATGGGATGGTTCATGCCCAGCTTCATGACCGAATCGATCGCGTCGGCTGTGCCCACACCCTCGTACAAGGCAAAGACAGCCTCATTGATCATGGGCAAAAGGATACGATTGGATATGAAACCGGGAAAATCGTTTACAGCGACCGGCGTTTTCTTGAGCCTTGCTGCTAGGTCCCGGGTCGTCTGTAAGGTCTCTTTGGATGTAGCGAGTCCCGGGATAATTTCCACCAATTTCATGACAGGTACAGGATTCATGAAATGCATTCCGATCACCTCAGAAGGCCGTTTCGTGGCAGCCGCAATCCGTGTGATGGGAATAGAAGACGTGTTGCTTGCCAGGATGACACCGGGCCTGCAAATCTTGTCCAGTTCCTTGAAAACATCCAGTTTTAGGGCCTCGTTTTCAATGACGGCTTCCACTACAAAATCTGCACTTTCAAAATCCTTGATTTCAAGCGTGGTTTGTATCCGCCCCAGGGCATCGCTTTTTTGCTCCTCAGTAATCCGATCTTTTTTTACAAGGCGTGAAAGACCCTTTTCAATGGCCTCTATGCCTCGGTCCAGAAAGGTGTCCCTTATGTCATTCAAAATTATAGAAAACCGGTTCATGACCGCCACCTGGGCAATCCCCGCACCCATCTGGCCAGCTCCCACGACACCTATCTTTTCAATCATGATTCTCCTCAGTGCAACCATGGTCTCTCCGATTCTGACAAGATATAGATCCCATGAACATCTTTTTCAAATCCGAGGTTCTGTAAGTCCTTTTCCTGCTCAATGCGAACCAGGTGCGCCATTATTTCTTCCATCTCCTCCTGGTTGAAATTGTAGACATGGTCTTCCAGAAAGATGTAGGCTGGTTCCATGCCGTGTGCAGGTTTGACATAAAACGGATACTCATAAGCATCAACACCATTGGCCTCACAACGGGCAATCGGTTTTTCATGCATTTCCATGTCTCCTGCGGGAAAGCCGTTGGCGATGCGATTGAAAGAAGGGGAGATAAGGCTGTAACGGATCTCTAACGAGAAGGGATTAGCAGCCGGTCCTTGATCCGAATTTTATCCGCATCAAGGACCAGTACCGGCAACTAGCATTTCACTATGTTTCTTCTACTGTAATCGCTTCGTATTCACAAACCTCGACGCAGCTTTCGCAACCCAGACACTCTTCTGCGTTCACGGGCTCCGATTTTTCGTCTTGGAGTTCGAAGACCTCCACCGGGCAAACTTCAACACACTCTCCACATCCAGTGCACTTGTCTTTATCCACTGTCGGCGTAAACATACGATCACCCCTCCTTTCTCATATTTCTTCCAAGAAGCTTCTCACACCTGGAACGATATTAAGGTATTGTCATATTTTTTTTGCGTCGGTCCTATACACCAATTATGCGAGGTCGTCAAGTTTTCTCAGGATTTTTTATGAAGATCGGTCATATTCTAGAAGGCCAACAATGGCATTTGTGATCCTTTCTTGTATTCTAGTTACACTGTCATCCACGCCGCATCGTTGATTCAGTAGACCTCCAGCGCTCTGTTGGGGTACTAAATACCAGTGGAAACATGCTATGTCTTGAGCAGTCTTTGTCGATGAATTTCTTTGCCTTTCAAGTATCACCTCTATTTGATAAGCCTCCTGTTCAATGTGCTGTTGTACTTGGTCGTTCCACGGTGTAGTGAGGAGCTTGTGAAACAGCTTGTGGAGCTTGTCCTTCCAAGGAGACCGAACATCAGGGGCTTGTACGTAAGAGATCTCAAGATTTAACACATTCACCTTTTCTTTCACGGAGTCGAGGACAAACGCGTGGCATGAAGGAGAGTCTGTCAGAAGAAGGCTTGGTTCAACAGGGTCTTTCTGGAACATATAGTTCCAGGCAGTCGTCCGATTTTCAACCATGAAACTGCCCAAGTCTTTGTCTGGTAAGACAAATGGCTCAGCCGAAACCAGATCTTCGGTTTCATCAAGTTTATCTATACGAAAGAAGTCCTGCAAAGCTTGCTCCTGCAATTTGAACTCCTTCAATTGTTCCACCAATTCCCCGGATTGTTGGTCAAAGTCTTGGGCCATGTGCAGGAACAGCTGAAGGGCGAAATCCCTGTGTTGTGATTTCCCCTTAGTCTTGCCAGAGGTGCCCTTTATTTTGGAAACCAGTTTTGGCGTTAAGGGATCAACAGGGGCAATCTTGCTTCCCACGTTTTTCAGGTAGGCCAGATCGGCATCCTGATACGTGGCACTCCACCTTTGCCAATCGTTCAATGCAGCCAATAGGGCCTTTTTATCGATGATCCCTTCAAAGGGGGTCCTGAAGTCCAAGAGTCGATTGTCAATCCATGGCCGAAGACCCTCCGCAGGTGTAGAACCCACCGGCTGGTAGACAGTGACACGGTAGAAACAAAGGGAGAGGGTTTCCACCAGCCGGGCCGCGATGCTGGTGAATGGGAAATATGTGCACGATAATGGTCGTTTCATATTACGACCAAATTCTTCTGTCCTTAACCTTGACCCCCATAGCTTTGAGGCGGTCTCTGATCTCGTCAGCGGTTGTCCAGTCTTTCCTGCGCCTTGCCTCTTCTCGTTGGCGGAGCAGGTCTTGCACGTGGGTATCTAAAGTCGCCTCTTGGAAGTCAAAAACATTTAGGACCGCGTTGATCCGCCCAAAAGCATCCTTGATGCGCCTGGTTCCCGCCTGATCCAACTCACCAGTTGCAGCTAAGCGATTGATCTTTCGAACAATCTGGAAGATCGCTGCCATGGCGGGCGATATGTCCAGGTCGTCATCCATGGCATCCGTAAAGCTGGTCTTCAGATCGTAGAGAAGTTGGTCCAAGTCAGCGTAAGGACGGCCGTTCGCTATACTGTTTAACAGGTATATACATTCGTCAAGCCTCCGGATAGAACCTACGGCCTGATCCAGAGCCTCGAAGGAAAAATTTAATGGTCTGCGGTAATGGTGGGAAAGGAGCCAGTATCGAATCACCCGACCGCTGTATCCCCGGTCCAACAGATCTCGGACATAGGGCATGCCAGTAGTTCCTCCCGGAACCTTCTTGCCGCCGGATAAGACGACTTCAGTGTGTATCCAGCACCGTGCCAGGGGTGCTCCGGTGAGGGCGGCACTTACGGCCACCTCGTTTTCATGGTGTGGGAAAATGAGATCGCGACTGCTTACATAGATGTCAAAGCGTTCCCCAAGGTATTTCATGGCCATGGCCGCTGACTCAATGTGCCAGCTCGGCCTCACATTGCCCCATTCGGTCTTTGTGTAGATTCCGCGCCTGAGTTCAGAGAGTTTGGCCCGTTTAAGAAGCGTAAAGTCCCTGGGGTTGGCCTTCTCATACTCGTCCAGGTCCACGGTGGAACCGAGCCTGACCTTGTCAAGGTCGATGCCGGAGAGTTTGCCGTAGTCTGCAAACCTGGAGATGTCAAAGTAGACGGACTGGAGTTTTTCATAGGCAAACCCCTTTTCCAGAAGCCGTCCAGCGAGTGCCACCATGTCGTCAACATGTTCGCTTGCTCTGGGATACTGCGTAGCGGGCTTGACACCCAGGGTTGCCATATCCTCAAAAAATGCTTGAGCGTACTGATCGGCAAAAGGCTTGATCTCCATGCCGGCGTTTTCGGATCCCCGGATCGTCTTGTCATCCAAGTCCGTGATGTTCACCACATGGGTCACCGCATATCCCTTATATTCAAGATAACGACAAAGGAAGTCGGCCAGGACAAGGCGCCTGCACTCTCCAATGTGCAAGCGGTCGTGAAGAGTAGGCCCACATGAATACATGGAGACATGGCCGCTGCGAAGGGGTTGAAAGGGTTCCTTTGTCCGGCTGATGGTGTTGTAAAATCTGAGATTGGTTTGTTCTTGAATCGTGAAGAGTTTCGTGCTCAAATAGCGCTCTCCACCATCGGGCAAGATCACCACCACTACGCCCTCAGACATGGATTTGACCTGTTCGAGCGCAACCACCATGGCGGCCCCGGAACTCATACCCACAAAAATCCCTTCTTCTTTGGCTAGACGTCGGGCCATTTCAAAGGCTGCTTCATCGTCCACGTTTATCTTTTTGTCAAGGCGATCCTTTTCATATATTTCGGGCCGATAAGACTCTTTCATGTTTTTGAGACCCTGAATCTTATGGCCCAGATACGGTTCAACACCCACAATCTGGATGTTAGGGTTGTACTCCTTCAGGCGCCTTGATGTCCCCATAAGGGTTCCTGTAGTTCCCATGGTTGCCACAAGCATGGTGAGTCTGCCTTGGGTCTGTTCCCAAATCTCAAGGCCTGTGCCGTTGTAATGGGCCTGCCAGTTCGCCTTGTTGTTAAACTGATCGGTAATGAAATAGGTCTCAGGGTGTTCGCGAGCTAGGCGATAGGCCTCCTCTATGGCTCCGTCAGTACCGAGATGAGCAGGTGTGAGCCGAATTTCAGCTCCCAAGGCCTGAAGGATCTGGCGGCGTTCCATACTGACGGCTTCAGACATGGTCAAAAGAAGGCGATACCCCTTCACTACGCAGGCCAAGGCCAGGCCTATGCCTGTGTTGCCGCTTGTAGCCTCCAATACGATCTTGTTCTGTGTCAATGCGCCGGCTGCCTCTCCTGCTTCGATCATAGCCTTGGCAATCCGATCTTTGACAGAACCTCCGGGATTGAAGTATTCAAGCTTGGCCAGCAGCGTTACCTTGGGGTTGGGGTTGAGCTGCTTGATTTCAACCAGTGGTGTATTGCCGATGTTGTCTAGGATTGAACGCATTGTTGTAAGTATCAGATTTTCTTAGTCTTCCAGATTACACAATTCACAATTCTTAGGTTGCCATTTCCGATTTGATCTGCTCTGCCACAGCCTTGACCTTTTCCATATCGCCCGGCACTATATCCCATTTCGAGACGGTTAATCCATCGCCCGACCAGCGGGGAACGATGTGGACATGAAGGTGCGGCACAACCTGATTGGCAGCCTTGCCGTTGAGCTGCATCAAATTCATCCCTTCTGGACCAAGGGCCTTGTTGACAGCAGACGCCAGTTTACGTGTGGCAGACATGACAGCCAGAAAATCGGCTTCTGATATTTCATGGATAGTGGCTGCGTGGGCCTTTGGAATAATGAGCATATGGCCGTCGTTCAATGGGTTGATATCCATGAAGGCAAGCACCCTGTCATCCTCATAAACCCTTGCAGAGGGGATCTCACCGCTGACAATTTTGCAAAAGATGCAATCCATGACTGACCTCCTTGCTGATGAAGAATACTGGTTTCATCAAGATCTGTACGCCAAGAAGCGTCCATTCCTATTAAAAGAGTGATACGGGCTCGTCAAGGAGAAATCCAAGTAGCGTCAAGAAGTTACTAAGGGGAGCATAAAATAGT
>CAZCWQ010000104.1:0-10658 GCA_964502365.1 uncultured Desulfobacterales bacterium | reverse complement strand
AGGGTAAACAAAATGAAGTTCTAAAAGACAAATTACAGCTCACTAATAGAAGAGATATAGTCCTCCAAAGGAAGCTGCAAATACTCTTTGCTGTTAATATGTTACAGCATCTCTTCATTTTGTTTACGCTCATTGAGGGTCTTACCATTTTGTAAGATCAACGCCGATTTTTTTGACCACCTGTCTTGCTTGACGAAAGCGGTATTGGTTGCGTAAGGTAAAAACCGTATCACTGTCATGAAAAACGACACTCCTCACATCCTGCTGATCAATCCTTGGATTGATGATTTTGCTGCGTATGATTTCTGGGCAAAACCCTTAGGACTCCTGACCATTGGCGGCATCCTCCGTATGCACGGCTACAAAATCACCTATATCGACTGTATGGACCGCTTTCATGCAGGGCTCACAAAGACTCCCAGGCACGGCGAGTTCGGCAAGGGACATTACCTGAAAAGGCAAATAGCAAAACCCCAAAAACTCCACGATGTCCCTCGCACTTTCAGTCGCTATGGCATTCCAGAAGCCTTGGTCCGCAAAGCCCTAACGGAAATTCCCAAGCCTGAAGCGGTCCTTGTCACCTCCATAATGACCTACTGGTATCCGGGTGTGTCAGCCCTTATCAAGATTGTTCGGGAGATGATGCCCCGGGTCCCCATCCTGCTCGGAGGCATTTATGCCACCCTCTGTCACGAGCACGCCGTCAAGCACGCCGGCGCAGACAGGGTGTTTTCAACAGAGGCCGACCTCCAGGTTGTTGAAGTCCTTGACCAGCTTACCGGCTTCGCCGGAGGGCGGCAATTCCTTCCTAATGACCTGGATACCTATCCCTATCCGGCTTTTGATCTTCAACACGCCATCCCCTATATTCCAATCCTGACAGGCCGCGGTTGTCCCTTTCACTGTGCTTACTGTGCATCAGGATTTTTGAACCCCTTGCTGAGGCGCAGGACACCTGAACATGTTGTAGGAGAAATTATATACTGGCATGAGAAATTTGGCGTCAAAGATTTTGCTTTCTATGATGATGCCCTCCTGGTTGATGCAGACGGTCACATTATCCCAATCCTTGAAGAGATTATAAGACGCCGACCAAAGGTGAGGTTTCACACGCCGAATGCCCTTCACATAAGGCCCTTGTCCAAAGAGATCGCCCGGCTGCTTTTCCGCGCAGGATTCAAGACTGTGCGCCTTGGCCTCGAGACAGCCTTCTTCGAAAACAGACACTTCTTGGATAACAAGGTGGGGCCCAGCGAATTCGAAAATGCCGTTGGTTACTTGAAGAGAGCTGGCTTTACCGCAGAAGCGGTGGGCGCATACCTCCTTTTTGGCCTGCCAGGGCAACACTTTTCAGAACTTGAGGCTTCCCTAAAAGCAGTAAAGGCTTGTGGAGTAAAACCAATCCTGGCCCAATACTCGCCGGTTCCCCACACGCGGCTGTGGGCCGATGCCGTAAAAGCGTCGCGCTATGATCTGGGGTCGGACCCCATTTTTCACAACAATTCCATATTTCCGTGCCAGAAGGAAGCCTTTTCGTGGCAAGAGATTTCATATCTTAAGAGGCTTACGCAGTGACCAATCGGTAAGCAAAATCGCCTTTTTTTATAGAAATATAATCTGTTACGATTTTTTGAGAAACGCGTTGCCATGCGTGGGTTATGTATTCAAACTATTGGAAAACGGTTTCAAGCTGTGGTAGGCATTATTCGCCTGGTGTGATCTTGATTGTATCTTGGTCTGTTTATTGCAGGAGATCATTTATGCCATGAACAGAAACATAAAGACGAAGCTGGCACTGATCGGTTCTGTAATTATGTTTTTGATCCAGATCGGGCCGGCAAAGGCCGCCAAATTAGAGTATATTAGAATCGGTGAACACAACGACTTTACCAGAATTGTATTTGAATTCAGCGGCACGGCTGTGTTTAAAGAGCCGGTCGTTAAAGGCAAACGGAAAGTGTCCGTGATTTTTGTTGATACCACTACGACCTTGCCCAGGCAGATATTGAGTGAAACAACCAAACGAGTTGATACGATCGAGTTTGTCCAGCAAGAATCAGACTTGGCTGCCCTGATTACGTTCCCCTTTCCGTATTTTCAGGTCAAACCTTTTGCTCTTTCCAGACCAGAGCGTGTAGTCTTAGACGTGTACCAGCTGAAAGGACCACCTGAGGGTGTTGTGTTTGAGGAATCTATCCGCCAAAAACCGGATGTGGAGGTATTGACAACAACCGGGGAAAAGAAAGAATCGGTCGAGCGAAACATTCTGCCGGCCCAAGAGGCGAACAGGCGTACGCAAGAACCTGCCAGGGATTCGAACAGGCCGACCCTTGAAGGGAATCAAAGGCCTCCGGAGAAGCCTGCCCAAGAGGTTTTGACACAAGCCGTTGTGTCATCGAAAGAACTGCCAACAAACTTGAAGGCTGAAACAGCAGGCAGCGTTTCCATGCCGGAAGATGAATCGATTACCCAGCCTTACCAGTACGGCCGTTTGCAAATATACCTTCTGGCAATGCTAACTGTCCTTTCGGTCATTATTGTCGGGCTATTGACTTTTATCATCATTCAAAAACGAGGTATATTTAGCCCAGAACATCGTGGGGCAGGACTTGATTCGGCTCTCGAAACCGACGACACCATGGCTGCCATAGATGCAAAGATCAGGGATCAGTTCAGAAAACTTGATCGGTTGTGATAGCTGCCAACCCAGAGGCATAAGAATACCTTGCGCTTGAGGAGATCATGTCAGAAGAACCGGGTGCAGAAAAAGAAGCTGTAGCAGAAAAGGCTTCTACAGCTGATGACGCACAGGGAGAAGAAAAACCAGCGCTTGAGGGGACTATGTCAGAAGAACCGGGTGCAGAAAAAGAAGCTGTAGCAGAAAAGGCTTCTACAGCTGATGACGCACAGGGAGAAGAAAAACCAGCGCTTGAGGGGACTATGTCAGAAGAACCCTCTGCAGAAAAAGAACCGGCAACAGAAAAAGTGGCCGGGGCTGATGATGCCGAGGCTGAACAAGACCTTGCACACGAAGAGCTCGCGTCACAAGAAACCGCTGTAGAAAAAGAACCGGTCATACAAAAAGCCGCTGCGGGCAACGGCGCAGAGGCGGAAGAAGTGGTTGTGCTTGAAGATCTCGTGGCAGCAGAGCCCCCTGTAGAAAAGAAGGCCGCTGTTGCCAAAAAAACCAGGAGCAACAAAAATGCTGCGCAGTTGGGCACAGGCCTTTCAGATGGGGAAAGGGATGATCTGCAAAAACTGATAAAGGGACTCAAAGAAGAACAGCCCAGCTCTGAACGAGGGGCTGCACTCGAAGACATCCAGAAACAGATTAAGTCGATGAGCAAACGCCTTGCGGAACTTGGAGTAATGCTATTGAAACATGACGCCAGAATGAAGTCCTTCCACGAAATAATGCGTCTGTATTGTCAGAAAAGCGAGGCCATGAACAAGCGTATGGATGCAATCATAGAAGCTATCAAGGGTGAAAGAAAAGTCTAGTTGAGGTTTGGATTTTGAGCGACAAACTTGAAGGGCAACACGGCATTGCTAAACGGATCGTCGATGGCTCTGTTACGATTGATTCCGTTGAAGAATTTGAAAAGATGCTCAAGATCTTCCCCAAAGACCCCACACTCCATCGAGCATTCGGCGATTTGTCAGCCCGGCGCAAACGCCTTGATGTCGCCGCAGATGCTTATGGGACAGCAGCCGAGCTCTTCATAAAAGCGGGTATCCCTCTGCAGGCTGTTGTATCGAAGATCTTGCAATGGCGTATAGTCCAGCCATCCCACCAGGAGGGCAGGGCCTTCCATTCAGCCCTGTGTGAAGGCAGCCCCAAGGAGACTCCCTTGCAACATTTTTTGACACAGATGGCATATCCTGAAATGGCTGCCTTTATGGTCAAGTTGGTCCAAGTCAATCGGCCTGCCGGCAAAATAGTAAAAAAGTTTGGAGACATAGAAAATGATATCTATTTTGTGGTGTCCGGAGCCTTGAAAGAAACCACCTACCACCCGTTGGGAGAGGGAGAAAAGGTTAATAAAAGGTCGATAAGAGACTTAGTGGAAAGCGACTTTTTTGGCAATATTTATCCCTTTGAAGCAGAAAGGGTATCCCGGTCATATATTGAGACAATCACTCGCGTTGAGCTGGTAAAGATCTCAAAACCAAGACTTGTGGCGCTTTGCAGGAAATATCCTAACATAGAACTTTTGGTAAAAGGACTATACAGCACCCGTGTGCAATCAGGCGAAGAGACTCCTCCTCATACAGTGCGAAAGACCACCAGGCATCAGCTGCCAACAAAGGTGATCATGAAGATTTTTCGAGAGGATGCAGGCAAAAGTCCCTTGGTTCTCACCGGATTTGCCGATGACATCTCGTTGGGAGGGGCGCGTATTGTCCTGGGCGCAAAGTATCAAACCGGACCAGATGCCGACATAGTTGGAAAAAACGTCAAAGTTGAGATTGATCTGCCCGCAGCCGGTGTCAAGCTCAATATCTTGGGTACAACCGTTTGGGGGAAAGAGATTTCTCACGAAGGTAAAGCAACCACGGCAGTGGGGGTCCAATTCAAGGATTTGCCGGATCACGACCGCAATCTGCTGGAAGATCATTGTTACGGAAGCGATGGTGAACAGAATCTGATCTGGAGCTTGTGGGACTCGCTTGTGAAGCGGTAGTCTTGTTTGGCAAAAGCGAAAGGCAGGCAGTGAGAAAAGAGCAGGCAGCCGAACATAGATCAGCCCCAAAAATCTGGGCCGTTGGCGGGGGAAAGGGTGGAGTGGGCAAAAGCATAATAAGTACATTGCTTGCCTTCTGGTTGACCAGAATGGGAAAGCGGACCATTCTTGTGGACATGGATCTTGGCGGGGCAAATCTCCATACGCTGCTGGGGATCAAGAGCCCGCCTCGCACCCTCAATGATTTTATCACGAGAAAATATGATTCATTAGAAGATATCTGCCTCAGCCCGGAGATCGAAAACCTTCGCTTCATCAGCGGGGCTGGTCAAATTCTCTCCCTGGCAAACCCGAAATTTGCTCAGAAGGTGAAGCTCATAAAAAGCATTTTCAAGCTGGATGCTGACTATGTCTTGCTCGATCTCGGAGCTGGAGCTTCTTTTAACACCCTGGATTTCTTCCTTGTGGCTCACAAGAAGATTGCTGTATTGACTCCACAGCCCACAGCGATTCAGAATGCCTATGGATTTGTTCGGAATTCGGTTTACCGAAGGTTAAGCCAGCTTTCTAGTCGAGAACCCTCTGTCTATGCCCTTGTCCAAACAGCCATGAATCCTAAGAATGAGCTCAGAATGAGAACAATCAAGGAGCTCTTCGAGATCCTCCTGGACTCATCTGATAACAAGGATATGGTGAAGGGCCTACAGCAACAGATTGAAAAAATTCAGCCGGCAATGATTACAAACATGGTCAGAGCCCCCAATGACAAGAACGCAGGTCGCATCGTACAACTTGTCTCTGAAAAGTATCTGATGACACACCCTGCCGATCTGGGCAGTGTGGCTTACGATGGGCTGATAGACAAGATGATTTCTGAAATGGCCCCCCTCACGAAGATAGACCAGTCGAGTGAGGCCTTTGCCTGCATCTATGAGATAGCAACGAAGTTGGTGCAGGACTCGAACCCTGTGAAAGGCAACTGAAGTTCTTGCCAGCCCGTTGGCGCGAGTCCACAGCGGCGAGCCAGCGATGTCACTTGAGGGGTATCGTATCTTTGAAGAGATTAAAACAAAAACGTATGATTTCTTGATTGGTTGGAGTCAAATCGACAAACCTGAAACCTGTCCCCCTGTCCCTCATATTTACTACCTCTGCCTTTACCTTAACAGGCTCACGTTCGGTTGGAAGTTTCATGATTAAATGAAGGGATTGTCCCTTCTCAAGAGCAGGTGGATGTTCGTGCTCTATGAACACACCTCCGATGCCGATGTCCGTAACCCGTTTGACCCCCTTAACACCTTGTATTCTGACAGGACATTGGAACTCAAGCCTTGGACATCGCCTTTTCTCTTCGGCAACTTCCCCGACCTTTCTGCGGAAGTCCACCCACGATTTTTCTCCACCATCCTTTTCTTGGTGACCCGTCTCGGACTTGAACTCATCCTCTATTTTCCGGTCTCCAAGAACCTTTCTTACAGTCTCCACCATATTGAGGGGTTCGAACGGCTTTGTGACATATTGATCAGCACCTGCTGCCAAGCCTTTCTTGATATCCTCCAGGGACGTTTTCATCGAACAAATGATCACTTTGATGTCTCCTGTGTCATCATCGGCCTTAAATGTCTCGATCAATTGCAGCCCGTCCATCCCCGGCAAGATCACATCCGTAATGACGAGGTTTGGCATGCGCTCTCCACGGTCTTTGTTCAACAACTCCAAAGCGTCAGACGCTGTGTCAACCTCATAACCCTCCTTTTCCAAGGTGTTTTTGAGCAATTTGCAGGTCGCCTGGTCGCCGTCAACAACCAGAATTTTTCTTGGTTCTTTCACCGTGTCTCCAATACTGATGAATCGGCCCAGCAAATACTACTAAATAGGCTGCCTGTCAACTGCACCGGACCGCGTACCTTATACTGCCTTCTTGTTGACAAAGATCAAGTTCGTGATAAAACATGCCACAAAATGAGGCATTTGCTCAATTGCTTTGAACGTCTATTATGAATACATCAACACAAAGAAGCACCATTGAGACATACGTAGTGGGTTTTCTGGGTCGCTGTGAAAAGCTGTCCTTTTATGCGCGCTCCAGGGGATGGGGCTTCGTAATGACATGGGCGCACAGGGTGGCTGGGCTGATGTTGGTTCTTTACATGTTCTTTCATATCGTCACGCTGTCAGGACTTTACGAACCGGCCAGGTTTGCTTCCAAGATGAAGTTCTTCCAGAATTTTTTCTTCAGCTTTCTGGAGTGGGCCCTCGCCCTACCGGTCATATTTCACGGCCTGAACGGGACCAGGCTGATACTTTATGAAATCTTCCGTGTAAGGGACGATACGCTCATGATTCGCTGGGTCTTTCTCCTAACCGGCCTGTACATGCTGACACTGGGTTTTTTAGTATCGATGGGCGACCAGCATGTCTCCACCGGCTTTTTTTGGCTCACAGTAGTAATGGCGGGCACGATCGCCGGCGTCATTGTCTACAGGAGGCTTTGGCCCACACAGAACGCTGCATTGTGGAAACTTCAAAGGGTATCAGGGGCGCTCCTTCTCCCCATGGTTTCAGGCCACATGTTTTTCATGCATTTAAACTACCAAGTAGGACACGATGTGAACACCATCATAACCAGGATGTCTGCCATCGGCATGAAACTTGTCGATCTTGCCTTGGTTGTGTCGGTTTTTTTTCATGCCGGCTTTGGCCTTTACACCATAATAGGGGACTATGTGGAAGATAGCCGCCTAAGGGCCGGGCTTTCGCTGTTGACGACTTTTGTCATGGCGGTTTTTGCTTTTTCCGGTGTCAAGCTTGTCCTTAGTATATAGGGAACTGCAAAGTTGGCAAGAAAGCTCAATATCGATTCTGTGTTGAGACCTGAAGTACTGGTGATCGGCGCGGGGGGCGCAGGCCTCAGATGCGCGGCGGCCTTATGTGAGCGGCGTCCGGGTACGAGTATCATTGCTGTAACCAAGGTTCATAGTCCCCAGAAATCTCACACCTCCACAGCCCAAGGCGGGATGGCTGCAGTGGACCCCAAAGACTCCGTTGATAAAATCATTTACCATATGTTCGATACCTGGAAGGGCTCGGACTGCTCTGCGGATCAGAACATCATCAAGAAGGTTTGCGAATCTGCCTGGGAACAGATCGTGTGGCTGGAAAGACATGGAATGCATTTTAGCCGTACCGACGAAGGCCGCGTTGCAAAGAGACCGTTCGGCGGGCATATGCTCAATTTCGGTGAAGTCAAGGCCTTTCGGGCTTGCTACGAGGCGGATCGAACGGGCAAAGGAATCATGGATACGGTGTGGGGCGAATCCGTCAAGCATGGGGTGGTCTTCCTGAATCAAAGCGTGGCTACTGAGTTACTCTTTGAGGATGGCCGTTGCGTAGGAGCTATTGTATTTATTGAACAGAGCGGAAAATTTGTCGCAGTTCTGGCCAAGGCCACGGTCATGGCCACAGGCGGCAAGACCCGCATGTATCAGGTTAGCACAAATTGTCAACAGAATACCGGCGACGGTTTAGCCTTAATCCTGCAAGCCGGCTTGCAGGTCATGGATTTGGAGGCCGTGCAATTCCATCCCACTGGCATTGTAGGTCCTGGAATCCTCGCCAGTGAAGCCCTCCGCGGAGAAGGTGCTATACTGCGCAACCGGGACGGTGAGCCATTTATGGAGCGTTACGCGCCTACAGCAAAGGATCTTGCACCAAGGGATCTGGTTTCGCGATGCATAATGACTGAGATTCGTGAGGGCAGGGGATGCGTCCACCCTGATCACAAGCTTCCCCATGTGTGGCTTGACCTCAGACACATTCCCGAGCACATTCACAAGACAAGGATTCAGGAAGTTTGTGGTTTTTTTACCAAATTCGTAGGCGTTCAACCCCGATACGAGCTGTGTCCGGTCACCCCGACGGCCCACTACCAAATGGGCGGGGCCCCGACCAATGAATTCGGTGAGGTCCAAAAAGACGACAGGCAGGTCGTGCCCGGCCTATATGCCTGTGGGGAATTTGCGGCCGCGAGCCTACACGGCCACAATCGCCTTGGTACGAACTCCTTGCTGGAACTGATCACCATGGGCAAGGTAGTTGGAGACAGCATTGCAAGTTATATCGAACATACTGAAGAGCCATGCGATATTCTTAAGAATGCAGATAACGGTGTCTTCTCTCAATTCTCCGGCTACCTTGAGGCCAAGGGGCAGGAGCGTTACGCAGACATTCGGGATGGTCTCCGGGTCCTCATGATGGAAAAAGTGGGCATTTTCCGAAATGAACAAGGATTGATACAGGCCATCGAAGAGCTCAAAGACCTCAAGGACCGGGCCAGACACATGGAATTGTCCAGCAAGACCCTTGTCATGAATCAGGAGCTTATACAATTTTGGGAACTCGATCATCTTTTGGACGTATCCATGGTCATTGCTCAATCAGCATTGGCCAGGAAAGAGTCACGGGGTGGGCATTATCGCGAGGACTATCGTCAAAGAAACCTTGAATTCCATTACCACACCCTTGCCTTCATGACAGAATACGGCAAGGTGATCCTTGGTAAGCGACCCATCGACATGAGTATCTACGAAGCCAAGGCAGAGCATTACGAGAGGTTCGGCATCATTGAGCGAAAATACTAGGGAGAGATTCCCATGTCCCAAGAATATGATCTCACAATGAAGATTAGCCGTTATGACCCTGATACGGGGCGCTCCTGGATTCAGGACTACGACTTAAAGGTTGGTCGCATCCTGCGCTTTGTGGACCTGTTTCGAAAGATCAATGACGAGCAGGATCCGACCCTGGCATGGAGTTCGTCCTGCGAACATGCCCAGTGCGGGTCCTGCGGAATGAAAATCAACGGCAGGCCGCTTCTTACCTGTGAACTCCTGGTGGAGAAAGCCGTGGAACTGTTCAAGACCGATACCTTCAGAATAGAACCTCTCACGACAGCTCCAGTCATACGAGATCTTGTCGTAGACCTGGAAAAGGCATACAGCCGAGTCCACCTAGTGAAACCGTATCTTATAACCCCAGCTCCGCCTCACCCTGACGGAGACGAATACCGAATTTCGCCCCGTGTGCTGGAGACATATGTTGATGCCACCCGATGCATCAATTGCTTCTGCTGCGCGACAGCCTGTGTGACGCAAAGAAACTACTTAGGACCAAATGCAATGCTTGCCAATATTGTCCGTCTTATGGACCCGCGAGAAACGGCCAAGAAGGAGAGGCTCGATATCTTCTGCAATGAGCAGGGAGCCCCCCGGTGCAGAACAGCGCAGGCTTGCACTTTTGTATGTCCCAAAGAGATCGATATTGCCCACTTCATCGCCCTGGCCAAGGAAGGAGCTTTTTTGGAGAAGCCATTTGCGGCCTGAAGTTTTCACTCTGCGATTGCCCGAAAATAGCATATGAAGATAACGTTGGTTTTATCTTCAGTAACGATTAATTCAATTTGCATCCATCTAACTGCACATTCTGGCAGAGTTTCGAACACAGAGCTATTCAGCCCTTCCGATTCGACGGTTTCAGTTATCTCCAATGCGATGACTGATTTTTGCATTCAAGTGTCATAGCAGCAATGGAGACTGTCGGATTCAATTATTGCACTTGTGATGGATGACAGAACACTGTGGCGAAAGAATTGGTTCTGTGAATGAGGATCTACAAATGAGAGCTATAATCCCAGGACCCTGATCCTCTTGGCGCAAAATGATGAAATCTATATTCCTTCTGGAATGCAGTGTGATTGCAGAAGCCTTTATTTTTTGGGTATATGCTCCATATACTATATATAGGAATACAGAAAAGACAGAGCTAAATTCGAGCAAAAGCGTGCTACAAACAACTCCGTTCCCCATATTAAAGTTGCAGGAAGTACAACAGCCAAATGAGCAGTCACAATAGTTAGCCCCACAGTTCTGTCAAACTCTCCTTGAGATAATAATCAGCCCCCAGTGAGTCCAAGAG
>CAZCWQ010000103.1:0-10791 GCA_964502365.1 uncultured Desulfobacterales bacterium | reverse complement strand
CCAAAGGAAGACTAATCTGCGGCGGGAAGAGCAATGGTGAAAGTCGAACCTTTCTCAGGTTGGCTGGAGACGCCCACATGACCTTTGTGAGCCTTGACAATGGCCTTGACCAAGCTCAGACCAAGACCCAAACCTTCTTGTGAACGGCTTTGATCGCCACGATACGAACGGTCCCATATTCTGGGAAGGTCCTCTTCGTGAATTCCTATCCCAGTGTCCTTTACGGCTACGACAATCTCGTCCTCTCTGCGTTTGGCCTCTATGTCTATCCTTCCTCCACGGGCGGTATATTTCAGCGCATTTTCAAGCAGGTTTGATACAATCTGGTAGACCCGCGTTGAGTCTGCAAGTACCGAAAGGTCCTTTCCGGGTTGTGTGTACACCTCTATGCCCCGATCTTCCGCGATGTACCTATAGGCCTCAACAATGTCTTTGACCATATCGCAGACATTCACCCGTTCCAGGTCCAGTTTCATTGCCCCTGTTTCCGCTTCGGAGATGTCCATAAGAGTGTTCAACATTCTGAGGATGCGGTCAGACTCTTCAATACATTCGGCCAAAGTCTCTTGGCAGGCTTTGGCGCCTTGATCCGATCTAAGGGCTAATTCGGCCATTCCCCTGAGTCTCGTCATGGGAGTTCGCAGGTCGTGTGAAACATTGTCGAGAGTATCTCTCATTGCTTTTATCAAAGCCTCAATTCTTTCCAGCATCTGGTTAAAAAGCGTAACCAACTCACCCAGCTCGTCATCCGTGCCGGTGCTGGGTATACGGGTGTCCATTCTGCCTTTGCTTGCGGAACGAACAGCATTAATAATGTGACGGATGGGACGCAGGGCTCGAAAGGCGAGAAAAGCTCCGCCGGCAAGGCCAAAGACAATCAAGGGGGCTGCTGCAAATAGAAAATTCCTGCGAAAAGGGCCCAGGGTCTTTTCTCGATCTTTTACGCTTTGGCCAACTTGCAATACGTTTCCATCCGACAAGCGGATTGAGGCAAACTCCCAAGGGTCCTTGCCGTTTCGACCACCCAATTGGGTCCATACTATATTGGTGTCAGAAGGTGTGTGTTGGAGTCTGTTGAGGTCGAACTCCAACCACTGATTTGGAAGTATTATCAAGAGCGTTTCGTTCTCGGGGTCCCCGATTCGGATTAGAAACGGGCTGTTCTTCTCAAACTTCTTGCTGGCTGTGAGTTCTCCTTCTACGGATTCTATGCCGCCTGTTTCGTAGAGCCCGGACAGTTTGGTCAGTGTGGACTTGATGGCCTTTTTCTCCTGTTCTTTTAAAGAGTTGGAAATGTAGAAATAGGAGAAGCCGAACAGCAAAACGGAACTCAGGACAAACACGGCCGTATACCAGGTGGTCAGGCGGAAGCCGACGGTTTTCCGGATCGGTTTGCGATTAGGCCTTAAGAACATAGCCGACCCCGCGCATCGTACAAATCATCTTGTTGCTAAAGCCTCTGTCCACCCTGCTTCTCAGGCGGCATACCAACACCTCCACGACGTCTGTTTGCGGGTCAAAATTGTAGTCCCAAACATTTTCCAGAATCATCGTCTTGGAGACCACTTTTCCGGCATTACGCATCAGATATTCCAGGAGCGCAAATTCTCGGGGCGGCAGGTCGATTTTTCTCCCTGCTCTGACAATTTCTCGCGTGAGTAAATTCACGGTGAGATTGCCAACAGTAAAGCTGCTTGGTTCAGACGTTCTTGTCGCTCTTCGAACAAGTGCCCGTATCCGTGCCAGCAACTCTGAAAAAGAGAAGGGCTTTGTCAGATAGTCGTCGCCCCCTTTCTGAAGACCCTTGATACGGTCATCCACCGATCTCTTGGCGCTCAGGATGATTACAGGCGTGTCAACTTTTTGACGCCGAAGTCTCTCTATCAGATCGAGGCCGCTGAGTTTAGGCAACATTATGTCAACGATTGCGGCATCATAGGGCTCATTAGATGCCAGATACAATCCTTCTATTCCGTCCCCGGCATGGTCTACGGCGAACCCTTCCTGTTTCAGCCCTTTTGATATGAACGTGGCAATCCTCTGATCATCTTCAACCAAAAGAATCCGCATAAGAGTCATCCTCTCTGGCCGTGAGATTTCCGGGCTGGGAACCTCAATATAATATCATACAAGAAACCGTTATCGTCTTCAATATTGAGAACTTTGCCGAACCACATCATAATACTGTTTGCAGATAGTATAACTAATCGAGAGCTTGTATGACCTCGGAAAGCGATAATTATGGGGTTTTTGGGGAACCGATCTGGGCGAAGCGAACGGCCCACCTTAGCGGGCAAATCGCAAGCTGTTTGATCCGCCGTAGGCGGAACGCCGCAGGCGGAGAGTTCTTGCGATTTAGTGAGTAAGCCCATAGATGGGTCAAAAACCTCATATCAAAGAGCGAGACGAGGTTATGCAAGACTCTCGACACCTGTCAGATTCGGTGAGAAGCAGCCAGATTGATGTGGAGTGGAGCTATTGGCGGCTCCAACTTCTTAATGTGCCCTCGGCTTCGTAGTACTGTTTGAGGATCAGTTTACGAGGGAAGTCAGGACCTGACAGGTAGCCGAGGTTCGTTTGCAGGAAACGCTCTTTGAGCACATTAAAAACCTCGTCTTTTTCGGTTTCAGCTACAAACTTTCTTGTTTTTTCATGGCGATAAGTTGCTTTTTCCCCCACTGCCGCCCGAATAGCCTCAAACAAAAGGTCTGGTGCATCCTTTCCTTGAAAGTATTCCGGCTTCACCCCTGCCTCCACGCGAGCCATAAAAGAGACCAGCCATCTGTCTCCCGCAACAGGCCTGGAAAAATCGTAGAGTTCAAGGATAAGGCCATTTTCAAGTCTTATCTTGTCAATCAGTTTTTCTCCCATACTAAAAAAGCCTCAGCTGACGGGCTGCTTCTTTTGGTGCGGGCCTTGCTGCAAACGGCCTCTGGTACTGTTTCAGATCTTCTTCAATAGCTTCAAGAAAAGGCGAGATCCGCTGAACAGCCCTTTTCCCGAAACGCAGACGTGCTTTGGCGTGGGTCAGAAAGACCCTTTCTTTGGCTCGGGTTAGGGCCACATAGAACAACCTTGCTTCTTCAGCAATATTCCCTTCATCACCCCTTTTTGTCCGAAAGGGGATCAAGCCGTCCTCGCAGCCTGCAATGAACACAACGGGAAACTCCAGCCCCTTGGATGCATGCATAGTCATAAGGGTGACCTTTTCCGCCCTTGGATCGTAGAGATCCTGCTCCTTTTCAAGGGCAAGGTGTGCCAGAAATCTGCTGTGGCTGTCTCCAAACGACCGAGAAATTGCCATGAGGGTCCTCAGGTCTTCTTCAAAGGCCTTATCCCCAGACATCTCATCCATGATGTTGAACTGATCCAGTGCCAGTTGAATCTGTGCCCGAATATTGCCGCCCTTGACGCACCTTCTGAACTTGTTCAGGTCTTTTGATAAGGCGATTAGTTTCCTTCTTGCCGATGGAGTCAGAACGGAAACCTCATCTGCCCTGTCCAGGGCGGTCAGGAGACTGTTTTGCTTCATCTCAGACCATTTTCTTATGGCCTTCACAGTGGTACGGCTAATCCCTCTTGAAGGAAAGTTGACAATCCGCGCAACATCGAAGTCTGACGAAAGGGACACCCCAACCTTCAGGTAAGAAATCAACTCCCTTATCCCTTTTCGGTTTTCCAGTTTTTCATCTCCAACGCTCTGGAAGGGAATGCCGGACCTTGCAAAGGCTTCCTTCAGAGATATTGCCTGCTCCTTGATCCTGTAAAGCACTGCAAAATCGGAAAAACTTCTTTCTTTTCTTATGCAAGCACCATCAATGCGGCCGCTGTCTACTGAAAAATGGCTGATGCCGCCCACTTCCTGCTCAATGGTCTTGACGATATATTCTGCCTCCGCCCTTTCTGTGGGAAGCTCGGCCACACTCAGCGCCCGCGCCCCGGAAATCCCGGACCACATCCCTTTTTCCCCCTTTGCCCCATCGCTTCGTACGACCTGGTCAGATGCCCGTAAGATGGTTTCAGTGGACCGATAGTTCTGTTTTAGCCGGATGGTTTTCGTCCCGGGATAGTCTTCGCAGAATCTGTGAAAATATCGAAGGTCGGCACCCCTGAATCCGTAGATTGCTTGATCCGGATCGCCAATCACGCAGATATCGTGGCCTTGCGGCGCGAGGAGTCGAATTAATCGGTATTGGGCATAATTGATGTCTTGATATTCATCGACTGAGACAAAAGAAAACCCTTGCTCGTATCTCCTTCTGATCTCCTCATCGGCCTCAAAGAGTTTGACTGTCATGAAAATCAGATCGTCAAAATCGATGAGCTGATTCCTGTAGAGGAGTTGCTGGTAGATCTTGTACACGGCTCCAACCTGGTCCGAAACAGCCTGAGGGACACACCTGGCCAGATCATCTCCAGGGGAAAGCAAAAGCTGCTTGGCCAGAGAAATAAGATTCACAATCTTGTCTCCATCCCCCTTCACGGCGCCCACGTTCGCCACTGCCTGCTGGACAGCGACCTTGACAAAATCCCCGCGATCTTTCTCGTTCATCACACAAACCGGAACCCTTATTCCCAGCGCATCCGCCTCTCTGGTGATGATGTCGAGACACAACGCATGAAAGGTCTTGACAGTTAAGAGCTTCAGGACCTTTGGATCGTTGACTATCCTGCCTAACCGGTCGAACATCTCTGCCGCAGCCTTGTTCGTGAAAGTGACGGCGAGCACCTGTTCGGGCCGGGCGGTTCCTTTTGAAAGCAGATATCCTATTCGACGGGTCAAGGTTATGGTCTTTCCGGTTCCAGGTCCTGCGACTATCAATAGGGGACCGCCCGAATATCGGACCGCCTCCTGCTGAGCCTCGTTCAGGTCGTTAAGAAGCCCTTTGTGTGCCGGGCAACGGCCCCGTGCCGGTGCGTGGTCCGGGTTTACAAGAAAAGCCTTGTTCTGCGATAGAGGGGATCGACCCTTTTCAAACAAAGAGGGCTGTACACATTGGGCAATAGTTGCCCCTGAGTCTTCAGGTGGCATTGCAAAGAGTCTTTTTTGCCCGAGAAGCGATTGGCGTTCCTCATGCGTGAAAAGTGAGACCGTGCCGAACTCGCCGTCGTATCCAGGAGCAATATGCACATTCATGTTTCTCATCCGCCTGATTGCCTCGGCAAGAAGGGTAGGGCCGCATTTCTCAAGGACGTCTACGGGGATGTTTCTAAGGATCTCAAATTCTGAGCCGAGTCTTTCAAGCAGGCTCTGATAGGCTCTGGTTACCTTCTTGCTCTTCGGCCCCACTTCAAGAACCTCCGATAATACGTCGGTCAAGGGCAGAAGACTTGTGTAGGGATGCGCCCCTTGGAATCTGTTCCCGATCTCGCGATCGGCCAACTGTTCCACACGGTACATTACGCCGATAGTGACCGGCTTGCCGCAAACAGGGCATAGCCCCCCATTCTGAAGGGTCTCAAGGGGAGAGAATCTCACCCCACATTTTCGGTGGCCGTCAAAATGATACTTCCCCTCTTCGGCAAAATATTCAATGGTGCCCAAGAAGCGCTGCGGGTCCCCCCTCTTGAGGGCATCCCTTATGGCAAAATATGAAAGGTCGGTATCAAAAAGGTTTGCCTCCCTTCCGAGGTTTGCAGGAGAATGTGCGTCGGAATTCGACACCAGGGTGAGCCCGTCTAACGATGAGACCCGCCAACACATCGCAGGGTCGGCAGAAAGGCCGGTTTCTGCGGCAAAGATGTTGGGGGTGAGCTCCTCAAAACATTCTTCAATGGAGTCAAAACCGGATCTTGAGCCGAGGACGGAAAACCAGGGAGTCCAGATATGTGCTGGGATAAAGACAGCGTCTTGGGAGGTTTCGAGAACGATTTCAAGGAGGGCCTTGGAATCAAGCCCTAGGATCGGCCTCCCATCAGAAGCAATATTGCCGATCCGGTCAAGTCTTTTGCTGATTTGTTTTGCCGCATCAAGGGTGGGAACTAGAACTACGTTATGGACTTTGCGGGTCTTCTGGTCCTTCTTGTATATGCTGCTTATCTCAACGCTCAGGATGAAGCGTACCGGCGCCGTGCAACCGGCCGGGACCAAGTGGGCGGTTTGTGCCGCATGGTCGGGCTTCAGGCTGAAAAGGCCGTCTTCCGCCGGGTCGAGTTTTTCGCAGAGTTCTGAAAACCACTGAGGGTGAGTAAAATCTCCGGTGCCAACGACTGTAATCCCTTTGAGCTGGGCCCACAGATTCATGTGCTCCAGATTAAGGTTCTTGGCCGTTGCCCGTGAAAGGTGGGAATGTACGTGAAGATCGGCGATAAATTCCATTTACCGTAAAAGTTTAGCCTCTTGAAAAAAGCCTAATTTTGCTCGATGTCGTTTGCAAAACAGCATTTTTCAAAGGGCTAAAGAGTCACCATTTAGCAAATACGCGGCAACTGCTCTCCTGCCAGCATATCCAAGATCCGGGTGCCTCCGATACCCGTCTTCATAAAGACTCGGCCACGGTTTTCCGAAACCGTTCTGCCGATGATTGCCGCTTCACTGCCATAAGGGTGTGCCTTTATGCAAGTTAACACCTTGTCCGCGTCCTCAGGTGCGACAAAGGCTACCAGTTTTCCCTCATTGGCCAAATACAGGGGATCAAGACCGAGGAGTTCACATGCCCCATGCACGCCTTCACGAAACGGTATCTGGTCCTCCACAAGTTCAATGCCGACATTTGACTGAAGGGCGATCTCATTCAATGTGGTTGCAAGCCCGCCTCGTGTTGGATCACGCATGGCATGGATCTGATCGCTGACTGCCATCATTTCTGAGACCAGTCCATTTAAGGGCGCAGAATCGCTCTTGATAGGGGACTCAAAGGAAAGACCCTCACGCATAGAAAGAACGGTTACCCCATGATCACCCAGGGTCCCGCTGACCAGGATAACGTCTCCGACCTGTGCATTTTTGCCTGAAATATCAGTATCATGCTTTACGACACCAACGCCGGTGGTGTTTATAAAAATCTTGTCCGCGGCCCCACGGTTCACAACTTTAGTGTCGCCGGCGATGATCTGCACCCTCGCGGTGTCGGCTGCCTCCTTCATTGATTTGAGTATCCTCTCCAGGTCGGCCATAGGAAACCCCTCCTCGATAATAAAACCGACGCTGAGATAGATGGGCTCTGCTCCCCGCATGGACACGTCGTTTATGGTGCCATGGACCGCAAGGGAACCGATATCGCCGCCAGGGAAAAAGATGGGGTCCACCGTGTAGGAATCCGTGGAAAAAGCGAGTTTGTGTCCGCCTATCTCAAAAACGGCGCTGTCATCCAGGCTGTCCAGGAGGACATTCTTGAATTTTGGCAGAAACACATTGATTACCAGTTCATGAGAGGCTCGGCCTCCGCTTCCATGGTCCAACAAAATCGCATCTTGTTTTTTCATGACTTGGCACACTCCTATGTTAGAATTTTACCTCCGGGGCCTCCTGTCTCTCTTTGGGGACTTCAAAGAAGGTCGCTTTTTCGAATCCGAACATTCCTGCAATCAAGTTGGTCGGAAAACTGCGAATCTTGACATTAAAGGCCCTAACAGCCTCGTTGAAGCGACGACGTTCCACCGCGATCCTGTTTTCCGTGCCTGCCAGCTCATCCTGAAGTCTGATGAAATTCGTATTTGCCTTTAACTCAGGATATCGCTCAACTACCACCAACAGCCGGGCCAGTGCTGAGGAAAGTTGATTATTGGCTGCAATCTTTTCGCTAATGTTTCCGGCTCCGGCAACCCTGGAACGGGCTTCCGTGACTTTTACAAAGACCTCCTTTTCGTGTTTTGCATATCCTTTTACCGTCTCCACATAATTGGGGATCAAGTCAAAACGGCGCTGGAGCTGATTTTCCACCTGTGCCCAGGCCCCCTTCACCCCCTCATCCATTCGAACAAGGCTGTTGTAAGTCCCCTTCAGGTACAATATGGGAACAAGCACAACAAGTACAATAGCTCCAATAACGATCAGTGCGCCTTTTTGTCCCTTTGTCATTGATCCCCCCCCTACCCTAACGTTGCATAAACAACATTAGGGTTTAATCTACAAGGTCTTCCCCTAGCCTGTCTACACGTATCCATAACGTTCGCACTTCTTTCATGTATGCTCGAAAGAATTCTCTGATCTCCCAGCCGGAAAGCTTTAACTTTTTCTCCTTGATGTCAAGGAGTCTGTCAAATAGGGCGTTGTCCATCTGAAAGGCCTCACAGACCTGTCTGATAATGTCCCGCCTGTGACGCGGAAGGGCCTTTCCTTTCAGGTAAAGCAGACCGTTAAAGATTGCAATAAAGGCCCGAACAGATTCTGCCGCAAGCTCTTGCAGATGCCTCCCCTTGCCCCCCGTTTCCACAAAGGCCTGACGCAGGGCAAGCAGTTTGCCCTTGATCTCCCTTTCGCACTGCAACCTCAGAAGCTTAGGGTCCAAGGCTAGTTCTTTTAATATGTCCTTGCCGTAGAGCAGTTCATAGCTATTCTGGAAATTCAGGTACTCGATTGGAAAGGTATCGAGTGATGTTTGAACATAGGGCTCTGTGAGAAACAAGGGGGTGGCCACGTTCCGCTTTCTCCACTTTGAGACAGCTTTGAACGCGCGGCCGAGGGAATCGATGCCGTCTTCGGAAAGGACGATCATAAAGTTGATGTCTGATTTGCCGGAAACATACTCACCGCTTGCCGCGCTTCCATACAGAATTATAGAAATCAGGTCTGTCCCGAACAGTTGTCTATAATCTTCTATGACACCCGGAAATGTTTCCTTTGGTTCTCTTGGTATCCTCGACATGGACAGTCCTCCCTAACGTAATGCCCTCATCAGTCTCGGTTCGCTGTAACCAACCACTGACTTCACCTCAGCTAAGGCTGCCTAGAAGCCTCCGCCTGCCCCACCGCCTCCGCTCAGGCCACCTCCAAAACCTCCGAACCCGCCCCCACCAAAGCCACCAAAGCCTCCTCGGCCATAGCCACCTGAATATCCGCTGCCCCGACCCATAAACATAAGTAACAGCAAGGGCCACATGCCGCCTCGTCTTCTGCCCAAGGAGAGCAGGAGCCCAAAAAATATCAGGGCGAACAGCAGGCCTGAAAGACCAGCGCGTCTCTTTTGGGGCCTCTTAATAGGCCCTTGTCCTGTGAGGTTAACGCCTGCGTCTTTGGCAATGATCTGTGCTATGGCAAGGGTGCCGTTCAAAAGCCCTTTGCCGAACTGATCCTGTCTCAGATAGGGGATGATATATTGGTCACGGATCTCGCCGGCCAGGCCATCGGGGATGAGACCCTCCATGCCGTAGCCGGTCTCGATACGCATCTTACGCTCTTTGACTGTGACAAAGATGAGGACCCCTCGATCCTGCCCTTTTTCCCCTATTCCCCATGCAGTATACAGGCGGTTGGCGTATTCGTTGTAATCATCACCACCGATGTCCGGCATGGTGACGACAACCACAGGCACGCCGGTCTTTCGGAGAAGTTCACCTGTTACCTGTACCAACCTTTGCGCATACTGGTGGTCAATGACCCCGGCAAAGTCATTGACAAGCCCATGTGGTTTCGGGAATTCATCGGTCCCATAGCTGGGCGTTGAAGTGACAAGCGTTAAAAGAAAAAGCAACAGGAGGTTGGCCGTGCGCTTCACTCTAAGAAATATCCCTTCCGCTAATCGCGTGAAGGAGCCGGCCCACACAAAGCCTTGCCAGGCTCCCCTGTATGGTCTATATCACATTCAATTTCTGAAGCAAACCTCGGATAACATGTCACGGAATCTGGTGCGTTCAAATCATGAAACTCGGAATCGTAGGTCTCCCAGGGACAGGCAAATCCACCATATTTCAGACCCTTACACGGAGTAAGCCCGATTATTGGGCCAAAGGGGGACCCCTCATCGAAACGGTCCAGGTGCCGGATGAGAGGGTGGATGGCCTTGTCAAGCTTATTAGACCCCAAAAGACCGTATACGCCCACCTGGAGTACGTGCTGCCACGTCGCCCGGAGGCTTACGGCCGTGAGGGAAAAGGACAGGACACCCTTTGGAATGATATCCGTCCTTGCGATGCCCTTGTCCATGTCGTCAGAAACTTCCATCAACCCGGCAATGAGGCGCCACATCCGAGAGATGACTGGCTCAGGCTTGAAAGTGATATGATTTTTGCCGATCTTGTAGTCGTGGAAAAGCGCATAGAGCGTATCCATCTGGACAAAAAGCGGGGAAAGAAGATAGGCGATGAGGAACAGACACTGATGGAGGAGTGCCTCAAGGTCCTTGAAGACGGAAGCAGCCTCAGAGACCGTCCTGAACTCGCCTTTGCTCCCATGTTGAAAGGATATACCCTGCTTTCGGCAAAGCCGGTCCTAACTGTCTTCAACAACGACGATGAAGATGAAAACTTCCCAGTCTGGGAAGACTCTCCCGCCCTTTCCAATGCCCTGGTAGTTCGGGGAAAGCTGGAGACGGAGTTAGCCGAACTCTCTGCTGAAGAGGCCGTGGAATTCATGACTGCATATAATGTCAAAACCTCCGCTATGGATAGGGTAATCCGGCATTCCTGCAATTTGCTGGGCCTTATTTCGTTTTTCACGGTGGTTCACGATGAAGTGCACTCATGGTTGATACCCCAAGACACCGCGGCCCTGGATGCGGCCGGCGTAATCCATTCGGACATGCAGAAGGGCTTCATCCGCGCCGAGGTCCTCGCCTATGACGATCTGATCGATGCAGGCACATATCAGCAAGCCAAAAAAGATGCTAAGGTTCGCCTTGAGGGAAAGGACTA
>CAZCWQ010000102.1:1433-11111 GCA_964502365.1 uncultured Desulfobacterales bacterium | reverse complement strand
TGCGGTCTCCCCCAGAGATAAGTCGCGAAAAGACGGCGCCCTACCGGCAGTCACTCAGAAAAAGTGTCAGTAGCCTTCGTGGCAATTCAGAACATTTTCATAAGGCTAAACTGTTGCACCGTTCTTAATTCTACTCAACATGATTAAATGTGCGAAAACCCGCCCTGCTGCATAATTGATCCCGCTCTGCTTCTTTCAGGTCTTCACGGACCATTATCCTTACCAGCTCGTCAAAGCCCACCTTTGGTTCCCAGCCGAGCTCTTGTCTTGCCTTTGAAGCGTCACCCAGCAGGAAGTCCACCTCTGTCGGCCGAAAGTATCTGGGGTCTACCTGAACCAGGATCTTGCCCGTAGCCGCATCCTTTCCCACCTCATCGGCCCCAAAACCTTCCCAGGCGATTTCGATCCCCACCTCTCGAAACCCTTTTTCCACAAACTCTCGCACCGCATGGCTTTCTCCAGTAGCGATTACGTAGTCGCGTGGCTCTTGTTGCTGCAACATCAACCACATGGCCCTGACATGATCACCGGCAAACCCCCAATCCCTTTTGGCATCCAGGTTTCCCAGATACAGCTTTTCTTGCAGCCCCAACTTGATCCGTGCGACTGCCCTTGTGATCTTGCGCGTGACAAATGTCTCCCCTCTTATGGGGGACTCATGGTTGAAAAGAATACCGTTGCACGCGAACATATTGTACGCCTCGCGATAGTTCACTGCAATCCAATAGGCATAAAGCTTTGCTACTCCGTATGGGCTGCGCGGATAAAAGGGGGTTGTCTCACGCTGGGGAACCTCTTGGGTATTTCCGTAAAGCTCACTGGTGGAGGCCTGGTAAAACCGAGTCTTGTCTTCAAGGCCGAGAATCCTGATCGCCTCAAGGAGGCGCAATGTCCCTACTGCGTCGGCGTTTGCCGTGTACTCCGCTGTTTCAAAGGATACCTTCACGTGGCTCTGAGCGGCAATATTGTATATTTCATCGGGCTGCACATCCTGGATAATGCGGATCAGGTTTGTGGCATCCGTAAGATCGCCGAAATGCATGAAGAAACGCACGTCTGCGTCGTGCGGATCTTGGTACAGGTGGTCCACACGGCCCGTGTTAAATGACGAGGACCTTCGTTTTATCCCGTGAACTTCGTAATCCTTTTTTAACAGAAACTCAGCCAGGTAAGCGCCGTCTTGGCCTGTGATTCCTGTTATCAGCGCTTTTTTCATAAAATATTACTCCCCCTAACGAATGTACCCTTGTTCTTCCAGATAAAGCAGGACGTCCTGAGCTGCTTCGTCTGGACTCACTTCGGTCGTGTCTATCGTGATCTCCGGGTTGGACGGGGGGACATAGGGATCATCAACGCCGGTGACCCCTTTCATTTTTCCCGCCCGGGCCTCGGTGTAAAGCCCTTTACGGTCTCGTTGCTCACACACGGACAAAGGGGTTGATAAATAAACCTCTATGTAGCCCCCATAACTACTGATGAGTTCACGGTTGCGGCGTCTTGGTTCTTCATAGGGGGCAATCGGGGCACAGATGGCGATGCCGCCGTTTTTTGTGATCTCGCTCGCTACAAATCCTATGCGAGTAATATTAAGGTTTCTGTGCTCCTTTGAAAAGGTAAGCTCGCTTGAGAGGTTCCTCCTTACAATATCACCGTCCAGAAGGGTTACGGGTCTGTCTCGCATTTCCATAAATTTTACCAGCAGGACTTTAGCCAGAGTCGATTTACCTGCTCCTGACAGCCCTGTCATGAAAACGGTAAACCCCTGCTTTGACCGGGGCGGGTAGGCGCGCCTCAGCTCGGCCACAACCTCTGGATAGGAAAACCATTCGGGTATATCCAACCCGTTTTCCAGCCTCCGACGCAGTTCGCTTGAGGAGATGTGCTTCACGTTCATCTCTGGCTCAACCTCGTCTTCCGGAATGTACTCCGCCTTTTCTTCAACATAGACCATCTTTTTCAGAGGGACCATCTTGATGCCGGTTTCTTCCTCAAACGACTGCACCATTTCCTGTGCAGCATTCAACGGGTAGAACCTCTCATTGGTGCTATTATTGGCAAAGGGATCCCCGTGATCGCCGGCCACGATGAAATGGCTGCATCCGTAGCTTTTTCGTATTATGGCCTGCCACAGCGCCTCCCTCGGACCGGCCTTGCGCATGGCCAGGGGGATCAACCCCAGCATGATCATGTTCTTGGGATATTTTTTTACGATCTCCTGGTAACAGCGAACCTGAGTATAATGGTCCAAATCTCCGGGATGCGTGAGACCTACCACCGGTTGGAGCAGGATGCTTGCCCCTGCCTCATGGGCGGCCTTAAGCGTCATTTCCTTGTGGGCACAGTGAAGGTGCTTCTCGGTTTGAAAACCTATAATATGACGCCACCCATTCTGAGAAAAGCGGTCATGGACTTCGGCCGGAGTAAGCCTCAGTCCCTTGAAGTCATAGTGAATCGGAAGATGGATCCCCTCAAGAGATCCTCCCATGTACCAGGGACCCACAAGCTCATATAGATCCCTGACACCCGGATGTTTTTCCGCTTCATCCGTGCCAAACACACACTGCGCCTCCCGCCTCTTGTCCGGCTTCCATATATCCTTTATTGTGAGCACAGCCAGCATAAATCCTTCTTCGTCTCTCAGGGCTACCGGCTGTCCGGTCTCGATGTTTGAAGCAATCTCCTCGCTAACATCTAAACATATAGGGATGGGCCATACAGTGCCGTCCGCAAGACGCATTTCATCCAAGACACCTTCATAGTCCTCCCGGCCAAGGTAGCCTGTAAGAGGATAAAAGGCACGGTTGAGGAGCAGTTCGAGGTCGCAAAGCTGCCTCTTGTTCAGATGTATGGAAGTACAACCAAGGGCCGCCTCCTTTAGACTCTCGATGCGTCTGAAATGGACAAGGAGGCTTTCGGAATAGTCATGTGTTTGTTTCATATGCGTTTGCCACTCCGATGTTGTCGTCTGTCTGTCGGCTGTTGTCAGCAAGTAATATGCCAATCGATAAAGCTATTCTTTTAAAGTATATATAACACTTTGGCTCAACCTGGCAACAGCCAAAGTCTATCAGGCACGGCACCGTCAAACATATGACAGATCACTGAGACGTCCTTGCCAATCAGCAAGGCAGCTCGATATCAACCAGGGCGATAGATGTACCGATTTATGATACACGAACAGGGTCTAATCCCACACCAACTGGCATCAGCTGGCATGCCTTTTGCTGTCATTTGCAGAGGAGTCAGTATGAAAACGCACTTTCGCCTTATTTTCGAAGGACTGGACCAGAGACCCCATCTACGAAACCTTCTCAGTTTGTTCCAAAAACAGCTGGGGCTGTCAGAGGGTGCAATCAGCAACCTATTGACCAGCCCGCCACGAGTACTCTGGGAAGTCCATACCCACAGAGATGCTGAATTGATTCAAACAGCACTGACAAAGATGGGTTGCCGCACGTACTTGGAGCCCGTCGTGTCAGACGCGTCTTACCCCTTTGCCATTACCCAAAAGGAACAAGAGGCAATGAATCGGGAGCTGAGCAAGATTCTGAGAACCAGGGCCAGCCTAGCACTGTTCTTGGTCCAGGTTACGGCACAAGAATCCGGATCAATCCTGCCGTCCATGATGGGGCCTTTTCAAGAAAGCTTCGCTCAACATTTCCGCGAAAGCGACACGGTTATCGCAATCGACGACTCTCGTATAATCATCCTCGGATTTTCTACAAACGGAAAAGGTGCTGAACGGCTCCGAGACAAGACAAATCGTGTCTTAGGGGAGCTTCTGGGAGATGATATCCTAATAAGCACCGGATATTCACTCTTTCCGCAGGAAGCCCGCAGCCTCGCGGAGCTGATACACCTTGCAGAAATGAAAAGGAAAGATGGCGAAGGCCCTGCAATACCGGATGCACAAATATCAGGCTCCCCGAAAGAACCTGCGGTCCAGGTTGCATCAATGTCCAAGGCCCTTGAGCGTTGTTTTACCAAGGCACGGGGGAAGATTTTCAAAAGGCTTCTTAGTATGGACCCTCAAGTCCTGTGGCTTGGACTCAGTCAGCTTCCTCAAACCGAACAAAGGGGGTTCCTGGCAAGATTCCCCTTTGACTCTCCTCTCACACCGGTCCTTGAACAAATGATTGATACCCAATCTCAACCCGCGTCCGACAAGGCCGCAGAACACCACTTTGAAGCCATTATTCATCAGATGGAGCTGGAAGAGGGTCTTGAGGAGCGAAAGAAAACCCAGGCCGAAGTCCTTTCAAAACTCAATCGGGTGGAGTCCTTACCAACCCTGCCCTCTATTGCAGCACACATATTCAAGATAGCATCGAACCCTAATTCATCGGCAGATGATCTGACCACGATCATCGTAAACGATCCTCCACTTACATCGAAGCTTCTTAAAATCGTCAATTCGGCCTTTTACGGGTTTCCACAAAAAATCGGGGCCGTGAAGCAGGCAGTGGCTATTCTCGGTATGGATGAGATTATGGACCTTTCCTTTGGCCTGGCCGCGGCTAATGTATTTCAAGTCAGAGCTATCGAAGGGCTATGGGACCCTAAGCAACTGTGGCATCATTCTGTGTGCGCTGCCATCATTACCCAAGATCTGTGCAAGAGATTGAAGAAATATCAAAGACTTGGGGCCTTCACCGCAGGTCTGCTCCACGATTTTGGAAAAATCTTCCTTACACAAAACTTTCCCGAACTTTATGGACAAGTTCATGTCAATGGTACGAAACAAGAGCTTCCACTCTTCGAATTGGAAGAAGAGAAATTTGGTTTAGACCATGCGACCATAGGAGAATTCCTGGCCTCACACTGGAACCTGCCGGATGCCCTTGTTCAAGGAATTGCTTTTCACCACCAGCCTTTTTCGGCCTCCAGTCACTCTGAACTGGCCGCCGTTGTCGGCCTGGCAGACTACTTGCACTATCATGCAGCCATGCTTTCATCCCCAGAGGACTATACTGTTTTGTCTCCGCAACTGACCTTTGGCCATTGGAGCATCTTGACTCAACTGTTTAAAGGCCTGGATACCGATGAATTGAAAAAAATGACGGACAATGCGGTGGCTATTCTTGAAGACAGCCAGGATCTGTTTGCAATGCTGGATTAAGGATTTTCCATATGGTCTCCAACAGCCAAGAAACAAATGACGAACTTACCTTGGTGGTGCAAGAAAGGGACGTATTTAGGAAGCAGTTCCTTAAAATCCAAGAGAATTATGAGAACAAGATAAAGGAACTCTCCATCCTGAAGGAACTCGGCAACACGCTCCGGTCTGCAAACTTTCATGACAAGGAAGCCTTTTTTCAAAGTCAACTGAAGGCTATCAAAAAATATACAACGCTGGACGACATCACCCTTATGCTCCTAAACGATGAGCTCCAAATGCTGGAAATCGTGGCCAGAAGCAATTTTGACGGCCCCATCGCCAATCTGGTGCCGCTTGCTGAAAATGGGGCGCCGGGACAAGCAATTGCCCAAAGGAGTCCAGTGATAATCGACGATACCCAACATGGTACCTCAGGGGGAAAACCAGGGGACGACAATCATGGTTCACTACTTTGTGTCCCGGTCATGAATAGTCATGAGGCTATCGGGGTTCTCAACTTGAGGCAAGAAACCACAAAGGGTTTTGACCAGAATCAAGTGCGTTTCTTCAGCCTTGTTGCAGACCAACTGGCAACTGCCGCGATCCTTTTCAGTTTTTATCATCAAATGCTCAAGGAGGAAAAGCAGCGATTGCTCTTGAGTCGATTCTTTTCAAAAACGGTCACAGAGAAGATCTTTGGCAGCGGAGAGGACCTCAAACTCGGAGGAGAGCGAAGAAACGTAACCATTCTGTTCGCGGATTTGCACGGCTTCACCTCCATGTCCGAACAACTCGATCAGGAAAAAGTAGTAGACATATTGAACGCCTATTTCTCACTCATGACACCGATTATATTCAAACATAATGGAACCCTGGACAAACTTATGGGCGACGGTATTTTGGCTTTTTTTGGAGCCCCCCTTTTTCACGATGATGATTCCCTTCAGAGCGTACGAACAGCCATCGAAATGATCCGGGCACTCAAGGCCTTCAATGCCGAAATCCACCAAGAAAAATGGCCATCTCTTCAGGTCTCCATAGGAATTAACTCGGGAGAGGTCGTCGCAGGTTATATCGGATCAGAGGAGCACTTGAACTATACGGTTATTGGTGATGCCGTCAATGTCGCACAGCGCCTTCAATCAATTGCAGGACCAAATCAGATTCTCATTAGCAAGGCTGTGCACGAAGAGATTCATGACATGATTTCAGGAAGTGACGGGCTCAAATCCCTTGTCCGACTGCCCGCCCAAAAGGTGAAGGGAAAAGAAACGGCTGTAGAGATTTATAGTGTAGAGATATAGGACAAGCACCTATGATTGGAGACCGGCAGCAGCACCTTGTCTTTCTTTTTTCGTCTCGCCGCCAAAGATCGGGCCGTTCTCAGACACGGCTTCCTTGATCCTATCACCAGCACCTGCCATGTCTGTCCAGAATTGTGTCACCATACCGGTGCTGATCCCCAACTGCTCAAAGATCTTATCTTCGTATGACTCAACAAGGTTCTCCATCCCGCAGCCAAAACCCATAACCGTGGCGGTGCGGTTGGCCACGTAAACGGCGGCAGCTATATCCTTATGAGATTCTGTTTCATTCGGACAATGATGGTACCCAATACCTACGACCACTTCAGGAGGGAAGCGCCAACGTTGGGCGATCAGCTTACCCAGGTGTTGGTGGTCCACACCCAATGTCTCACGCTCGGCTATAAGGAACTTGAGACCGTCTCTGCTCATCCTCGTCAGAATCGCATCAAGATAAGTCTTTACGTAGAAACTCAGCACGGCTTTGCCTATATCATGAAGCAATGCTGCCGTGTAAACGGTCAGGACCTTCTTGTCCCCGAGTCGACGAGCCGCCGTTTCGGCAAGTAGGGCTGTGGCCACGGCATGCTGCCACAACTGTCCTTCTCTTAGTTCATAACCGGAAATTTCGGACTCAAAATAGCGGGCTGCACAAGCAGTCATGACCACCCGTGTCAACTGTTCGTCCCCTAGAGTCACTATTGCATCCCTAATAGAACTTATGGCATATCTGCGAGCATAATAAGCGGAACGGCTCATGGCCAATACCTTTGCCGCAATGGCTTGATCGTATTGGATCACCGCCTCAATTTCCCTCACAGGTGCCATTCTGCGAAGCAATGATGTAACCTTCCAGATCACTGCCGGAAATGGAGGCAGCTTTTCTGCGGACTTTAGGATCTCCTCGGTAGGCACGGATAGTCCGGGCTTAGTCAACTGTTTGGGTTCCACTTGAGTCTTCATGCTGCTCTTCTCCCACTAACGGCACGGTCCTTTTCTTTATCGGAACATCCTCAGCCTTCCTTTAGGTTTCCACCTTGATAACACATCGCATAACCAATAGAGACCTTTGCAGAACCTGACCTCGCTCTTCGATATGATGTTATGCAAGGGTCTCAAGAGCGTTGCTACTGAGAGCATCAAATAGTTTCAATCTGGTAGGGGTCATGAGGTCTTTTCTAGGGTGACTGGCGGGAGGCCTTTATCGTAAGGTAGCTCTTCTTCTCAATCAAGACTGCGCACAAATTCGCTGGAGAGCGTGGGCGAAAACCCATAGTAGATGATCGAATCATTGACGCTTTGAACGAGATCTGGCTCTTCTTGTGTGAACCTGTGAGAGCACTCCGAACAATTCCAGTATCGCCACCGATGATCCACCGCATGATCCAGACAGTCTCCATAATGGAAACAGAAGATGTTTCTCTCCCCTCGTTTGCAAACTGGATTCAGATTTGCTTTCATGGCAGTCCCTCCGCTCAAGATCTTTCTTAAGTGTTTGAGCAGGAATCATGCCAAATTTCCGCGTGCAGAAAATGAGACCTTTGCTGAACCCCGGAAAGCGACAATTATGAGGTTTTTGGGGCACCCATCCGGGTAAAACGAACGGCCCACATCAATAGCGATCTTAACCGGCAAGTCTGGCAGGATTTGGTTCAGATGTTCCCAATTTGTCAAATTTTTGACGGTCGGCACTGCCGCTCGATCCTGTCAATAAGTTTGAACTAGCTCGAAAACAAGAACTGGCCATCGCAGCCCTATTAGCTCGTGCCCATCCATAAATGAACCTTCAAACAATGGGCACTGGCGTAAGTTTCCAATTCATAAATGATCAATTTTTTTCTCTGAGCAAGGCCGCACAAGGGTTTACGCCGAGGCGTACTTGTCGTACGTCGCAGGCGAAAACCCGAGGAGAACGCCGCTCAGAGGAAAAAGGGCCATTTATGGATGGGAACTAGCTCAGCCCTCCATTGATGAGGCAGCAAAAGCCTTTGGAATCGGTGAGAAGACCCTGTGACGCTGGTTGCAGGGAGAGGATTTTCAACAGGCCTACCAGAAAGCAAGGCGTCAGGTGGTAAGCCAGGCGATTTCCCAAGTCCAGGCAGGTATGGCCGAGGCAGTTCAGACGCTGCGAGATGTTATGAACAACACGGAGGCCGCTGCTTTTGCCTGGGTGTCAGCCACTCGGGCCATGATAGGTTTTGGCGTTGAAATAGTGGAGATAGAGGATTTAGAGAAGCGGATCACAGCGCTGGAAAACCGAGTTGGCAACAATTAGAAAGACAGTCCCAGGCAACAGCTTGCGAGCTTCGTGGTTGAAAGCGAGGAAGAGCTGCAGACAAAGCGTTCGGACTGGGTCCAGCACCACGGAAAAGAACCGGAGTTTTCTATGGCTATGATCATCCCCAGGTACGATGGTGGATTGTCCTAGCCAGAAATGACATCCTAAGATCGGGCACTCGCTGGAGAGTGCGGCACTGACGGAATAGCATAGACAGGCGATAGCTCTTTGACAACTCAATACCCATTTGATGGGCGGCGGGTGAAGCCCCGACCGGGACTGTAGGCTAATTCACGGAAGAAAACTTCGATACAACACCGTGTCCTACTACGGCAGGTAGGAAGCCTAACCGGAAAATGGCATTGTTTGTGTTCAAGGTTTCGTCAGAATACCATGACGGCCTGTGAGCGAGTGGAAAACAAGCCTCATTGCAGTAACATCTGTGTTTTAAAAAGTGGCTTTGGGTTGGCGATTTATACAAGAGAGCTCGAGTGCAGGGCTTTGGCTCCTACAGTATATAATAACAAATACCGCAAGAAATCATGAAAATGTTGGCAAACAGGTTGAAACCTAATTCCCTGGGGATCTTTCTTTTGCCAATTCCTTTAGAGCCAATTCTAAATAGTGTTTTGCCTCTGCGAAGGACGGTTTAATCCGAAGTGTTACTTCGAAATGATGTACAGCCTGATCAAGGTTGCCTTGTCTCGCCAATGCACTTCCCAAGTTCTTATGAGCTTCTGCAAAGTCAGGTGAGATCGTCAGCGCCTTAGAGAAATGGGAAATGGCCTCATCGAAATTACCTTGGTAGGACAATAAGAGGCCCATGTTATTGTGGGCTTGTGGGAGTTCTGGTTTTATCTGGAGGGCTTTTTCTAATTCTAGAGCTGCTTCTTCCAACATCCCTTTCTGGAGGTATACTGCCCCAAGGTTCCCATGGGCCTCCGCAAAGTCAGGTGAGATCGTCAGCGCCTTAGAGAAATGGGAAATGGCCTCATCGA
>CAZCWQ010000102.1:0-1333 GCA_964502365.1 uncultured Desulfobacterales bacterium | reverse complement strand
AATTACCTTGGTAGGACAATAAGACACCCATGTTATCGTGGGTTATTGAGAGTTCTGGGTTTATCTGGAGGGTTCTTTCTAATTCTAGAGCTGCTTCTTCCAACATCCCTTTCTGGAGATATACTGCCCCAAGGTTCCCATGGGCCTCCGCCAACTGGGGATCCTCGAGGACAGCCTTCTTGAAGTGCTTGATAGCATGGTCCAGTTTGTTCTGTTTTTGAAGTGTCGTTCCCAAACTGTAGTTAGTTTCCGGGGAATCAGGATTCAACTTTATCGCTCTTCTCAAATAGTCCTCCGCTTTTTCGTATTTTCCAATGATGCCATAAGCTGTACCCAACTGGCTCAGACCATAAGAATCATTTGGATTATCCTTTATGTACGACTCCATAATCGGAATACTTCTTTCACTCTTCGCCTCCCTCGTGGACTGCGAACATCCATAGTGGCGTAACACAATCTTGGAGTCATACTCCTCCTTCCAAAAACGTTCTCTCTCAAGCAGGGCTTCAATGCTCAGATCCACCCCCTCGTGGTAGGGTCGATCATACCTTATCTCCGGGTGTTTTCTAAACAACCGACCTACCCAGTTGAATCTCACCCCATCGCACCCTAATCCCTCGTCGCACAGTATGACACAAGATAGTAACCCTGAACGGGCTAACTTTGCCTTTAGGTGAGGTGTCGAGGATGGCAAGAGTTCTTCGTCAGCATCGATCTGAAATATCCAGCTTCCGGTTGCGTGTTTGAGACATTCGTTTCTGGCGGCTGCGAAATCGTCACACCAGTCAAAATAAGATACCTTAGCCCCGAAATCGTTAGCGACCGAAACAGTGTTATCCTTTGAGCCAGTGTCAACAATTACCAATTCGTCAGCAACTGGTTTAACGCTGTTCAAACAACGTGGGAGAGTTTTTTCCTCCTCCCGCACGATCATACACACACTTAAAGTAGGATTCTCACCGAGCTTTCCTGGTTGGGGTACTGGCTTCTCTTTCATAGCAAAAAAGATTGGTCTTTTTGTCTGGAGCTTAATGTTCAATAGACTATCTCAGTCCTGTATTTATAGCAATAAAGAGGCTTAATTGTCCAGGTCGAAAAACCATAGGCTCTCTTTAGCTCGTCGAATTAGGTAGGGACAGAACGGCATTAACTTCAGATATAGCAATATCCGTTTTCTCTGGTGTATCGGCTTTAGAGATTGACTCTGTGATTTTCAACAGCATCCTATATGCGGTAGCCGATCCAGAAATTTGAGTATGCAGCCTCCAATTGCAATATAAATTCAAAGTTGGGTATTTGCTCTGGGCATTTTCAAATTCAATTGTTTCTCTGA
>CAZCWQ010000101.1:0-11134 GCA_964502365.1 uncultured Desulfobacterales bacterium | reverse complement strand
TTAACGGGACGTGAACCATGTCTTTTGAAGTTTTTGTCAGCCTCAGATACCTTCGTGCCAAACGAAAGCAAGCGTTTATTTCCATCAACACGTTGATTTCAGTTGCTGGGGTTATGCTGGGCGTCATGGCCATGATGGTTGTGCTGGCTGTCATGACCGGGTTCGGAACTGATATAAAATCAAAGATTTTGGGCATGAACGCTCATATCCGAGTCATGAGCAAAAGTGGCTTGATGCAGTCGTATGCACAGATTATGAAAAAGATCGGGACCGTGCAGGGGGTGGCGGCTTCAGCTCCTTTTGTTCACAGTCAGATCATGCTTCGCTGTGGATCCCACGTCTCCGGTGCCATCTTGAGGGGGATTGACCCTTCCCGGGCCGGTCAGGTGTTGGATTTTGAAAAGAGTATGAAAGGCAAGGATTTACGGGCATTAGGAAGAGCAGAAGAGTCGCAGGCACCCAAAGACACGGTCCCTCTGCCGGGAATTATCTTGGGAAAGGAGCTTGCCAGGCTGCTGATGGCGAACCCGGGTGACGAACTCTACGCCGTCTCACCATTGGACGGGGGCCTTACACCTATTGGGGTTCGCGTGCCCCGTATGAAGAGATTCTCGGTGGTCGGTCTCTTTGATTCGGGCATGTACGACTATGACACATCCTTTGCCTATGTTTCGATACGATCGGCCCAGCAACTGTTAAGGCTTAAGGACTCTGTGCACGGCATAGAGGTAAAGGTGGACGATATCTATGGTGTTGATAAAGTGTCAAGGGCCATAGTAGAAAAGTTGGGTTCTGGTTATTGGACTCAGGACTGGATGCAGATGAACAAGAATTTCTTCTCGGCGTTAAAATTGGAAAAGACCGTTATGTTCATCATCCTGGTTTTGATTATCTTGGTGGCCGCTTTCAATATCATCAGCACTCTGATCATGATGGTCATGGATAAGACAAAGGATATTGCCATCCTCAAGTCCATGGGCGCAACAGGAAAGAGTATTATGAGGATCTTCATGATGAATGGTCTTATCATAGGTGTATTAGGTACTATTCTTGGCCTGGTGGGAGGAGGGATCCTTTGCTTTTTGTTGAAGCGATATGAATTTGTGAAGCTCCCAAGTGACGTATACTACATCTCCACCCTACCTGTAAAAGTGCAGGCGCTGGACGTGATCCTCGTAGGACTTTCGGCCATCGCCATTAGCTTCCTAGCCACCCTCTATCCATCATATCAGGCTTCCAAGTTGGAGCCGGTTGCAGCAATCAGGTATGAATAGCCGGGAGCCACTCATAAACGTTGCACACGTTAAGAAATCATTCTTTACAAATGGCAACCGGGTGGATGTGTTGCGAGGTGTGTGCTTGGAAATACAGGAAGGGGAGATGATTGCCATTGTGGGGGCCTCTGGCGTGGGCAAATCAACCTTGCTCCACGTGTTGGGGGCTTTGGAGCGGCCGGATTCCGGAGAAGTCCTTTGCAGAGGGAAAAACGTTTTCAGCTTCGATGATGAAGGACTGGCTGCTTTCCGCAATGAGACAATTGGCTTTGTGTTTCAGTTTCACCATCTCCTTCCCGAGTTTAATGCCTTGGAAAATACCATGATGCCCGCATTAATAAAAGGGATGGTTCGTAAGAAAGCACGTGAACAGGCTGAAACCATTTTGGTCCGAGTGGGGCTCAAAGAGCGCCTCCAACATGCAGTGGGGGAGCTTTCGGGGGGAGAGCAGCAGAGGGTGGCTGTGGCAAGGTCTTTGGTCTTGAAACCAGCGATCCTGTTGGCAGATGAACCTACAGGCAACCTGGACCCAAGAACAAGTGAAACCATACATGACCTTTTGATTTCTTTGAACCGCGAGGATGGGATAACAGCTGTGATCGTTACCCACAACATGAAGTTGGCCGAAAGATTGTCCCGTCAGATGACCCTGATAGATGGTAAAGCGGTACCAATAAAATAGGTTGAGGCGGCTATGTTCAGACGATGGTTGTTGACTGTTTTTCTCCTGTTGTCATTCCCCTCCACTGCAAAGGCAGTGGAAGACCTGAGTATAGTCGTTTTGCCCTTTGAGGTCCACGCCCATGAAAAGGCCGGGTCTCTAAAGGAGCAGATTCGCGGTCTGGTTGCAAAACAGCTGAGTGATGAAGGGGTTAGTGTTGTAGAGCCACAGGTACCAGGTGAAGCAGAACCCAAGAAGACTGGGGACCTTGGCGCGGAGTATTTTCGAGGCTTGGGGGCGGATGTTGGTGCCGACTTTGTCATATGGGGAAGTTTCACGCAGATGGGTAAACGTTACAGCTTGGATGCCAAGATCATTGAATCATATGGCAAGACCCCTCCGCGGTCACTTTACGTTCAGGGGGAGGGGATGGAGAACCTGCTGGATTCTGTTCGGCAGCTGGCGCGCGACATAGGCATAAGAGTATTCGGGAGGGAAAAGGTGTCACAGGTCTTAATCATAGGGAACAAACGGATAGAAACTGAAGCTGTGAAGAAGATTCTCAAGACCAAAAGGGGTGATATCTATTCAAAAAAGCATATCCGGGATGATATTAAGTCAATTTACAAAATGGGCTATTTCGGTGACGTTCGTGTGGACGCCACCATTACATCTGAAGGGAAAGTGGTAACTTTTCAGGTTAGAGAGAAGAAGACCGTACGCCGTATCGGAGTCACGGGTAACAAGAAGTTTGATGATGAAAAGGTCAAAGAGGTAATTGGCACTAGACCAGGCTCCATCTTGAATACTAACACTCTGCTGGGCGACGCTGGTCAGATTCAGGATCTCTACAAAGAGGAAGGATATCACAACGTCGAAGTGACCTATAAGATTAAGCCTGTGTCAGAAGAAAGTGCTGATGTTGATTTTGTCATTGAAGAGGGTGAGAAAACTTTTGTTGAGACGATTTCTTTTCAAGGAAACAAAGCCTATGACGATGACACCTTGAAAGACTTGATGAAGACAAAGGAGAAGGGCTTTTTTTCGTGGATTACCTCCTCAGGGGATTTGGATCGTGAAGTATTTGACCAAGATATGTCCAAAATTGCTGCATACTATCACAATCACGGGTATATTCAGGCAAGAGTTGGTGAGCCCCAGATTACCTATGAGAAGGACCGGATTAATATCGCTGTCAAGATAGAAGAGGGCCCTCAATTTAAGGTCGGCAATGTCAACATTGAAGGGGATCTAATTCGCCCCAAAGAGGCACTGCTTGAAAAGATTAAGATCGACAAGGAGCAAGTCTATAACCGGGAAGTAATAAGAGGGGATATCCTAGCTTTAGGGGACATATACTCTGACGAAGGTTATGCTTATGCAGACATTTCTCCGCGTATTGATCAGGACCCGAAAGGACATACGGCAGACATCACCTACGTTATCAATAAGGGCCCCCTAGTCTATTTTGAAAAGATTATTATTGCCGGTAATACCAAGACCCGAGACAAGGTCATTCGCAGGGAGCTGAATGTGTATGAGCAAGAGCTCTTTAGCGGCAAGCGTTTGAAGAGGGGGACCCGAGACCTTTACCGACTTGATTTCTTTGAAGATATTAAGGTGAACACCACAAAGGGAACCGCCGACGATAAGATGATTCTTAAAATCGATGTGACCGAGAAACCGACTGGTGCATTTAGCTTTGGCGGGGGGTATAGTTCTGTGGACCGCGTGTTTGCCATGGCTTCAATTTCACAGAGGAATTTGTTTGGAAGGGGGCAGGTCTTGGACCTCAGGGCCATGCTGGGCGCCAGAACCAACACTTACACGTTCGGCTTCACCGAACCGTGGCTTTTTGATATTCCCCTGACAGCAGGCATTGATCTCTACAATACAAGCAGGGACTATGATACCTATGATAAGGAGAGCTTCGGAGGGACCCTTCGCTTTGGCTATCCGGTTTTTGACTATACGAGGGTACGCTTCTCCTACAACTATGACCGAGCCGACATCAGAAATCTTACAGATGATGCTTCGTCATCGATTAGGGAATTTGAAGGGACAAACGTTGGACACACTGTAACAGGCGTTTTGCGCAGAGATTCGAGGGATCGCATTTTCAACCCCACAGAAGGTTCGGATAATAGCTTAACTGTCGAGCATGCCGGAACACCCCTAAACGGAGATATTGGGTTTACCAAGTATGTTGGGGATACTGGATGGTATATGCCCCTTTTCTGGAATACGGTGGGCGTGTTACACGGTGCTGCCGGTTTTATTCACGGAGACCCTGTTGGCAAGGTGCCGGTATGGGAGCGTTTTTACTTGGGCGGCATGAACTCGGTGCGTGGTTATGACTGGCGAGATATCAGTCCCAGGGATCCGGTTACTGGCGATCAGATCGGGGGAAATAAGATGGTACAGTTCAATGTGGAGTTCTTGTTCCCGGTTGTGACAAAAGCAGGTCTGATGGGGCTCCTTTTCTACGATACAGGAAACGCATACAATAACGGGGAGAGTGTGGACTTCGGTGACTTGAAAAAAAGTGTTGGCTATGGCATTCGATGGTATTCGCCAGTAGGTCCCATCCGCTTAGAGTACGGCTACATTTTAGATTCTGAACGTAGAGGGCAAGGTGGATGGGAATTTACCATGGGTATGGCATTTTAGTGGTTATTTGTCCGGCATCGGGGTAGGGTGATCAGGAAGTCTCAAGTTGTCCGACGACTAATGACCAAGAGAGGAGGTTCTTTTATGAACGCACGCACGACAGGCCTAGTCTTGACCTTTTGTTTGTTATTTTTTTGCGGAACCGTTTTTGGGGCAGAGGTGGCTAAGATAGGAGTTGTCGATTTCCAAAGGATCATGGATACCTCAAATGCCGGCAAACGGTCGGCAGTTGAGATTAAGAGTCAAGGAAAGAAGATGGAGCAGATTCTAAAAGACAAGGAGGGGGAGGTTGAAGAATTGAGGAAGACTTTGGAGCAGAAGGCCTTGGTCATGGACCAGGAGGCTCGTGAGGAAAAAGAACGGAGTCTGCGGATCAAGACGAACGACCTTAAGTCTCTCAGAAAACGATACTTGGATACCTTAAAAGAGCTTAACCTGAAACTTTCCAATCAGATCAAAAAAGATGTTTTTCAGATAGTAGAAGAAATAGGAAAGCAAGGCGGATACCTATTAATTCTTGAACACCATGTGGGGGGAGTGGTCTATGCCCCCAACAGCATTGACATTACGGACAAAGTGATAGAAGAGTATAACGCCCTGGATGCAAGACATATGAAGGAGAAAAAGGAAAAATCGAAATAGCTAATCATGGAACTCCCATTACATAAGATTGCTGAACTTGTCGGGGGTGAGCTTGTCGGGGATATTGATATAGTCATTCGGGGTGTTGCCGGCTTTGATGAAGCCGGCCCTGACGACATAAGTTTTGCCACATCTGCCGATTACAAGAAACGGATTGATCAAACCCGAGCCGGTGCGGTAATTGTGCCGTTTGAGGTTCAGCAGTCCGAGAAGACCCTTGTCCGGGTTGAGAACCCCTATCTTGCCTTGGCGAAGATTTCCGGTTTATTTTGCGCGGCTTCTTCCCCTGTCACCGGCATCAGCTCACAGGCCTTCATAGGCAAAGACTTCAGGTGTGGCAAAGAGATCTCAATATATCCGACTGTGTTCATCGGAAACAACGTGACACTTGGTGAGCGCGTTACGTTGCATCCCTCGGTAGTGGTTGGTAATGGCGTGAAGATTGGAGATGATGTTGTTGTGCATCCCAATGCATCCATCTTGGGTCGTTGCCAGATCGGCAACAGGGTTATCATACATGCGGGTTCTGTGATCGGGAGTGATGGCTTTGGATTTGCCTCTGATGGCGATCAGTATTACAAGATCCCGCAGACTGGTATTGTACGTATCGACAGTGATGTGGAAATCGGTGCTTGCAATACCATTGATCGAGCCACGTTTGGACGAACTTGGATCAAACGAGGCGTCAAGACGGACAACCTGGTTCACATTGCACACAACGTGATAGTTGGAAAGGACACGGTGCTTGTAGCCCAGGTAGGCATATCAGGAAGCGTAACCATTGGAAACCACGCGATCCTTGCTGGACAGGCAGGGGTGGCACAACATCTTACCATTGGTAATCGCGCAACTGTCGGACCACAAGCAGGGATTGGGAAGTCTGTGCCAGATGGTCAGATTGTCTCTGGGAGCCCAGGCATGCCACATCGGCTTTGGTTGAAGGTATCGAAAATTATACCTACACTTCCAGACATGAAGAAGAAGATAAGACAGTTGGAAAAACGGGTGGAGGGGTTGGAAAAGGCACTTTAAGAGTACTCTAACTCGGTTCTGAAAGGAATGAGCCGTGGAAACCGTATATGACATTAGAAAGATTATGGAATTCTTGCCCCATCGATATCCGTTCATCCTGGTCGATCGAGTTATAGAGATAGTGCCTGACGAACGTATTGTCGGACTGAAGAACGTGACAATGAATGAGCCCTTTTTCCAAGGCCACTTTCCGCGGGCACCCGTAATGCCTGGCGTGCTGATTATTGAAGCCATGGCCCAGGTGGGGGGGATTCTTGCTTACTGTTCCCGTGATCAGGAACAGGACAAGGGATTGATCTATTTTATGGGGATTGATAAGGCACGTTTTAGAAACCCTGTGATTCCAGGAGATCAACTTATTGTTGAAATGATTTCTTTGAAGAGACGGACGAACCTTTTCAAAATGGCGGGCAAAGCTAGTGTGGATGGGAACTTGGTTGCGGAAGCTGAGATCATGGCCATGACGGGGGGAAAATAATGATACATGCCACTGCCGTGGTTGATTCTAGTGCTGAGATAGATGCAGACGTGGAGATCGGGCCGTTTGCTGTCATTGCCCGTGATGTTCAAATACATTCTGGCTCTACGATCGGCCCCCATGTGACCATTGACCAGTACACGACAATAGGACCGGATTGTAGAATTTTTCAACACGCAGCCATAGGCGCCGTGCCACAGGCCCTGAAATACAAGGGCGAAAAAACGTTTGTAAGAATCGGTCGCGGAACTACGATTCGAGAATTTGTGACAATCCACCGAGGAACGGAGTTTGGCGGGGGAGTCACCGAGATCGGGGAAGAGAATTTCTTGATGGCCTATACTCACATTGCCCATGACTGCTTCACTGGCCGAAATGTGATCTTTGCCAATACTGCCAGCCTTGGTGGCCACATCGAAGTGGGAGATTTTGCGACCCTGGGTGCGTTTGTGGCTGTCCACCAATTCGCCCGGATAGGAGACTATGCCTTTGTGGGAGCCGTGAGCGGAGTCACAAAGGACGTCCCCCCCTACGTGCTTGCCCAGGGTACCCCCCGGGCAAGACTGTACGGCTTGAATACGATAGGGTTGAAGCGCCATGATTTTGCAGCAGAGACAATCCTGGCCCTAAAGAAGGCCTACCGTATCCTGTTCAGGCTAGGGATAACCCTGAACGAAGCTATTGAAAGGGTCACCGCTGAGGTCGACGGGTGTCCAGAGGTTATTAATCTCGTGGAATTTATCAAGTCTTCTCAGCGGGGGGTGACGAGGTAAGGTTATGACCAGTGGCAAGTAACGTGTAACTGTGAAACGAATCGGACTCATTGCGGGCAGTGGTCAGTTTCCAATCATTTTCTCAAGGGCGGCGGAGAGACAAGGGTTGCAGGTGTACGCGGTGGCCCATCTGGGAGAGACAGAGCCTCGGTTAGAGGGTCTTGTTGAGGCCGTAAGGTGGATCAGGCTTGGACAGGTGAAACCTCTCATTGAATTTTTTAACACTAATGGCGTCAAAGACGCTGTAATGGCAGGGGCCATTACCAAGACCAAGATGTTTTTGGATGTCAGGCCAGACATGAAGGCCCTGAAGGTTCTGGCTACCATGAATCATACGATGGACGATGGTCTCCTGCGCGCTTTTGCCAGAGAGTTGGAGAAAGAGGGGATCATAATCCGCTCTGCCACCTTCCTGTTGCCTGAGCTATTAGCCCGGAAAGGGTGCTGGACACAGCGGAAGCCCTCCAAGTCAGAAATGGCTGACGTGCGTTTCGGATGGCGTATAGTCAGAGAGATTGGAAGACTGGATATTGGTCAGACACTGGTAGTTAGGGACGGCTCAGTGATGGCAGTAGAGGCGATTGATGGTACCGATGCCACAATACGACGGGGGGGAGAACTTGGAAGTAAGAAAACGGTTGTTGTGAAGGCAAGCAAGCCCAACCAAGACATGCGGTTTGACATGCCGGCTGTGGGTGTAAAGACCATCCAGACAATGCTTGATGTTAAAGCCTCGGTCTTGGCCGTTGAGGCAGGCAAGACGGTGGTTTTTGATGAGGAAGAGATGGTGGCCCTTGCCAATAAACACGGGATTGCCATTATTGCCATAGAACAGAGTGTGAGAGCTTAGTGCTTCGATTCGCAAATACGACGACATATTTTTGTCGGATTAGTTCAAAGCAGTTGCTCACTCAGCACTAAGTCCTGAGTAAATAGGTTCGTAATCGAACTTATGAACCGAAGGACTTAGCCTTTTGAAAAAAGGTCGCTTTTGCTTAATGTCATTCGCAAAACGGCTTTTTTCAAAACGCTGGAGAGTATTAGAATAAAACCATGGAACCTTTACGTGTTGGAGTCGTAGGAGTCGGGTATCTGGGGAAGTTTCATGCCGAGAAATATGTCAACATGAAAGATGTTAGGCTTGTAGGCGTGGTCGACATTGTGCCGGAACGGGCAGAAAATATAGCCAAACGGCTTGGGACAGAGGCGTTAACAGACTACAGGGATCTCATGGGCAGAGTGGACGCAATAAGCGTGGTGGTGCCCACGCCTGCACATTTTCCTATTACCCGTGATTTCTTAGAGAATAAGGTGGACGTTCTGGTGGAAAAGCCGATGGCAGAGACTCTCGAGGAAGCGGATGCTCTGATAGAAGTGGCTGATGCCGGCAACTGTATCATTCAGGTGGGCCACCTGGAGCGCTTCAATCCCGCGGTAGTAGCTCTGAGAAAGGTGGTAAACCGGCCGCTGTTTATTGAGTCACACCGTTTAAGCATTTTTAATGAACGGGGAACGGAAGTGGATGTTATTCTGGATTTAATGATCCATGACATTGATATCATACTGAACTTTGTTAAGTCCGAACTCAAGAGCATTCATGCGGCCGGCGTTCCGGTCATATCTTCCAGGGTGGATATAGCCAATGCCCGCTTGATTTTTGAGAATGGCTGTGTTGCCAATGTAACTGCCAGCCGCATTTCTATGAAAAACATGCGAAAAGTTCGTATCTTTCAGAAAGATACTTACATTTCGGTGGATTATGCAAATCACGATGTTATTGTCATCCGAAAAAATGGCCAAGGAACCGACCTGCCGATTCCAGGGATGTCCATGCAACGATCCACCTTTGAAAAAGCCGATTCTTTGCAGGCTGAACTTGGGTCATTTGTCGAGTCAGTAAGGACCCGACAGGCTCCGTTGGTCTCGGGGCGTGACGGGCGAAATGCTCTGCGTGTTGCCCTAGACATCATTGAGCAGATTGAGGTAGCCAACAGAAAGGTCCTTGCAGACAGTGGATCAATATAGGTCCTGAGCGTGCCTTCCCATCGTTTGTGTCTTCCTTCAAGGATCTTTCCTGCAGACTAAGCCTCAACACAAACCGCGAAGTCACAACTCTTCGACAATACTGTGACAGCACGAGCCTATTCGTCGGCAAGTTATGGACGGAAAACAAAAAATCATGATTATTGCCGGAGAGGCTTCCGGCGACATTCACGGTGCACGTCTAGTTGAGGCTATCCATGCCCTAGACCCAAGGGTCGAGTTTTTCGGTATCGGCGGCAGTGCTCTTCAAAAAGCAGGTGTTCGTATAAGGGTTGATAATTCTCGAATAGCTGTTGTCGGGATTTCGGAGGCCATTTCAAAGCTCAAGACCCTTTTCAGTGCCCTCAGGATTGCCAAAGAAGACCTCAAAACACATCACCCTGCACTTCTTATTGTGATCGATTTTCCCGATTTTAATCTCCGTGTAGCTACTGTGGCCAGAAAGCTTGGAATTCCTGTCATGTATTACATTAGCCCTCAAATATGGGCATGGCGGCCCAGGCGGGTGAGAAAGATTAAGAAGGTGGTTGATCAAATGGTTGTGATCTTCCCTTTTGAGGCAGGCTTTTACAAGAAATGGGATATTCCGGTGAGCTTTGTTGGGCATCCTTTGCTGGACGGCACCACAGCCATGATGTCTGGGAAAGCAAAGCAAAATCTTGGGCTGGATGGCTTATTGATCGGGCTGTTGCCGGGAAGCCGTAACGAGGAGGTCGCACGCCTTCTTCCGACTATGGTGCAGGTGGCAGATATTCTATCCAAACAGATTCCTGGTATCCGATTTGCCATACCTGTGGCCTCTTCGGTAGACAGGCAGTTGGTGCAAGCCATTGCCTCTGAGGGTGCCACAAGGTTTAAGATCGTCTTGGACGGGCTTCAAGACGTATTGTATGGAGCAAAATTGCTCATAACAGCTTCTGGGACAGTAACATTGGAGGCGGCCATAGCGGGTACGCCCATGATCATCGTGTATAAAGTGTCGGGTCTTAGCTACTGGCTTGGGAAGCGCCTGATTAGGGTAAAACATATTGGGCTGGCCAACTTGGTGGCTGGAAGACCAATAGTGCCAGAGTTGATTCAGCATGAAGCCTCAGCCGAAAAGATCGCACACCAGGCCTTGCAGATGCTGAGAGATGATGAGAGGCTTGCTGAGATGCGGCGCCAACTGCAACGTGTTGCACAGCTCTTGGGGACCGGTGGTGCCTCAAAACGAGCTGCAGAGGTTGCACTTGAATTGCTTTCTAACAAGTGATGGGTCTGTATGAGTTTAGTCCTTTCAGGGCGAGAGCTTTGCGTAACCTCGGAAAGCGACAATTATGAGGTTTTTGGGGCACCCATCCGGGCGAAGCGAACGGCCCACTCTGGTGGGCAAATTGCAAGCTGTTTGAGGCCCTTAGGCCGAATTCTTGCGATTTAGTCAGCGAGCTCGTAGATGGGTCAAAAACCTCATATCAAAGAGCGAGGCAAGGTTCTGCAAAGGTCTCAGGGCGCTTATGTGTTAGATTAAACTGTTATATGCCTGCAAAATGGAGTCAAAAAACCAGGTTGAAGTGGTGGCTGG
>CAZCWQ010000100.1:0-11351 GCA_964502365.1 uncultured Desulfobacterales bacterium | reverse complement strand
TCGGCTTGACATTTGGGGCATAATTACGTAAAGGCTGACAGAATTATTGTCTGCTGCATGCGCTTCAACCGAAAAGAATCGTAAGGTGCCCGATCTTATAAACAAAGCACTTCGCTACAGGTGGCTTATCTTTTGGGTTTTGGCCCTAAGCTATATCCTGGTCTATTTCCACCGTCTCTGCCCAGCAGTGGTGGCTATCGACATGATGCGCGATCTCCACGCTGGAGGGGCTCTGCTGGGGCTTCTGAGTTCGGCCTATTTCTACCCGTATGCGCTCATGCAGCTACCCGCTGGCCTCCTTTCTGATTCCTGGGGGCCCAGGCGGACCATTACGCTGTTCTTCGTTGTAGCCTTCATCGGCTCCTTGCTACTGGGTTTAGCGCCCTCTCTGTGGTGGGCGATAGTGGGGCGTACCCTGGTCGGGCTAGGCGTCTCCATGCTCTTTGTCCCGACCATGAAGACGCTGGCAGAATGGTTTCGTATCAGGGAGTTCGCCACCATGACCGGCATTCTCATGGCAATGGGTGGCATAGGTACGCTAACCGCAGCCACCCCCCTAGCCTTGCTCAGTACCTGGATTGGTTGGCGCTATTCCTTTGTGGTTGTCGGCATTATCACGCTGCTGCTGGCAATGCTTGTGTGGATCTTTGTTCGAGACCGGCCAGCTGATCTGGGCTGGCCTTCACCTTCAGAGCCTTCAGCGCTAAGTCCACAAGCTATTGGGCTATTGGAAGGCATGAAAAAGGTAGTCACTTACCCGCGATTTTGGCCAGTAGCTATTTGGTTTTTCTTTGATTGTGCTGTTTTTTTCTCTTTTGGCGGGTTGTGGGGAGGCCCCTATCTTATGCAGGTCTATGGGTTCACAAAAGCCCAGGCAGGCCAGGTCCTCTCCATGCTGGCCATCGGCATGATCGTGGGAAGCCCGATGCTTAGCTTCCTGTCCAACCGAGTCTTCCGTGGGCGAAAACCGGTGCTCGTTCTGTCAAGCTTTGTCTTGCTTTGCCTGACTGCGCTTTTGGCTTTCTACACCAGTGAGCTGCCTATTGCAGGTCTATACCTGATATGTCTCGGGCTCGGCATCTTTTCCAGTGCCATCGTAGTGATCGGCTTTACGACCACCAAGGAACTCTTTCCTGTACAAATAGCAGGGACCTCCACGGGGCTGGTCAACATTTTCCCCTTTGCTGGAGGGGCCATTTTTCAACCACTGTTGGGATATCTCCTCGAAAGCGGAGACCACGCGGATGGGACCTTTACTCTGGTCGGTTACGAGAAAGCGTTTCTTGTGCTTTTCGCCTGTGGGATCATTGCATTTGCGGCAAGTCTGTGCCTTCAAGAGACTCTGACCAAGGAATAAAGTTGACACACCTGGTCACGCAAGGGCACACTTAATCACCGCATCTCCTACCTCCACTTCAAGATATTGTGAAGCCTCTACCGCCTGAGCTTCTCCTTGAACCTGTTGTGTCCCCGCTCAGTTGCTGTTAAGGAACGCTCGATACGCCTTATAGGTCATGTAGATGTCAGCCTTGCTTGCTATCTCAAAGGGCGAGTGCATGGAGAGTATCGGCGTTCCACAATCCAGGACCTCCATGCCGTGGATGGCAAGAAACTTGGCAATCGTGCCTCCACCCCCTTCATCTACTTTACCCAGTTCGCCTGTTTGCCAAACGACCTTGTTGTCGTTAAAGAGTTTTCGAATTTCGGCCAGGTACTCTGCGTTGGCATCGCTGGAACCATATTTACCACCAGAGCCCGCAAACTTGGTGATGCAGACACCGTATCCTATCCTCGCTGCATTACGTTTTTCATGGACCTCCTGATAGTCAGGATCTAGGGCACTGTTCACATCAGCAGATAGGGCCTTCGAATTCATCAAGCATGACCTGAGCGCTCTTCCGGTTGCCTCCTGGCCGGTCACCTCGAAAAGCCCTGCCACAAAGTCTTCCAAGAAACGAGATTTTGCCCCCGTGCTACCGTCGCTGCCGATTTCTTCCTTGTCCGTAAAAAGGGCCACAGCTGTTGCATCCGTGGACTTAACTTCCCACATTGCCTCAACGGATGCACAGGCGCACACACGATCGTCCTGACCATAAGCGCCAACAAGTCCCCGATCCCATCCCACGTCACGGGCTTTGCCCGCAGGCACAATTTCTATTTCAGCACTCATCAGATCTTCTTCAATCAGACCATAGGCCGAGAAAAGATATCCGAGCACACCGAGCTTAAACCGCTCTTTGGTCTCGTCATCTCCAAGAGGCAGGCTTCCCACCAAGACATTTAGCTTTTCCCCTTCAAAGGCTTCAGAGACCTTCTTGTCAGCCTGGACCTTTCTAGATAGGTGAGGCAACAGATCGGCGATAGTGAACACAGGATCATTCTCAGCTTCACCTATCTTAACGTCAAGAGCTGTCCCGTTTTTCTTAAGGATGGTTCCGTGAATGGCCAAGGGTCGGGCGAGCCACTGATACTTCTTGATGCCGCCATAGTAGTGGGTTTTCAGAAACGCAAGATCCACCTCTTCATAGAGCGGATTTTGTTTGATATCAAGACGGGGTGCATCGATGTGAGAAACCACAAGGTTGAGCCCTGAGGCCAACGGTCTCTTGCCAAGAACGGCAAGGGCTATACTCTTGTTCCTGTTGATCTGATAGAATTTCCTGCCCGGCCCCGCCTCCGTGATCTTCTTAAAACCTTTCTTTCTGGCAGAGGCTTCGATCATCCCCACGGCCTCCCGCTCTGTCTTTGCCACGTCGAGGAATTCTTTGTATCGTTCAGCGTATTCGAAGGCTTTCTTCCTCTCCCTTGGCCCAAGGACATCCCAAACCGATTGTGGTTTGCGCACAAGCCGTTTTCTGAGCCCTTCCACTTTCTTTTTGCCCAATTTACTCCTCATGTGTTTTCTTAACCGCCTTTCTATTAATAGTTGTAAACTTGTCCAACAGTATGTTGCATTCTTGTCATGCCCTCTTTCCGGGCGCTACCGCTTGTTGATGTCACTCCTTGTTTCACCATGCTGCTTGTCCTTCATCGGCCATGGCAGCATTGGCAAGTTTTGTGTGGGAAAGTTCTGCAACCAATTTGGTGGCGATGCTTTCGCAGAGCGTATCCATTGTTGAACTTGCAGGCGGAAGGTTGCCCAGCCTATGGTCCAAGGAACACTCCTTGTCACCACCAAACTTTTCCTCACAACTTTCTGTGAGCTTTCCAGTGGCAATCACTCCCTTGGCCCCCAGGTCTATCACCTTGTATGCCATAGTGAGCGCGGCCTTGCGAAGTACATAAGGCACGTTTCTAATGACAGTCCGTTTGATTTCCACATCAACCCACTTGCCATAAACGTTTTTTTCCTTTTTGTAATGACTAGTCCTTTCCTTTACCTGCACCTGATCAGTGCCAGGGATGTCAAGGACCTCAACGGTGACGCGTCCTGTTATGGCGGCATCAGCCCCCAAGGCTTCAAGAGTCCGAAAGACATGGGAGTTATATACTTCGTTGTATATAACTGTATCCAAGCGGAGATCTACAGGAGTGGCAATGGGCGTGAAACGCTGAGCCTCGGCGAGTTGCTCATATATATGGTTCCTGATGGTCTCTCCATATGGACCATAGAACTTAAGCACGGCCAAGGTGTAAGTCTTGCCAGTGGTTACCCTGGCTGGCTTGGTGCCATGCACGGCCTGCTTGCCCAGACATCCCATGCTGGTTGCCGATGCAAACAGCAGAAATACCACCCACAGCTTCGTCATGACCATTTTATTACACATGACGATTTGCATATTACCTCGTCTCGCTCTCTTCATTTAAGTAGTACTTCTTGCGGTTCAAGGAGACAAAGTATCTACCTGTACCAGGCTCTTCTTGAACATGCTGGGCAAGTTGATAGTAGCTGGACCGCAAAAAACGAGCAGTGAATTTCTTGTCGCGGATCTTGCAGTAAAGGACATGGTTGGGTCCAATAGAAAGGGTGTCGGGATCTAGATCTTCCTTGGTGTCATCAATAAGATGAAGAACGAAGCGCTCTCTTTTTCCGTCGCCAAAAGCAGGGACAAAAACCGTCCTGAGGACCACGAATGGCGTGTCTTCAACCTCTACACGACATACTTGATCCTTGAACTTGATGACATAATGCCCTTGTTCGTCCAGATGTAAGCACTGGTAAAAGAGGAGGACGAGTTCACGACGGATGATAGGCGTGCCGTTATGAAACCAGGCCCCTTCTTTGTCCACATAGATCATGCATGGCGGAGGTTCCACCGGTCCTTGGTCTCTGTACAATTTATCAACCATGGCGTGGTGCTGGCCTTTATCTGCTTTCGATAATCAGTGTAACAGGCCCATCATTGATCAAGGAGACTTTCATCATCGCTCCAAACCGACCTGTGGCTATGGTAATCCCTTTTGATTGCAGTTGACCCACGAAGTACGCATAAAGCTCCTCGGCTTTGTCTGGCGGGGCCGCCTCTATGAATGACGGTCGGCGGCCCTTGCGGCAGTCACCAAAGAGAGTGAATTGCGAAACAACCATTATCTCGCCACCTCTTTCAATGAGGGAACGGTTCATCTTGCCTTCGTCGTCTTCAAAAATCCGCAGGTGCACGATCTTATCCGTGAGATAATCGGCATCCTTCTCCTCATCAGAACGCGAAATTCCCAATAGCACCAGAAGCCCAGGGCCAATTTGACCTACCAACTCGTTGAACACCTCAACCTTAGATCCAGATACCCGCTGAATAACAGCTCGCATGATTTAACTCTATCATTCATGTCCATATGGTTCAACAGGGAAGTCCCCGCCGCATCTCCGCCCGAGCGAGTAGTTCTGCCTAATGACGGTGCTTCGCAGGCAAGGAGCCCGCCCATCAACAGTGTGTTCGGCACGTGCGGTTTTCTATTTAACGCAATCATGTTATCCTGACACGGTATTGTGCCTTTTTGAGCACACAGTTAACAGATTACCCAAAATCGCTCATCATTTTTGCCTTGGCAAACGGATAGACTGAGCGATGTTTTCAAAACCTTATCACTTTGGCGCTTTGAAAAAGGCCGCTTTGCGAACGACATTGAGCACAAAGGAGCTTTTTTCAAAAGGCTGAACTGTTACTTAAAACCTAATTTGTCACAAATTGCGAAAGACTCGATTCACAAAGATGCGGCGAGACCGTGTTGTTGATAGGCACAGGGCAGGCAATCGTAAGCCTAAGAATATTCATAGGATACAACCGAGTGCCGATGCCCGCCTAAAAAAGGTATTCGCCAAGATCGGTACCCCAGCCCGAAAAACCTTCAAGCCGGACGCCTTTCAACTGAAGGCTCTTGCTGCCGTCTGCAAGTCCGACTGTTTGGTCTCAACCCCCACGGGTTCTGGAAAGACGTGGATAGCCCAGGAGGCGATTCGTCGAATAAACAGCAAGGGGGGTAGGGCATGGTACGCGTCTCCGCTGAAAGCTCTGACCAACTCAAAGCTACTGGAATTCAGTGCGGAATTCGGGCCCGACCGGGTGGGCATATTGACAGGAGACCGTAAGGAAAATGCCGATGCCCCTATTATTGTAGGGACAACAGAAATTCTGCGGAATCAGCTTTATGACGCCATGCACGAGGGCACGGACCTGGAGGCGGACATTGTGATCCTGGATGAGGCTCATTTCCTGGGAGACCCAGATCGTGGCGTCGTGTGGGAAGAGGTCATAATCTACCTGCCTGTGCGGGTCCATCTCTTGCTCCTGTCGGCCACCATAGGAAATGCGAGGCAGATTGCCGATTGGGTTGAATCCATCCGGTCAAAGTCCTGCGTGGTAGTGGAAGAAACGGCACGGCCAGTTCCCCTGTTTCCTATGTTTTTTCATCCTTCCGGCAGGCTCCTTCCCCTCATAGAGTCCAAGGGAATAGACAAGAAGGTCAGGGCATATCTGAATGGCCCAAACCCTCCGGTCCTCGCCTCTCCCCGAAGCCTTCCACCTTTTGGAGAGATCATGCTGGTCTTAAGAAAGTACGATCTCCTTCCTGCCATTTTTTTTATGAAGTCCCGAGCAGACTGTGATGTGGCGCTTGACCGGTGCACCGATAGTTTGGGTCGAGGTGCACAGGAGCGCATTGGCTTGAGCAAAAGGATTGATGAACTGATCGAAGGACATTCCCGCCTGGCAAGCCACCGACAGATGTCACATCTGAGAAATGCGGCCGTGGCAGCGCACCACAGTGGACAGCTTCCTCTGTGGAAACTCGTCGTCGAACGGCTGATGACCGAGGGCTTACTAGACGCGGTCTTTGCTACTTCCACAGTGGCTGCGGGCGTGAATTTCCCGGCCCGAAGCGTAGTGTTCCTGAATTCAGACCGGTACGATGGTCGCGAATTTGTGGCTCTGAACAGCACCGAATTTCACCAGACAACAGGCAGGGCTGGCAGGCGAGGCAAAGACCGGATCGGTTTTGCTCTGGTCATTCCTGGAAAATTCATGGATGTTAGGCTAATTGCTGATCTTTACGCGGCTCCGCCTGAAGATGTGCTCAGCCAAATCAAGGTCGATTTTTCCATGGTTTTGAACCTGCTCTTGTCACATAGCCTTGATCAGATAAAGGAGATATTTGAGAGATCTTTCGCCACATATGTGAACCTGGTAAACCGGCGACCAGGATTAGAACACAAGCTCAAAGAGGCCGGCAGGAGCTTGATGGCACTCCTCTCTGACAGTCTGTGCGCCGGGCCGGAGTTTGTCCTCAGTCTGATCCGGCAACGACGTGGTATAATCTTAGAACTCGCAGACCTGAAACGGACGCTCAAGAGGTCCGAATCGAAGCTCTCCAGGGTAGCAAACCTAGTGCCCGGACGGCTTTTTCTGGACCATCGCGGCAGGATGTATTGTGCGATAGAACCGCGAGTGAAACGGGATGAACAGGGTATATTGGCTTGCCGGGTTAAGGCCAAGCATGCCTTGCGGGGCAAGCATGTAAAGATGAAGTGGTATCGGCCCCAACGGGTTTCGAAAATTCTCGACAGGGTGCTGGACTTGCCCCCAATGAATGATCCACGTAAACTCAGGGCATTATTGGCTCACATCGCTCAAGGGGAAGTCCCGCCGACATTAGAGTCTTTGCCTCTGGGGGAAAAGGAGCTTTCAGAACTAAGACCACTGAAACGCCGCGCCCATTTTCTCGAACAGGAACTTGACAGCCTGATCTGCACGCATTGCTACCATTTCAGAACCTGTCACGGCAAGACGAGGGGAACACTCCGACGGACCCTTGAGGACTTCGCTGTGTGGTGGGACAGTGCCAATGCAGTACGCATGCGCTTGTGGAATGATTTTTTGAAACGTGTCGCGTTCCTGAAGGATGAGGGTTTTGTTACTGAAGAAAACAAATTGACTCGTGACGGTGTGTGGGCATCTCAGCTCAGACTCGACCAGCCTCTGATGATTGCCGAGGGGTTGCGTGCAGGGGTCTTTCCAGATTCCGCCCCGGCCTTACTGGCAGCCTTGGTGGCGCCCTTTGTCCATGACCGTGACGTGGAGGAAAAGCTGGACGAAGCAGTAGTCCCAAGTCGACTCATGAAGGCCTATGACAGGATGAATAAAAGGCTTACCCCCCTTGTGGAGCGCAAGGTCGTGCGAGGATTTGAAGTGAGACCTATGGCGCTGTGGCCTGCTGCCACCGTTTATGCATGGGCCAACCGAGAGCCGTGGGAGAAAGTCCTTGATATTGCGAGCATGGCAGAGGGAGACCTTGCCATGCTGATAACACGGACGGCCGACAATCTAAGACAGATTGCCTCGCTCACGGAAGTATACCCCGCCATCGCTCGGGCCGCTGCGGATGCAATCACCATGATTCTAAGGGAGCCTGTGCTTGTGGATTAGAATGCCTGCATTGGAAATGTTGGAGCCCCTGCTTTTTTCTCTGTCCCTCCTTTTTGTTTGCCCTTGTACCAACCCCTTTCGATACGTGTGACCGGTGTGCTCCCTGCCCGCGGAGCACTACCATCAGGCAGAACCCCCGCCCGGAAGGGCTGGCAGGCTTCACCTTATCCGTTGCGAGCATGAACGGCATAGTTCTTGCAAAATCCCTTCTTCAGTTTCCTATCGAATATGCCGATATATACACCAAGGTAGTGAACCAACTCAATCGGCAAAAGGAGTTTTCATCATGAGGCAGGAAGGTGACTTGAGTAAATCAGACACGCCGGGCCCGATTGATGACGAACATGTGCCTGCAGACTATGTTTGGGCAACAAGCAAACAGACCAAGCTTCGCGCCATGTCGTTGTATCTGATTCGGTCAATTGTGGAGAGCCACGGAGGTACTATAGAGGTGGACTTAGCAACCGACACTATCAACATAGACGTGCCTGACTCGGAAGAGGTTGCCTGCGCTCTGGAAATAGAGGAACAGGTAGGCAGGATGTGCCATTAAAGGCTCACTCTGTTGTGTTACCGATTATTGTGTGTGCGAGTTCTAAGTCACAATACCCACAAAATCCGAGGCAAGTTTGTAATTGAAAATACTCAACTGTAATTCGGAGCATACATTGCAAAAGAACCAGATTTGATATTGTGCGTCATCCAGGCCATGAACAGACTGCGCGTAAAGTGTATAAAGTGCGGCAAGGAATGGGAAAAGGATTCCGCCATTCCTTGGGGGGCTGACGATTTCAGTTCTTCCCTGTGCAGATCATGCTTCATAGAGGTTGCCTCTCCCACGATTCACAAGAAACAATTGCACGAGGGGAACTTTGACTGCTTTGGCAAGGCAGGCGCATATTGTGACCAATTGAAATGCAAGTACAGGCAATGGTGCCTACATATGGATGAGGCAGGGCGTCTACCTTGCAGGCTGCGTAAAGGCCAATCATCTGAAATAAATATCTCCGTTTCCTAACTCGAACAACCACGCCATCATGCCAACCGGAGCTAGAATGTCGTGCGTTGCGGCGTTCGCCTTGTGAAAAGGCCCGATTGTCTATTTGTTTTCTGACACAAAGAGCACGCATTCTACAACTAACAGGCTGAAGTGCATAAGACCCAGATGCGCACCCCGACCTGCGGTCATAGGTTTCCCACAAATTCCTTACACCACCAACCGTCTAAAAGTGATTGAAGTATATTTTCTCTTGCCTCACATGCAAAATTCACGCAGGCATTGAGACATTCGGCAAAATGTGTCACAGTGTCGTCTCGCCGTTGACGAATGTGTGCTTCGATGTTAAGTAAAGACATAGCCCATCCTTGAGACGATGGGCTATATCTTTGTCCGGAGGCAGATTGTGTCAGGCAAGAACCTGTTTGAAAAAATCCTTGAGGCCCACGGGCTATCCCCCACTCCCCGAGCAGGGGATCCCATGGAGCTTCTGGTCGACCAGACCCTCACACAGGACGCTACGGGTACTTTGGCGTGCTTACACTTTGAGGCCCTTGGCATCCCTCGAGTGCGCACCAGGAAATCGGTGAGTTATGTAGATCACAATACGTTCCAGTCCGGATTTCAAAACAGTGATGATCACCGATTTCTCCAGTCGTTTTCCGCCAAGTACGGAATAACATTTTCAGGCCCAGGCAATGGTATCTGTCATCAGGTTCACCTGGAAGAATTTGGGATTCCGGGCGACTCACTGCTCGGCTCGGATAGTCATACCTCCACAGCAGGAGGCATTGGAATGCTTGCCATAGGGGCTGGCGGCCTTGATGTAGCCATGGCCATGGCAGGCCAACCTTTCCGACTAAGATGCCCGGAAGTGGTCTTGATACGACTGGAAGGGGCACTTGGCCCATGGGTTGCTGCAAAGGACATCATCCTGGAGTTGCTGCGTCGTGTTTCCGTTAAAGGAGGCATAGGACGCATCTTTGAATACAGGGGCCCGGGAGTGTCAACACTCTCGGTACCAGAACGCGCTACGATTACGAATATGGGCGCCGAAACAGGGGCCACCACTTCCATTTTTCCAAGTGATGAAGCTACCTTAGCTTTTCTGAAATCCCAGGGAAGGGAAAAGGACTTTAAGCCCCTTGCAGCTGATCCCGATGCCTCGTATGACGAAGTCATAACAATTGATCTTTCCGAACTGGAACCCTTGGTAGCCCAGCCTCATATGCCGGATCGTGTTTGTTCAGTAAAAGAGATTGCAGGACTTGCATTGGATCAGGTGGCCATCGGCAGTTGTACCAACTCCTCTTACAAAGATCTTGCAACTATTGCTGCCATCCTGAAAGGAAATTCTGCCCATAGACACACGAGTCTTGTCATATCACCGGGCTCCAGGCGGGTCTTGGCTGCACTGGCCGAAAGCGGGGCGTTGAAAGACATAATAGATGCTGGAGCTCGAATACTGGAATGCGCCTGCGGGCCCTGCATCGGAATTGGACAATCACCTCAAACCGATGGGGTAAGCCTCAGAACATTTAATCGAAATTTCAAGGGTCGCAGCGGAACTCTGAGTGCGAAGCTCTATCTGTGCAGTCCTGAGGTGGCTGCTGTCTCTGCCCTAAGGGGCAAGATCATTGACCCCAGATCCTTTGGCAATCCACCTTCTTTGGCATTGCCACAGGTTTTCCCGGCTATCGATCACATGTTCTTGAGGCCCTCAGACAACCCTGAAACCGTTGAAATAGTGCGAGGCCCCAATATCAAACCCGTTCCACAGGGCCGAGCCATGCCGGAAGATTTAAAGGGTGAGGTGTTGCTTTGCTTGGGCGATGACATCACCACGGACGACATCATGCCTGCTGGTGCCCACGTTATGTCCTTGCGGTCAAACCTGCCTGCTATTTCACAATACGTTTTCTCTCATCACGATCCCGGTTTTGCAAAAAGGGCCATGGAAAAGAACGGAGGTTTCATTGTAGCCGGTAGGAACTACGGGCAGGGATCGAGCCGCGAACACGCAGCCCTTGCTCCTATGTTCTTGGGGATCAAAGGCGTCATGGCCCTTTCTTTTGCCCGGATCCATCATGCCAACCTCATCAACTTCGGCATTTTGCCTATGGTCTTGTCAAGAACTGCGGACTTGGGAAGGATTCAGCTAGGCGACCAGCTCATTGTTGAGGATGCGGCAAGCTCGGTGGGAAGTGACAAGACAATCCTTCGTGTGGTGAATGCAACGCAGGGAAATAGCTTTGATGTGAGCATCGATTTGGATGAAAAAGAAAGGGTGGTAGTAGTCGCAGGTGGACTCCTGAATCATTTTGGACTAAAAAGCCCTTAATTAAGACGTAACACTTTAGCGCTTTGAAAAAGGCCACTTTGTGAACGACATTGAGCAAAATCGAGCTTTTTTCAAAAGGCTAAACTCTCACATTAGAACGTATTTCAGCATCAAGGTTGCGAGGTATTTATGCTGTATTTAATGAGGAAACATG